>JAHRAL010000044.1 GCA_020027325.1 Cenarchaeum sp. | reverse complement strand
ATGGGGAGGCTTGACCTGCTTCCAGAGTCGATAAACCGCACGCTGGAGCAGCTTGATGAGGCGACACGGAGCTATGACAGGAGGTTTCTCAACATTGCCCTTGCATACGGCGGCCAGGACGAGCTGGTCGACGCGCTCAAAAAGATCGCAACAGGCATTGCAGACGGCAGCATCAGCCCGGACTCTATTGACAAGTCTGTCATCGAGTTAAACCTATACACGTCGCACCTGCCCCAGTCGTCGCCTGACATGATACTTCGAACGTCCGGTGAGCGCAGGCTGAGCGGCTTTCTGCTCTGGCAGAGCGCATATAGCGAGCTGGTCTTTACGGACATTCTCTGGCCCGAGTTCCGAAAGATAGACCTGATGAGGGCAATCAGGACGTTTCAGCACCGTGACAGGCGGGTGGGCTCCTAGATGGCCAAATCCCAACAGTCCGCAGGCGCCGTAATATTTCGTAGAGACAACGGCAGGACCCTGTACCTGCTCTTGCACTATCTTACCGGATACTGGGACTTTGTAAAGGGCAAGGTAGAGCCCGGAGAGGAGCTACGCCAGACCGTGATCCGCGAGACGGCCGAAGAGACGGGAATCACGGATCTCGAATTCATTGACGGGATGTCTGAGACCATTACCTATGACTTTGTGCACAATGGCGAGCTCATACACAAGACAGTCGTGTTCTATCTTGCGCGCACAGATACGTCAGTTGTCCGCATATCTCCCGAGCACAAGGCGCATACGTGGGAGAGCTATGACGTTGCAATGGAGATGCTCACATACGAGAATGCGCGCAGCGTCCTTTCTGCCGCAGACAGGCTACTGCGAAACTAGGCTGCGTATGCGCGCAGCCTCGCCGCGCTGGTCGGCAGCAGACAGTATAGTCCTGCCGACAATGAAATAGCTCGTTCCAGACTCTGCTGCGAGCCGTGCGCTTCCCCCCTGTGAGCCAATCCCCGGCGAGTATATCGGCACGCCTGGAACCATCTTTGCGCATTCTGCGATTATCTTTGGGAATGTTGCGCCCACGACCAGCCCGTCTGCCTTTGCGTTTGCGGCGCTCCTCACAAAGTTGTGATAGAGCCGCCTCCCGCGTGCTAGGCGGAGCTCGTATGTCTGCCGAGCCTCTGGCGCACTCATGTGGCACAGCGCAATGATTCCGCGTGATTTCTTGTGCGCCTCGCAGA
Source organism: Cenarchaeum sp. (assembly GCA_020027325.1). Classification (GTDB taxonomy): domain Archaea; phylum Thermoproteota; class Nitrososphaeria; order Nitrososphaerales; family Nitrosopumilaceae; genus JAHRAL01. The sequence continues at coordinate 8,507 of JAHRAL010000044.1, read as the reverse complement.
CCAGATTTTCAAGGCTCTTTGCGCCCATGACGGGATTGACAATGACGGCATCCATGCCCATGGACCACAGCGCCTGCGTGGCAGCAGTATTGGTGGCACCTATATCGTTGAGTTTGATGTCCGCAATTGCCTGAATGCCCCGCCTGTGGGCATGAGTTGTAATCCTGCGGATCTCGGCGGCTCCGAGGGGGAGCAGGGCGTGCATGTTTAGCTTTACTGCGCACGCATGATCTGCTACTTGCGTGATTGCAGCAGTTATCCTGGGTACGAGCCCCGATGTCGGTGGTGTTGCAATGTCTGCTGCCAGTATGAGCGGGCCCTTGGAGCGCGCTGTATTGCGGATTCTAGACTTAAAGCTCTGCATGGTCTATTAGCGGATGCGTGTCCTTGAGGCGTATTACCTTTACGTACGTGTACCCGTGCCCGTTGGGCGCGCCGACAAACTCTGGCTTTGTGCCGTTTGTCGTCGTGTATTTGAGAAACGCCTTTTTTGGATCATCGTCCATTTTCACGTGGCAAAAGTATGACGCCCCGTCCTCGTTAAAGTTCATGAATATGCCGACTGCCCACTTGTCCTTTATGGCAAACATGAACAATGGAATCGACGTCTCATCAAAGTTGTAGGTAAGCTTTACCAGGCTTGCGAGATCGTCGAGCTCTAGCGGCGAGTACTTGTCAGTCGTGCCGTTTCCGGCCTTTAGGTTGTCCGGAAGGGACTTTATGCTGACAATCGGCGAATAGAGGCGCGTAGAGTCTGTCATCGAGTCGGCCATTGCGCACACTTCCTGGCCCGCACGTATCCCGTACGAGATGTACTGGCCGGCACCGTCTACTGGAACATAGTATATGATGGGCTTTTCCTTTAACAGATCCATCTGTACTGAGAGCACGCGTGAGCCGTTGTGCTCGTGCATGAATACGATCCGTGGCACGCGCTCTAGCGCGCAGACCATGCGTGAGAATTCCAGCTGCGACTCGACCTCAATGTAGCGCGGGTTGGTATCTGTCTTGACATCCGTCTTTACATCGGGCATGTAGCATGGCCCAAGATTGCGACAAATTAAACCTATGTCTGATGCGACTCTTCACGCCTGCGATCAATAATGTCGTGCGCGTGCGGGCCGGTACCTATGAGTGCGACGCGCACACCTAGCCGTGACTCTGTGTCCTCGATAAACGTGCGTGCGTCGCCGGGGAGATCCCCGTACTCGTTCACGCCTGCACAGTTTCCAAACGCAACGTCGAGCTTTGTAATTGCAAGCTGCGTGGCAGAATTGAGCATGACTGCGCGCCGGGCCAGTTCATAGTCAAACTCTGCTGCGCGCCTGGGCCTGCCCGTGACTGCGCCAAACTCGGCCCACCCACGCGACTCGGCCTCTTGTGCGCCCAGCTCGCCATTTAGCGGGCCCTCTCCCACGCGTGTGACGTACGCCTTGAAGACCACCATGACCTCGTCGACCCTTGAGGGCCCAAGGCCGACATCGGCGCATATGCCCGACGCAGTGACGTCCTTTGAGGTCACATAGGGGTATGTCCCGTGCCAGAGCGAGAGAAACGTGCCCTGCGTGCCCTCGACGAGCACGTCTCTGCCCTCATCTAGGGCGCCGTTGAGGGTTGCTGGAACATCGCCGACATACTCTGCAATAGAGGGCTCGTCGCGTGCCAGGCCAAGCGTCCTCATGGCGCGCGCCGCATTGGCCGGCCCCGTTCCAGAGCCCGTGCTGCCGATCTCGTCTTTTAGCCTGCCTTTCGAGTCATCATCCCTGTGTGATGCCTCGATTATGCCGCACCTAGAATCGACTAGGACGTCCTGGGTCACATTGTATTCCTTGATCTCCCTGAGGAGCACTGCAGGGTCGACTACGACCCCGGGTCCTATCCCGAGCCCGGAATCCCGGTTGATAAAGCCGCACGGCAGCATTCTGACCTTGCATACCTTTTCCCCGTCCATTATCGTGTGGCCTGCATTGGGTCCTGCACCGCCCCTCACGATTATTGAGGGCCTGTCATGCGTTGCCATGTATGAGACGATCTTTCCCTTTCCTTCATCACCAAAGAATCCTCCGACTATGACCGTTGAGGGCATTGCAGACTCGGGGGACGTATCGGGTTTATTTAAGCTCGATCACATTGTGCTGACCGGGATTGTTGCATCACGGTTCCACACGACACGTGGGTGTGCACAGCTTCCGGCTTGGGGGGGTATTGCAACAAGAGCTGCGCGGCATCCCGGCCCTCCTGTATCATTTAATACAAACCGCGTCCGCGGTTTGGCACAATGGTCGATTCTGAACACTCGAAGAACATAATTCTTGCACTTGCCGGCCTGCCTGACTTTTTGCGCAAGTCAATGCTCCAAAAGCGCCTGGCAGAGTTTTACACGCTCCTGCCAGAAGAGCAAGAAGAGATCATAGACGGCGCGCTAGAGAACGCACCTGCCATCCCGTTTGACAGCCTTGCGCGGCTGCTCAAGACATGGCTCACAACCGTATGCGCACTCTCTGAAGAGGAGCGCAGGCACCTCTTTGCAGTCTATGCTGCCAAGGCATGCAGCAATCCGGCAAAGTTTGTCACGCTCAACCTTGACGGAATGCTCGAGGTCTTTATGTCGCTAGACGCATCGCAGCGCCAGACCATTGCGGCCTCGATCCGTGACGTAATTGCCGCAACGGGCAAGCCGTGCCACGGCAAGCTCATGGTCTTGATACCGGACAATGCAAAAAAGAGTATGGGAATCTAGGCGTCTGGATTGCGGTTCTTTTCGTCACCAAAGTCGACCACGTCCCCCTCGGGGGTCATCACGCCGACAAAGATCTTTTCATTCTTTTTGACCAGCTTGCGGTGATCGGGCATTGACATGTCGAGCCTCATCTCGTTCATCAGGATGACGCGGTACTCTTTCCACTCTGCCCAGCACTTTGCACAGCACGGATACTTTGCGGCGGTTTGATCAAGCTCGTCCGGGTTGGGTATCTCGGCCTTGCACTTTGTGCACGTCTGGGACATTTCAGCGGGGCGTCAATGCGGTGCCTTTATCTTTATTGCGGTACCCCCCGCGTTGCCCGATGCGCCAGCAAACGCTTATGGCACGCCGGCTGCAAACATTTTACAGTGTCAGAGAACGATGGGATTACTGAAACACTCGAGGGCAGTACGCGGCTTCTAGTGCCGCAGGACTCGCTCTTGATGCCGGCCCCGCCGCATGATCCGGCCTTTTACAACCCGCGTGCAAGGCTGAACCGCGACATCTCTGTCGTTGCGTGTGCCGCATTTGCGCGCAAGTTTGACGGGGACGCACTCGTGCTAGAAAGCCACGCGGGCCTCGGTGCGCGCGGGATACGCATAGCCAACGAGGTCGAACAGATCAACCATGTCATACTCAACGATCTAAACCCCGGTGCGCTGGATCTTGCAACAAGGTCTGCCAAGCTGAACTCGTGCGAGGACGCCGTGCAGACGTCCCGGGACGAGGCGTGCAGGTTTCTCTCCAAACACGCAAAGCAGGGCCTGCGCGGGTTGCTCGTAGACGTTGACCCGTTTGGCTCCCCGTCCAAATACATCGACTGTGCAATAAGGGCGTGCGCACACGGGGGGATCCTGTCCATGACGGCAACGGACCTCCAGGTACTCAACGGGGTGTTTTCGTCGGCATGCTCCCGCAGGTACGGCGGCGTGCCCATACGCCGCACCCCGCACTCTGATGAGACCGCACTCCGCCTGATTCTTGGATGCATGCGCACCGTTGCGGCAAGGATGGATGCGACCATTGCGCCCCTGTTCTGTGAGGCCGACATGCACTATTACCGCGTGTATGCCACCGTCCTAAACAAGACCGATACGGCAGAGAATCTTGGAATCATATACCACTGTGCAGAGTGCGGCAGGCGCGGCACCTCCGGCTCTGCGGTACGGTGCGAATGCGGTGCCGCACCCGGCATTGCCGGCCCGCTGTGGACCGGGCGGATCTTTGATCCAGAGTTTGCCGAGTCTGCTGCGTCCGAGTGCGCCTCGCACGCAGTCAGCCCTGCGTGCGCAAAGCTGATGCGCCGCGCACATGCAGAGTCTGCCATGCCTGCGTGCTATTACACGCTTGATGAGGTCGCCTCGCGTGCACGCGCCTCGCCGCCGCGCCTGGAGCGGATGCTTGGGATCCTAGAGGGTGCCGGATACTCTGCCTCGCCCACATCCCTTGACACGTCGGGATTCCGCACCAGTGCAACCATGCCCGAGATACTCGCCGCGCTAGCCTGACTCTGTGTAGCCCATGCACACCATGTACATCTCGCTGCTGGTCTTGCGGCTTGCCATGGGCTTTGTGGTCTTTACCTTTACAAACTTTTTTCTCATAAATGTGTAAAACTCTGCTGAATACTCGCCGTCAAACACCTTGAATACCGCATGGCCCTTGCGCGCAAGAATCTGCGGGAGTATCTTGACTACGCCATAGTTTAGCGAGATCTGGGTGGCGTGATCGACGGACCAGTTGCCAGTGACGCGCGGGGAGAGGTCGCACACGACCGTGTTGATCTTTTTGCCAAAGTATTCCAAAATCCTGTCCAGCACAGACTCGTCTGTAATGTCTGCGCGTATTATATGTGCGCCGGGAACCTCCTCCGTATACGCCGTGTCTATTCCCATGACGCGGCCCTGGTTTCCGGCATTTTGGACCGCAACCTGGGTCCAGCCGCCGGGCGCACACCCGACATCTAGCACGTCAAAGCCGGCCCCGATTACGCGGTATGCGGTGTTTAGCTCTTTGAGCTTGTATGCGGCCCGGCTTCGATACCCCTGCGCGTGTGCCATGCGCCTGTAAAGATCCCTGCGTGCCTCGTGCGGCCTCATCAGCGTTTTCGCAACCTTTTTGCCTCTACTATGACCCAGTCCTTGATGAGCTCGCACGTATACGGGCTGACCTCGCCGTCTGGCGTGCATTTCTGCTCTACTGGGCATGTAAGGCACGGTGAGTCCACTATCGAGCGCGTGCTTATCGGCGTCCGCTTGAGGATCAGCTTGTATGTCCACCTGCCCTTTTCGAGCACCTTTTCACGGCTGATTATGCCCAGCCACTCTAGCTTTAGTGCGAGCCTGAATCCGTCGCGGACTGTGAGCTTTAGCTTGCGCCAGACCTCTGCCTGTGCGACCCCCTCGGTCTGGTTCTTTACAAGTATGTCGCACACCTTGTTTATGAGCTGCTCCATGTTCATCCCGCCGATCTGAAAGTTTTGGATGTCTTCTTTTGAAAACTCTTCCTCTTCTGCCTTCTCCTCTGGGGTTTTTTCTGGAATCTCTGGTTTTGGAACGGGTGGTTTTTTGAGCTTTCTTGGAAGCGGCACCTTTACTGCCTTTGGTTTTTTGGGCGTCGTCTTCTTGGGTACCGGCCTTGGTTTTGCCTTTGCCTTTGGCTTTGGTTTTACCTTTGGTTTGGGCTTTGCCTTTGCCTTGGGGGCCGCCTTTGTCTTCCTGGGTGCCGGCTTTTTTGCCGCCTTTGCCTTTTTGGGCTTTCTCTTTGGAGACAGGTGCCGCTGCTCGCTTTCTTCGAGGACGCGCTTTTTTTCCTTTAATATCTCGAGCTCCTTTAGGTATTCTTTTAGCTTGTCGCCGTTCTTTGGACCCGCCATTTTATGCCCGTCCCCCAAACACATCGCATATCAATTTACCGTAAACGCCCCCACTGCACTTGCAGTTCTGCTTTTCTGAGCATCCTGTATCGTTGCGACCAGGCTGTACGTCCCGGGTTCTGTCACGGTTGCAGAAAACGCGCCGCCAAGCGGTATCATTGTGTTTGTACTGGCAAAGCACTGTCCAAAGAACCCCTCCTGGTGTACGGACGTCTGGCCCGGCTGCTGCCGGATATCGACGGTCAGATCGCCGCAGTCAAAACGGTCGTGGGTTACGTGGACGTGTACCTCAATGTTTGCAGGTGCCGCATACACTGGTTTGAGGCCGACTATTGTGACGTGCTCCGAGGCGCCCCCTGATCCGCGTTCGGGGCCCTGGAGCATCTGGCCCATGACGACTGAGGCCAAGGCCACTGATGCAATTACGGGGATTACAAAAACTAGCATGACGCTTAGACGCGATGTCACGCCTAAAACGGCAGTATTCCCATATATCTATTTAACAAAATTTATGCCAAAATGTGGGCAAATATGACTAACGAGTTAAATCGCAGATTATGAGATCAAACCCAAATGAGGCTTCGAAAATTCCGCATCAGGGCGTACAGGTGCATACACGATTCTGGCGAGATCAATGTCGGCGATCTGGCCGCATTTGTGGGCCGCAACGAGAGCGGCAAAACCACGATACTCCAGGCGCTGGTCCTCCTCAACCGGGACGAGACGGTCTCAAGCCTTGACCTGTGCGATGAAATGTCCGAGGAGCTAAAGTCCGAAGTCCGACTGGCCGAGGGCGAGTTTGAGCTCAGCCCAAAGGAAACGATGATGATAAAAGAGATGTTTCCCTCGGTCCAGGAAATAAAAAAGGTGCGGATATACCGCACAAACAAACACCCGTCAGTCCAGTACGACTTTGGTGACATTGTAATAAGCGAGCAGGAGAACAAGTCGATAAACTCGTGGGAGAACTTTGTAGAAAAGATAAACGCGTTCTTGGACACGGTACCAAACCACATCCGAATACAGCTTGACACTGCCACATTCACAAAGAGCCCGCCAAAAACACAGGCCGAGTTCGATTCCTTGATGGCCGAATTCAACAACCGCTTCCATATGCTGTCCAGCGAAGAGACACGCGTTGTAGAGGAATGGGACAAGATATGCTCTGATCCAAAGAACCAGTTTTCAAGCCTGCTGTCTGGAACATCGGATCTCGCCGCCGTCCAAAACTATGTTGCAAACGAACTCCATCCTCGTTTTGTCTACTTTTCTGATTACAAAAAGATCTATGGAAACATAAACCTGGCAGAGTTTTCAAGCATCAAAAGACGTGGCACCGACGAGATAGACTATCTTGAAAAGTTTGACAAGGCAGAAACCGTGCGAAACCTCTTCTTTCTCTCAGAGCTCAACATTGACGACATTGAGGCGATGCGCAACAGCCCCTCAAAACTGATTAAACTATTCACTACTGCGAGCAACCGCCTCACAGAAAGGCTCAATCCGGTCTGGCGCGGCGACCCCATACGCGTCGAGCTCCGGTACCAGCCCGGAGACATAATCAGCGTCGTGATATCTGACGTCCACAAGGACGGGACCATAACCAATACGGGGCTTTTGCACCGGCGCGCCGAGGGCTTCAAGTGGACGTTCTCGTTTATCGTCAACTTTGCAGCAGAGACCAGGCGCGCAGAGCTAAAGGAGGCCATACTCTTGCTTGATGAGCCGGCGCGAAACCTACACCCGACGCAACAACGCGGCATATCTGACCTCCTAAAGTCCCTTGCAGGCTCAAACCAGGTGCTTTATGCGACGCACTCGCCGTTTATGATATTTGACTATACTCCCGGCAACCTGCTTGTAGTCGAGCTTGACCGCCGCAAGCACCTCAGCAGGATATTTTACGACTATTGGAATGCCGACGACCACACCCTGACGCCGATACTCTACGGCCTCTCGCGCGGCCTTGTCGACTCGATAGTCGATCGCGAGATCGGGACCAACTCCCGGCCGGTGCTGATTGTCGAGACAATGTCTGACAGCATGTACCTCCACGCGTTTGACAAGTTCCTACAGGATCCAAACATATCGATGAACCCGCTCAACGTCGTTGCCGCGTTCAACAAGAACTCGGTGATGCCGCTTGCAATCTTTTACATGAAGCACGGATACAAGACGTTTGTGCTGCTTGACAACAGCGAGGAGTCAAAGCAGATATCCTCGCAGCTTGTGGCCAACAGCTTCTCCCAGGTCCAGATGATATTCTTTGAGCGCGAGGGTGCCACGATACAGTCCATGGAGGACTATATGGTCCTAGACGACTATATGCATGCAGTCAACCAGACGTACGAGATAAAGCTGCGCCACGAGGGGTACCGCAACCTCACGACCGAGGACGTCCTTGCCCGCGGAAACAAGGGGGTAATCGAGAACCTTGATGCCATCTGGGAGGATCACCGGGACGACGACTGGAAGACCTTTGAGAGCGAGGAGATTACGCGGTATATCTGTGAAAAGATTGCGCTCGGGGAGGCCGACTTTTTGTCAGACAAGACAAAGGACAGCTTTCGCTCGCTCTACCGCCTGATTGCAGAAAGGATAAGACAGTATGAAAACATCGCCGCCCGCGGCGAGGCCGAAAAGATCGGCGTGTGAGTGCAGGGTTGCAGGGCATACTTAATTTAGTAGAGCCCGAACGCAAGCACATGCAGAGCGCATACCTGCCCGTCGCAATGGCGGTAATTCTTGCAGTAACGGCTGCCGGCATGACCGCCGCGTATGCGCAGGGTCCGGGAGTTACTGCGACAAGCGTTGCACTCGAGCAGACCACCATAATCACAATACAAAATTCCGGTGCCAGCGACATACACTCGGTCTGGATCTGGCTTG
>JAHRAL010000005.1 GCA_020027325.1 Cenarchaeum sp. | reverse complement strand
TACTCGAGTTGGCATATATCATCATTGGTTAATAATAGATGGGCATATTCGTGCAATAGTGTGAAAATTCGTGCATTGTAATCATCCACAGTATTGACAACGATTACACTCGGATAGCTGGTCAAATTAAAGCCCCGTGCGCCGTCAAGAGGAATGGAATACTGCATCACAACTATATTGAAGGATTCGATTTTGTCCCGCAGCTTGTTATATTTCGTTCTAGGGTCATTTTCAGAAAAAATTTGCGGGCCGAATTTTTCCCTTTCATTGTCTGCAACTTTTTCGGCGTCATTATCAATGCCATATTCTGGAATCTCTGGCTTTATGCTTGTAGATTGTAATTCCAACAAATCCTTTGTAACGGATTGGACATATTGTACGTCCATGATAATATTGGATATTTGCTTGGGGAATTTTGGCGAGCTGCCCTTTATTGTCCTATACTGTACCAGATTACCTTTCTCATCAGGTGGATTGGAGTAATAAAACGATGTCAACGGCCTGTCAAGAGCTTTGGAAATTCTTTTCAAATCGGCCAATCCAATGCTTGATTCTCTAGTTGTCCAGGTTTTGATTGATTTTTCATCAATTCTAGTTTTTTGTGACAACTCTGAAATTGTCCAGCCGGTACTTTGTATAATCCATTTTAGTGTTTGCGGGCTAATCGGCAACGAAAGCTTTGTCATAGTGCTTGATTTCTTTATATTCATTAACCGTCACCGGGTTCCACAGCAATCCTGCCCCCGGTCTTTGAAAATTCCAAGCTGTGTGGATTTCCTAGTTTATCCAACGTGGGTTTTGAAATATCGCTACAACTTGTACCACATTTCCAATTTTCCATCATGCCAACGGCAAAGTCCGCGGCATTCTTTGTCCAATTGGGCATGTGATATTACCGCCTCGTGTCTGTATTAGGTTTTGCGCAGGTTCTGGGCCAATCCGGGTGTTGTTATATACCCGTTCACAGCACCCGAATTTGGGACCGGACTCTATTACAACAACTAATATCCCCACATCCTTACAGTGCGGACATGCAGATCGGGCTCTTGGGCAAGGCAAACGTGGGCAAGTCGACGTTCTTTGCTGCTGCCACTGCTGCCGACGTCCCGACGGGCAACTTTCCGTTTACCACCATTGATCCGAATGTCGGCGTCGCACACGTCCGGACGCCGTGTGCGTGCCAGGCAATGAAGACGACGCATGATGTGCCATACTGCCGCGGCGGGGTGCGGCTGATTCCAGTCAAGCTTATCGACGTGGCAGGCCTGGTCCCGGGGGCCCACGAGGGCCGCGGCCTAGGCAACAAGTTCCTTGATGCGGCGCGGCAGGCCGATGTCTTGCTCCACATTGTAGACATTGCCGGCGCAACTGACATCGAGGGGCAGCCAGTAAAGCCGGGCGAACACGATCCGGCCGAAGACGTCGCCTTTGTAGTAGACGAGTTTGACCGGTGGTTTGGCGACATTTTGGATCGTGAGTGGCAGCGCATTGCAAAAGAGACTGAGCAGAAAAAATCCACGCTTGCAGAAGGCATTGCGCGCCGATTCAGCGGCCTTGGAATCCGCGAGCACCAGGTGGCGCATGTCTTGCAGTCACTCGGGCTACTTGCAGTAAAGCCGGGCCAGTGGACTGCTGACCACATTGCAGGCTTTAGCCGCAAACTGCGCGAGACGACAAAGCCGATGCTGGTTGTGGCAAACAAGGCGGATCTCATCGACGTAGTGCCAGAGACCGTCGGCGGGTTGCGCCTTGTGCCATGCTGTGCAGAGGCCGGCCTCCTCCTAGAGAGGGCAGCTGCCAAGGGCGTGATTGAGTACGAGTCCGGTGACAGCGGCTTTGAGATGTCTGATGGTGCAACGCCCCAGCAGCGCGCAGCTTTGGAGACGATAGCCGGCGTCCTCAAAAAGATCAAGACTACGGGGATACAGGCGGCGCTCAACGAGGCAGTCTTTGGGATTCTTGGAATGATTACAGTCTATCCTGTGGAGGATGAGTCAAAGCTGTGCAACAAGGACGGAGTCGTCCTCCCAAAGGCGCTTTTGCTTGCGGCAGGCTCTACTGCACTCGATGTTGCCCGCGGGGTGCATGCGGACTTGGCCGACGGGTTTTTGCACGCCATTGACTGCAAGACAAAGCAGCGCATAGGGGCTGATTCAAAGGTCTCTGACGGGGATGTAATCAAGATAGTCTCTGCTAGGGCAAGGGGCGGCTGAGTCTATAGTTGCGGTGTCTGGGAATAGAGAGCACCGCGCACACGTTTTCGTGCGCCGTCATTGAAGAGCATGGGCGCGGGGGCAGGATACTGGCCGATGTGCGCGATGCGTACGTGCCTCCAGCCGGTGCGGGAATCCACCCGCGAGAAGCCGCACGCCACCATGTCGCAGCTAGTGCCGGCGTCCTTGGGGGCTGCCTGCGGGATGCCTCGACTGGGATTGGGGATATTGATGCCATTGCGTATGCTGCCGGTCCCGGTCTTGGGCCGTGCCTGCGGGTGGGTGCGGTTGTGGCACGCGCACTCTGCTCGTATCACGGGATTCCGATATATCCCGTTCACCACGCCATCGGGCACATTGAACTTGGCAAGATGCTCACGTCCATGGACGACCCGCTGGTACTGCTGGTCTCTGGCGGTCACACGATGCTCTTGGCGTTCTCTGATCGTCGCTGGCGGGTCTTTGGTGAGACACTTGATGTCACTTTGGGGCAGCTGCTCGACCAGTTTGGGCGCTCGCTTGGACTTGCCTCGCCGTGCGGGATGCAGATTGAGAAGATTGCGCGAGAGTCTGGCAAGTACTGTGAGCTGCCATATGCTGTAAAGGGCAATGATGTCTCGTTTTCTGGACTGTATTCAGCTGCCAAGCAGCTGGTCGCCGGCGGCTCTGTGAGCAGAGCTGTTGCTTGCAACTCGCTCCAAGAGACTGCGTTTGCAATGATTTGTGAGGCCGCCGAGCGCGCTTTGGTGCTTACCAAAAAGCGCGAGCTGCTAGTCGTGGGTGGGGTGGCAGCTAACGTGCGCCTTGACTCGATGCTGCGCCAGATGTCAAGGCGTCATGGATGCAAGATGGCATCTGCGCCGATCAGGTATGCTGGGGACTGTGGATCACAGATTGCATGGCTTGGGATATTACAGTCAAGGGCCGAGGCGCCTGTGCGGCTGGCAGATACGACTGTGAGCCAGTCGTGGAGGTTGGACTCTGTCGATGTCAATTATTGAGGTGTGATCCCGGCTGCGTCCTGGATTGCTTCAAGCCAGCTGCCCGTTCCTAGTACGCCGAACTTGAAGGACTTTGACTCGCCGTCTATATTTGCAGTCATGCAGACTTTTTTCATAAAGATGCCCTCTTTCCAGACGTTTGTAATGTCTGAATGCTTTACATCAAGCACCGTCTCGCCAAAGCGCTTTGTAAAGTCAATGATGCGGGACTTTGTCTTGTCAAAGGCGACCCTCTTTGTGGTCAGTATCAGTATCCCGAGGCCGAGTGTGTCCTCGTTGCAGTCTTCTTGGCGCAGTACGCTCTCGCCTTCTTCCATCTGTGGCCTGTGGGCGGCTGTGTGGTTATAATGTTAGTGGGTGTGTGGTGGTCAAGTGCGGGTATTGTGACAAATGGTCGAGATGTCGCCGACTATGGAAATTGAGCCAAATTTACATGGATTTTTGTGACGACCACATGACCTTGCAGAATTCTTGAGTGTATATGCGAATACGGTCAAGGGCGTCTGTTACATGTTTTAACCCATAATACTTGATCGAATATTCTATGTCATTTTCAACAATCTCTTTCAAATACACGTGTTCATACAAATCAGAATTGATTCTTATATGGTTAAATACATTTTGTAATAACTTCATAACTGATGCTATATTCACAACACGTTCGTCCGCATCAACTGGAATCGAATTTACATTATGATGAATTGAATCGAGAATGTCGGACATGTGTTTAGACTTTAATAATTTTGCTTCGTTTTTGGCTTTGTCAATTAATGAAAATATTTCTTTGGTTTTCACATAATGAGGATTGGATTTCAAATATTCAATTAATCTTCCAGTACACTCTGACGCTGAGACAAATGTAGATTTTAGCTTGTCTAGCTCGATCCACTTGCTTACAAACTCTTCTGACTCGAATTCATGATTGCCTGACCTAAAAAATTCAGGTAGAAATCCAGCTTTATTAGCTTGTAACCCCCTTATGCGTGGGTCTATCTCATATGCAATAGACACAAGATCGTCACGAGAGTCTTTATATTTTTTAAATTTTTTCTTATATTCCTCACCAATTGAAATTTGCTCATATGAAGTTGCTAGATTGTGCTTGTATTCTATATCGCTAAGGTTCTTTTCGACTTTGCGACATTCGGTTACTTTGTTTCTTATTTTCTCTCTCCATTTTTCTTTTCCAACTATGGGTTGGTGATCTAATAATAGTTCAAGTTGACTCGATATCATGTCGACTATTCTAGTCTTGTATTTTTCAGCATCATCTTCTTGCGCCAAACGCAGCTTGTACTCGAATTCTAGCAGGCAGGTCATGGCATACTTGCGTATATCCATCCTCCAATGGTAATCTATGCATGTGAATTTCTCTTCTACTCGTTTTAAGCATTCTTGCAAATCGTGAATCGGTTTTAATGCTTTTTCTACATCTGGTTTTGACATTGGTAGCCTATACCTATGTTCTTTGCCGTCTACTATCCTTTCTATCGCCCCCAACTCTAGCAATCTTTGAATGGAATTTTGGAGTGTTTGGCCTGCCACCAATCCTTTTTCATGAAGTTCTTTACGCGAAATCACTCCATGCTTTTTGATAATCTCAAGTATGCGCCTATCCAAATCGTTCAAACCAGCAGGTGTGGCTAGCTCCTCATGCCCGGGCATCTCTGACAAACTCCTCCCTCCTTTTGCATCCGACATCTAGATTGATGGCATTCCCAATCTGCCCAAATATTTGGGTATTTGCCGGGATCAAGGCATCCACAAGCTAGATTGGATGGCTTTGGATCCTATATGAGTATCATAGTACACAAACCCACCAAGTTGTCCGGTATACCATCGGTAAATTACCACCCGCTCCAACAGTGCAACATGGCCTGTGAGCACTGCTTTGCCAAGAACCTGTCTAACGACGGCCTAAAGTTGAGCGATGCCATGAGTATAGTAAAGATGCTGCCGGATGCTGGATTTGAAAAGATAAACTTTGCAGGAGGTGAGCCCATGTTGTATCCTGGGTTGTACGAGCTTGTCAGAAAAGCTAAAAATCTCAACATGACTACGTCGATCGTCACCAACGGCAGCTGTATTACAAAGGAGTGGCTTTGCCGCATATGTGGATACCTTGACTGGATTGCATTGAGCATAGATAGCATCAATCTTGGAACAAATGTTGCATCTGGAAGAGCCACTTCTTGTGGTGCTATCACAAAAGACAGATATCTTGAAATCGCCGAGCTCATCAGACAGCACGGCATACGGCTAAAAATCAACACCGTTGTTACTTTGCTCAATCATAAGGAGGACATGACCATGTTCATAAGGGAACTAAAGCCTGAAAGATGGAAGATTATGCAGGTATTGACTATTATGGGACAAAATGATTCAGTTATGCGCCGCTTACAAGTCACCACCGAACAGTTTTACGCATATGTAATGAGGCATAGATCAGTAGAAATGGCGGGCATAACTATTGTACCGGAGGACAATAATCTAATGACAGGAAGCTATGTAATGATAGATCCACTCGGGCGCTTTTTTGACAATGTAAATGGCAGATATTCGTACAGTAGGCCGATCTTAGAGGTTGGAATTGATAAAGCCTTGAGTGATGTACAAATAAACCCCGATAGATTTGAGGAGAGAGATGGTCGTTATGACTGGTAAATGCCACAACCCCTGCATTGCCAACAAAATAGGCCCGCCTCCATGTACGCGGCTTGAAGCCTTTTTGCCCAAAATAACCCAAATTCCCTAGTGCGGGACGGGTCACACATCTAGCACAATCTCTACTACGCCTTGTAAAACACACAAAAAATATCAGAATAAGTATTATCGTCTGAAGGATATCCGCCGCCTAATTTATTGATGCTAATCACACTTTCGGGATCAATCCCTTTTAGCAAATTTGCTATTCTTCCTTCTACATTTGTTGTATCGCCGTCTAATTCAGACTCCGGTATGCTCAAAGTAATGATCTTACATTGAATCATCAACAATACCCCTCGACTAAACCATATAATGCTTTCTATTTGGGATTCGGCATACCTAATAATGTGCCATAACATTTAACTTGCCTACTCACGAAATTTTGATAGTGCTTTTTGAAGGCTTGTACCTGCATCCCATGTTAATTCTTCCCCCTTATAGTCAATACGATTTATACCCTGGAGTTTATGGGTAATTGAACCAACGCGGAACAATTTCGCCGCCTGCAAGAACATTTTCCAAGTCTGACAAAAGATTTCAGCAGAAAAGCATCAAAAACACAAAACGCCATGCGGCAACGACCGGAAGCCTGCTGGACTACCTCCAGATGCAAAATGATTTCATCGGCGGGGCCGGCTGGCAGGCAACCGGCCCAAATGCTATTGCTGCCGTTTCAGCTGACGTTCTGCGGCCAGTTCCCAGAACCGGTCCTTTTTGGTCATAAACCTGCCCACCACGCCGGACTTTTTGCGTATCGAGTCAAAGCACAGGTGAAAGTTTACCTTGCCTGATTGTATGTTGAATATCCGGTTGAATTCCCCGGGCGTGCCTGCAAACTTTGTCCTCATTATTACATTGTTTTTTACGCGCCCAATCATGTTTTCGACAATGTTGCGCTCGGCCGATAGGGCCGCATTGTCAGCAAGCTCATTCTCTGTAAGATCGTGATTCTTTGAGCTCTTGTGCGGGACCGTCGCAACTATGCCGTCTATGTGGTTTTGAATCCCCAGAAATCCCGCATCGCCGACAAACCTGACCCACCCCTTTTTGATGGCGTATTCAAACGTGTCCTCAAGCTCTTCAGATATTATCAGGTCGTGTACGCTTCCCGGGTGCGTCCTGCTCATCCACACTGTCAGGCCTATACAACTTACTGCAATCATGGTGTTAAGCGAGTACTGCTTTATCTTGCCCGATAACATGCTTTTTAGCTTTCTGGCATTCGACGGGCGGACCGCAGGCGTGCGTGTGCCGTCTATGAAAAGGACCCCGCCCGGCACCCACTCTTCAAACTCTTCACGGCTGCGGCATTTCTTTATCACCTCTGAAATGCTGATCGGATCGGGGAATATCCTTACCATGGTCTTGCTGCCCCGCACGATATAGTCCGATACGGTGCTCTGGTCTATCCCGAATATGGCACCAAGCTGCTCCTGCGTTATGTTTGTGCGGTCGTGATGCAGGGCAAGCATGAACGCGTGCCGCAGGTACAGGCTGCACCTGTTGCCCGGCCTGCCGTCACCATAGTCACGAAAGAGCGGCGGCTTTGCGACGCTTTTCATTACATTCTCAAAGACGGGCATCCTTTCTGCAAATTCCTTGGGCCACAGGCCGGTAAAGGCGTGTAGGGCCTTTGCGTCTGCCAGTATGGCCTCTAGCATCGCAAGACAGTGCATGATCTTTATCTTTGACGGCGTGTTTGCCTTTAGCCTGCCTTTGGCCGTGAAAGACGGCCACAACGACTCGTCTGCATCTAACTGCTTGGCCATTTTTGCCTTCTCTTTTTGTTCTGTCTCTAGCTGTTTTGCCATTTTTGCATTATCGCTCTTGTACCGGCGGTTCTCCTCTTTAAGGCGCCTTATCTCGTCGTC
>JAHRAL010000084.1 GCA_020027325.1 Cenarchaeum sp. | reverse complement strand
CACATGTCGGGCTTTTCGGATCCCATCCTAGAGTGCTCAAAGTGCGCTGCAACGTACAGGGCCGACAAGCTGCTCGAGGACGAGGCGGGGATGCACGAGGGCGTAGAGCCAGAAGAGATCGATTCCGTGGTGGCAGAGCGCCAGGTAAAGTGCCCGGGGTGCGGCGGCGGGTTTGCAAAGTCGCGCAGATTCAACATGATGTTTGAGCTAAAGATAGGTCCGGGGCAGGAACCTGCATACCTGAGGCCCGAGACGTGCCAGTCCATCTTTGTCGACTTTGCGCGAATCTACAAGACGATGCGCGGTAGGCTCCCGTTGGCCGTCGCCCAGATCGGCAAGAGTTTTCGCAACGAGATAGCCCCGCGCCAGAGCCTTTTGCGCCTGCGCGAGTTCTACCAGGCAGAGATCGAGGTCTTTTGCAACCCAAACAGGCTTGACGAGATGCCCGGATTCGACGAGGTCGCCGACGTTACGATTCGCATCTATGACGGGACCAGAACAAAAAAAATGTCGTGCAAAGAGGCAGTAGAGTCTGGAACGATTGCAAACCGCACGATTGGATACTATATCGGACTCCTCTCCGAGTTTTATGCGCGCACAGGGATAGACATGGAGCGCACAAGGTTCCGCCGCCTCGATGACCGTGAAAAGGCGTTTTATGCGACTACGGCGCTTGACTTTGAGGCCGAGACCTCGACTGGCTGGCTCGAGCTGGTCGCATGCAACTATCGCGCAGACTATGATCTGGGCGCACATGCGGCAAAGTCCGGCGAAAAGCTGGAGGTAATGGACGGGGACCAAAAGGTCCTGCCGCATGTCTTTGAGATGTCAATGGGAATCGACCGGAGCATATACACGATACTCGAGCACGCTGTCCGCGACGACAAGGAGAACGAGCGGACGGTGCTTGCGCTAGAGCCGTACATGGCGCCCGTCCAGGTAGGGGTGCTATCGCTTGTAAAAAAGGACGGGCTCAAAGAAAAGACCGACGAGGTGTATGCGTCGCTGCGCGAAGAGTTTGCGGCGTTTTTGGATCATTCCGGTGCAATAGGCCGGCGCTATCGCAGGCTTGATGAGGCCGGCACGCCGCTTGCAGTAACGATAGACCACCAGACGCTAGAAGACGGCACAGTCACGCTGCGCGAGCGCGACTCGATGGCACAGAGCCGCGTGCACACCTCAGAGCTTGCAGGCACCATAGCCGGCAAGATTCGGTCCAGACGTGTGTGAGATCACCCGCAGGTGCAAGCAGATCGAGCCGTTCTTTGACAAGGGTCTGAGAGCCATTACGCAGGTCAGGAATTCTATCCTGCAACTATGACTATATTCCGGCCTTTGATTTTGAACTTTATCGAGCTAGGATCGCGTAGCATTTCAACAATCGGTTTTGGGATCCGACAAGTCTTGCTGTACGATCCATCCTTGTTCCTGCTATTATTGACGCTCACTTCAAACTCTGTTGCATCCTTTGCCCAGCGTGTCATAATGCGGATGCGCCACTTTTGCATATATATCTATCCGTGCTGTTATATATCCGCACGGTCAATACAATGGTATAAATAACCGTGCTGATAATAGATGGACCATGATGGGTTGACCGAGTCAGGTAAGGTGTCCGACCGATGATCGGATTGTCCACAACGACATCGTGGGTTCGAATCCCACACCCATCGCATCACACTCCCATCTTATAACACTTCAGCAGCAGTTTGGCATAACCAACGCAGGAGCCAAGCCAGACTGATGATGGTGAACACGGGGTCAGCATCCCCCTTGTCCACGGGTGTGAATCTTCACATGGTAGTAACATTCACGCCTAGATCCTTGGAAAACTAATAAACACACACTCAAAGAGAATGCCGAATGGACAAGGGCTCACAGGTCTCGATAATCATCCCCACATACAACGAGGCGCAAAACATCGTAAACATCCTAAAGTCCATAGGCGAGCACGTATCCAAGATTGCCCGCGTCCAGGCAATAGTAGTAGATGACAACTCGTCTGACGGGACTGCAAGGATCGTCCAAAATTACATACGCGATTCGGGGACCAGGGACGGGTACACCGTGGACATTGTAGAGCGCAGCCAGAAAAAGGCGGGCCTCAGCTCTGCAATACTCCACGGAATACGCAGGGCCGTCGGCAACGTAATCGTGGTAATGGACAGCGACTTTTCACATCCCCCGCAGCTCATACCGCGGATGCTAGAGACCCTGCGCCAGCAGTGCGACATCGTGGTCGCATCCAGGTATTCAAGCGGCGGAAGCGTGGTGGGGTGGCCGCTGCGAAGGAGGATCCTGAGCAGGGTTGCAACCATGATTGCACACGTGAGTCTCGGGGTAAAGCAGGCAGATCCGATGTCCGGATTCTTTGCGTTTCGGCGCAGCGTGATACACGGCCTAGAGTTTGATGCAATAGGGTACAAGCTGCTCCTAGAGATGCTGGTAAAGGCAAAAAACGCACGGATCAAAGAGATATCGTACACGTTTACAGACCGCGCAGCAGGCACTAGCAAGCTTGGGGCCGGCACGATAATCGACTTTATGCGCGCAGTGTGGAGGCTGTACCGCGACGGCTCGCGTGTGCGCGAGCACAGGGCGTCTGTCAGGTTTACCTCAAAGGCCGCACGATTCTATACCGTCGGCGCAATCGGCCTTGGGATCAACTGGCTTGTCTCCACAATGTTTGCGGCAAACGGCGGGCTGTGGTATATCCATGCAAACGTTGCCGGAATTGCGGCCTCGATTGCGACCAACTTTGTGCTAAACAAGGCGTGGACGTTTGAAGACGGCGACTTTGGCGCACGCAGGACGCTCTCACAGGGGGTGCGGTTTGCAGCTATAAGCGCGCTGGGCGCCACGGTACAGCTGGCAATGGTGTACAGTTTGGTAGAGTATTATGCCCTTGAATACCCCGTTGCGCTGGTCCTGGCAGTGGGTGCCGCATCGTTTGGCAACTTTGTCCTAAACAAGACGCTCACGTTCAGGGAGCGCCTGGTATCCTAGCGGCTGCGCAGCCTGCGGCGGAGGCGGAGTATCAGGCGGATGACATTGTCGTCGTACCCAAATCGGGCAAAGAGGCGCCGCAAAAAGTAGATCCGCACAAACGTTGCCGCAGAGAATGCCAGCGTGATGAAAATGTTGGCGCCAAACGGATCCTCCTGTATCCAGCCGGCAGCACTCGGCAGGATTGCGATTCCCAGAAGATACCCGATTGGGTATCCACCAAACGTGTTGATCAGTGCTTCAGAGAGGCTCTTTGAGCGCGTGTCACGTACAGAGACGTCATCGTCCACGCAAAACGTGACCCAAGACGTGTTATAAGGTTGGATGCGGTTATCGGCGCCTGCGTCGCTGGCCGGGTTTGTTTTGGCCCGGAAACCTGTTGAGTGCAAAGCGTTTCTTAAAGTTGGACTTGTTTCTAACGCTCGCATTGGTGCCGACGCGCTTGCGACCCTCGACCTTTGGGGTCTGGCCGCGCACCTTGCCGGCCTTTGTGAGCGAACCGTGAGTGGCCATGCGGGATGTGCACGGAGCTGATAATTTAAGGATTTGTGCGTGTGCCGGCAGGATCCCTAGGCGCCAAGCTTGCCCTTGATGTACTCTATGGGTCCGACCGG
>JAHRAL010000080.1 GCA_020027325.1 Cenarchaeum sp. | reverse complement strand
ATGCAAAGTCCTCCATGTCGCGCTTGTGCCATTGGGCCACGTACTCTGCTGGCGACTTGCCCTCTAGCTCGGACTGGATGAGTATCGGCGTGCCATAGTCGTCAGTTGCGCACACATAGTACGCCTCAACCCCGCGCTGTTTTAGATAGCGCACAGTCACGTCTGCAGGCAGGTACGTAGACGAGATGTGTCCTAGGTGTATCTCGCCGTTGGCATAAGGAAGCGCGCTAGTTATGATGGCCCTTGATCCCATTGTTGCAGATGCCGGGTAGAGCTTAAAAAAGCGTGCGTGTGTGCAGCTCAGCCGTCGATTCTCACGCCAGAGGCGGCCAGCGCGTCGCGTGCAACCTGCCCGTCTATTGCAGAGGACACGCCAAAGATCCCCGGCTCTGCCGTGCGCCCGTGCCTTGCAAGGTGTACGATGCACCTGATCTGGTTTGCAAACGAGAGCGCCATTATCTCCGGCGGGTTCCCCGATGCCGAGACCAGGTTTGCCACGTATCCCCCAGAGACCAAGAGTATGCGCCGTCCCGTCCGCATCGTAAACTCGTCTAGCCCGCGGCGTATGCGTCTTTTGCTGTGCGCCATGCGCCCTAGTGCTGCCACGTCGATCTCTACATCAAAGTGGCCCACGTTTGCAAGTATTGCGCCATCACGCATTGCAGAGATGTGTCGGGCAGTTATTACAGAGCGCTGGCCGGTGCATGTGATGAATATCTGGCCGGTCCTGGCAGCCGCATCCATACGCTGAACGTCGTATCCTGCCATGTGCGCCTCTAGTGCCCGCACAGGGTCCACCTCTGTTACAGAGACGCGGGCGCCGAGTTCTGCACACCTTGATGCGACCCCGCGTCCGACAGGACCGTATCCTGCGACAATGACTGACTTTGATGCAAAGAGTACGCCACAGGTGCGCAAAAGTGCGTCTATTGCGGACTGGCCCGTCCCGTGCACGTTGTCAAACATGGCCTTGGTCCTGGCGTCATTGACCGCAATTATCGGGTATCGAAGGGCGGTCCTGCGCCCCAGTGCGCGTATCCGGCGGACCCCTGTGGTAGTCTCTTCGGTGGCCCCGAGGACGGGCAGATCGGCATACCTTGTGTGTGCCAGTATCGAGAGCTCGCCGCCGTCATCTACCAGGATGTCAGGCGAGTCATCCATGACGCGCCGGATGCACCTGTGAAACTCGCTCCGTGTCTGCCCGCGCCATGCATAGACTGCCGCACCGCTTGAGGCCAGGTACGCTGCAATGTCGTCCTGCGTCGTGTGCGGGTTTCCAGCACATGCAACGACCTGTGCGCCGAGCTTTTTTGCGGCCATGATGAGGGCAGACGTCTCGGCTGTGACCTGGAGGCAGAACCCGATGCGCACGCCTCCAAGCGGCCTTGCGGTGCCAAATGATCCTGCGGCGACGGCCAGCGTGCGCATGTGGTCGGCTGCCCACTTGTGGCGGGCGGCTCCGGATTTGGCCAGTCCCTTGTTGTGCACCATTTTGCTGCTAGACGCGCACAGCTCGGCTCACCACGAGTTCATGTATGTAATCTGCTCCTCTGTGAGGGAGTCTATCCTTACATTCATTGCGGCAAGCGCGTCGCGTGCGACCCTGACGTCAATAGAGTCGGGCACATTGTAGAGCCTTGTCTCCATGGTCTTGTGGTTTTTGAGTATGTAGAGTATCGAGAGGAGCTGGTTTGAGAACGACTGTGCCATGACTTCTGGCGGGTGGCCTTCGGCTGCAACGAGGTTTGCAAGCCTGCCCTTGCCGATAAGATAGACCCGTTTTTTTGAGCGCATTACGCACTCGTCTAGGCCGGGGCGGACCTCGCGGACCTTGCATGACCCTAGTAGGAACGCTGTGTCGATCTCTACATCAAAGTGTCCGACGTTGCCGACTATGGCGCCGTCGCGCATTGCAAGGAGGTGCGCCTTGGATATGACTCCGGTCTGGCCCGTGCACGTGACAAACATGTCGCCAAGCTTTGCCGCATTTGCCATCGGCATCACGTCGTATCCGTCCATGTGGGCCTCTAGTGCCTTTATCGGATCAACCTCGGTCACTATTACTCGCGCACCCAGCCCGCGGCACCGGGACGCGACCCCGCGTCCGACCCAGCCGTACCCCACAACGACGATCCTCTTTGATGCGATGAGCAGGTTTGCCGAGCGGAGCAGCGCGTCAACCGTGGACTGGCCGGTTCCGTGCCTGTTATCAAAGAGGTGCTTTGTGTACGCGTCGTTTACAATCATTACAGGATAGCGCAGCTTGCCTGCCCGCTCTACGGCGCGTATGCGGCTGACGCCTGCCGTAGTCTCCTCTGTTGCACCTATTACCTCCAGCCCGTCAAACCTGGGATCAAAGTGCGCCATCACGTTCATGTCGGCACCGTCATCGACTAGGATTGAGGGCTTGTGTGAGAGCACGCTTGCAATGCATTGCGAGTATTCCTTTTTTGTCTGCCCCGTCCACGCATAGACGTGTATCCCCCGGGTTGCAAGGTATGCTGCAATGTCGTCCTGAGTCGACATCGGGTTGCCGGCGCATGCGGCAACAGTGGCCCCGAGCTCCTTGGCGGCCAAGAGGAGTACCGAGGTCTCCTTTGTTATGTGGAGGCACATCCCCACAGTCACGCCGCGCAGCGGCTTTGACTTGCGCAGCCTGTCTATGGTCTTGTCCAGTATTACCATGTGGTCGCGCGCCCACTCGTGCGAGAGTCGTCCGGCCTTTGCAAGCCGGATATCTTTGACCCTGTATTTGCGCGATGCCAACTTGAGGCACACTCATCTGACCGGTATAAAACCCTAGTCCGCGCCGCAACAGAGTGTTGCATTGGCCGGCCTGTGACGGCACACTGTTCACGTCTTGGCAGCGGTGCGGAGCTGTGACTTTATCGATGATGCAAGCGTCCGGGTAAGCGTGCTGACCCGGGCAATCTCGTCTATCGTGGCGCCTTCCAGCGATTTGCGGGTCCTAAAGCCTGCGCGATATAGGTTGCGGGATCTAACACGGCCAATCCCGCGCAGGCGCACCAGGTCCACCAGCTCGGAGCGCACGCCGTATGTTATTCTGCGCTGGAGCACGTCTGCCTCGCGCACAAGATTGCGCTTGCCTACATGCCGCGCAATTACGGCAAGGCAGTAGGCAAGCCATGCCGCACGCTCTGTCATTCTTCGCAGGTCGCCGGACTCGACGCCAAGCCTTGCAGATATGCCGGACTCGGGTGTCTCACTCACCCATTCGTGCAGCGTCAGCGGTGCGCGGTCCAGATCATAAGGATACATGTCATACAGCAGCTCCCCAGAATGCTTGCCGAGTATCTCTTCGGCGACTGGCGCGTCCTGGGCGCGCGGTGCAAACTTTGGGTAAAACTCGTCGCATGCGGTTATCGCGCACACAAGCCCCAACGTGTGGTCGCGCTTTGAGGATGCAAGATCCACCAGGCGGCGAAAGTCCACTGCCGTCTTTGGATCAAGGTAGAGGCGGGAGACCAGCTCGCCAAACTCGGACGACGTGTACCTCGTCTTTGCGGATTTCTTTGCGGTGGCCAGCCCCTCGGCTACCAGAAAGCGCAGTGCGGCGCCGAGCTCGCGCCTTATCTCGCGGCGATCAACCTGTGCGCCTGCAAGCGTCTGCATGAAAAAGTCGACCATCTCGTCCCGGGTCACCGGCGGGCGCATGACTAGGAGGCCGAGTGAGTGGACGCGCATTGCATGGGCATCGACCATGCGCGAGACTATCGGCTCGGGCGCAGCGCCGATGTACCGCTGGGCAATACCCGCACCGCCGGATTTTGCCACGATTACTGCCTCGCCATAGTCGTCATACTGCGGCCTGCCGGCCCTGCCCGACATCTGCTTGTATTCAAGGACGCTGATCGGTGCCATGCGCCCTTCGCGCACGTCATACCGTGATACCGTGGATATGACTATGCGCCTTGCCGGAAGGTTGACGCCTGCGGCAAGGGTGGGCGTCGTTGCAATGAGGCGTATTGCACCCTTGCGGAACTCGGACTCGACGATGTTTCTGCAGCTCTGGCTCAGGCCCGCATGGTGAAACGCCACGCCGTGGCTCACAAGGTCGGCAAGCCGTCTTACCATGTCGGTGCGTTCGTTTTCACGGATGATCTTTTTTGATGCGGCCTCGAGGCTCTGTGCATTCTTGCGCCCCATGATCTTTTTGACGGCAACGGATGCCTTTGTTGCAAGCGAGACAGAGTTTGGCCGCGTGTTTGCAAACAAGAGGGACTGGCCGCCGCCGGTTATGCAGTCAAGCCCGAGATCTACTGCGGGGCCGCGGGCGCTCGTCTTGATCTCACGCTCGTCCCCGTCGTCCATGTATATGGTTGCGCCGTCATAGACGCCCTCGCGCAACGGGACAGGTCGCCATTCGCTAGTGACAAGCTCTGCATCAAGCCAGGTCGCAATTTCTGCTGCATTGGACACAGTTGCACTGAGTCCAAGAATCTGCGGCCGCTGCTCCATTGATTTTAGGTGTGATAGAGTCATCTCTAGTGCGGGTCCGCGGGTCTCGTCGCCTAGCAGGTGCACTTCGTCGGATACCACAATGCCTACGCGGTCTATCCATGCGGGCCTGCGGCGTATCAGCGAGTCCATGCGCTCGTTGGTCATTATGATGATATCGGCAGACTCGAAATCCCTGCGGCTCATCTCATAATCGCCCGTGGTTATGTCGACCCTGATCTTTTTGCCGTTAATCGGCGATTTTTCGAGCGCCTTGAACTCGGAATATTTTTCGGATGCAAGTGCGCGCAGCGGGCTGAGGTATACGGCCTTTTGATCAGTGCGCAGGACGCGCCCGAGCATGCCCAAGAGTGCGATGAGGGTCTTGCCGCTAGCAGTCGGGGCGGCGACTAGTATGTTGGCGCCGTCTAGGAGGCCCGCAGCTATGCTGTCTGCCTGCGGGGGATACAGCTTGTCGTATCCGGCGGCGCGCAGGAACTTGCGCGCATCGGATGGGAGATCAACTTCTGATACCCTCATGTTGTGTTATAGTGGCCTGGCTTGGGCTCATAAATAGCTCCGTCGCGCTTCATCTTTGAGATGTATGTGCGCGCCTCTTCCTCGCTGAACTTTGTAGATGCCACAAGCTCGGCTATCAGCGCCTTTTCTTCGACAGAGCCCTTGTGATCCTTTTCAAGGGCCTTCAGTACGGTCATAAAGAGCTCGAGTTTCTGCATGTCCTTTCTTGGCTTGCCGTGGAGTATCCCCATGTCAATCTCACCGGTCTCAAGATCAATGCCGATGGTTTTGAGCATGTGCATTACCAGAAATATTGCGCGCTCTGCGTCCTCGGCCTCGACACGCGGCTTTAGCAGCAGTCTTGCGCGTGCAGATGCAAGACGCACCAGTCCCTCGAGCTGGCGCGGTGTGACAGTCATCATTCCCTCGCTGTTGTTGCCGCGCATTTTCAGGTAATAGTCGGTAATGATCTTGGTGGCTTCGGGAGTCAGCTGTGGATCAAAGCGCTTGGCATATGTGAGGTATTTGGTAAGCATGTCAGGCTCGATTAGCGAGCGGGACGCAGTGCTTGATGACGCATGAAGGTTGATGATGTGCTCTGCGACCTCGAGATCCCGCTCAGTCGAGGGCTCGTCTTTGACGACAAATATGAGATCAAACCGGGTCAGCAGGGGGATTGGCAGGGTGATGTTCTCTGTCAGATACTTGAACGAGTCGTACTTGCCGTACATCGGGTTTGCAGCCGCAAGTATTGACGTCCGGGCGTTTAGCGTTGCCACGATTCCACCCTTGGCCACGCTTGCAGACTGTTGTTCCATGACCTCGTGCAGCGCGCTGCTGTCCTCGGGGCGCAGCTTGTCAAACTCGTCAATGCATACCAAACCCTGATCCCCGAGCACGACGGCACCTGCTTCGAGCATCATCATGCCGCTCCGGGTGTCGCGGATGACTGCGGCAGTAAGACCTGCCGCAGTAGAGCCCCTTCCAGAGGTGTACAGCCCGCGCGGGGCTATTCGCGAGCAGAATTTCAGCATTGCACTCTTTGCAGTTCCGGGATCACCGACCAAAAAGACGTTAATGTCCCCGCGAATCTTGCCCCCGTCATTGATGTTCCTCTCCATTGCACCGACGATCAGCAACAGTATCCCCTCTTTGATGATGTCATGACCCATGATGTGGGGTGCAAACGAGGAGACAAGGCGTTCATAGATTTTGGGCGAGCTTGCAAGGGACTGGATAGTCTTCTCCTCTTCATCAGAGATTGTCTCGCGTATGCTGCTTCTAGACGCCATCTTTCCGCGTCCGCCAAGAAACTCGATATTGTTGCCGTCTATGCGCAGCCTATAGAGCCCGGTCTTGGACTGGGTCACCCCCACCACCCGCTCTGCCTCGATATTGACAATGCCGGTAAGTACGATTCGATCGCCTGGGCGGGCGTTGTTTACCAGATCCCGCTTTATGCTGGCCTCGATATACTGGGGCATCTCGCCCGGGGGGAGGTCTTCTGGAAGCTCTTGGAGGCGGATTATCTGAAAGTCGACAAACGTGCTGTTCTCCTCATCGACTTGGAGATCACGGTTTCCACACTTTTCGACGGGGCATTTTTGCGGCATCTCTATGCTCATCCCCTTGACTAGGCGCGCCTTGATCGGGTGGCCGTCCCCGCACCTGTACGTGATCTCGCTTACCAGGGGCTTTATCTCAGACGAGCGGACTACCATTCCCGAGACGCTTGTCATCTTGCCTATCGTCTCTGCGTTGATCTTGCGCAGGCTGCGCTGAACCGGATAGTTGACAATGCGGGCTCGTATGTCGTCGGCGTGTTTTTTTGCATATTCGGGGGATGACACGCTGAGTATGCTGGTTATCGCCGCAGAGAACGCAGACAATGCCACATCGACTCGGGTGTTAAACGCCAGTATGATTTCGTTGTGCTCGTCTGACGTGATTAGATCATTGTAATCCACGTCAATGTATGTCAGCCCCGCCTCGACCATGTTGTCGATCTTTGCGACATACGACAGGGTCCCGCGGGAATCGCGGTACTCTAGCAGCAGTTTCTGCATGACGTCGGCAAGCGCGGACGCGGTCAGCATCGAATAGTCAATGTCAGACTCGGTCCCGCTCATGCCTTTTCACCCATGACGCTTTCCCGAAACTCTGCGTATGACTTGCGCAGATCTGCATACAGCCCCTTCTCTTCGATCGTAAGCTTTGCTGCATTGTCGGGGCTGAGATCAGAGAATGCCACCAAACGCGATATCTTTGCGATTCGGCTGCGCACAAGAGTGTTGAGCATGCTGTTCATCTCCTTGCGTGCGGCATCATCGAGGCGTTGCACATAGTCATCCAGGCGTATGTAAAAATGGTCATCAAGGGTCGAGAGCTGGAACTCGTCCTGTGCGTTTTCCTTGGACATTGCCTGCTTTAGGGACGAAGACATGTCAATCTCTGTTATGGAGACGTATCCGTCTTTTTCCAAAATGCGTGCGGCCCAGCGCGGCAGGTTGAGCACCTCGCCGTCCCGGCCCGAGATCTCAAGGTCGTGGACGGTGGTCTTGATGTCCTTTTTGAAGGTCACCTTGAGCTCGTCCAGCTCAAAGCTGGCACGGCTGGCCTTTTGGTGTGCAGAGATGCTCATGGGAGTAGTCGTGCCTCCCCGATCCCTTTTGTCTCTGATCGATCATTTTTGTCAATTAGGTAGTGCATATTCTTTGATCGCTGATAGAATGCTTGTGCGCTTATAAGTTGGGGGTAATATCGTAATACGAAATGGCCGTTCAGGGAGTCATGTGGGTCGAAAAGTACCGCCCGCGCACGCTAGGGGACATGGTGGGCCAGGAGAACGTCCTTGGAAGCCTCTTGGCCTTTGTCAAAAAACCCGCAGATATGCCGCACCTGCTCTTTACCGGCTCCCCCGGGATAGGCAAGACGACGGCGGCCGTGTGCCTGTCCAGGTCGATACTAGGCGACTCGTGGCGCGACAACACGCTTGAGCTCAACGCATCAGATGAGCGCGGCATAGGGATGGTCCGAGAACGCATAAAAAAATTCTCAAAGTTTGTCGGGATCGGCGATATACCGTTCAAGGTCATCATACTTGACGAGGCAGACGAGATGACAGCCGACGCGCAGACTGCGTTGCGGCGCATAATCGAGGATGCCGCAGCATATTGCAGGTTCATCATAATTGCAAACAATATCTCAAAGATAATTGCGCCCATACAGAGCAGGTGCGCAGTCTTTAGGTTTACATCCGTGCCAAAAGAGTGCGTGACAGAACGCCTGGCAGAGATCGCCAAGAGCGAAAAGGCAAAGTTTGTCAGCGAGGGAATTGATACCATATACGAGTATTCCAACGGCGACCTGCGGCACGCGATAAACACGATGCAGGCCGCAGCCGCACTAGATGGCGGGATAAACAAGGCCAATGCAAAAAAGGCCGCAGGCATTACAAAGTCATCAGCAGTAGACGAGATTCTAAAGCTCGCGCTTGCAGGCAAGGTTGCGCAAGCGCGCGATTCTGTTATCGAGCTCTTGCGCGTGTACGGAATGTCCGGCGCCGACATACTGCGTAACCTCAACATGGCAGTCAACCGCGCCTCTTATGACAATGCGATAGACATTGTGCGCATAATATCAGAGTATGATTACCGCATACTAGTCGGTGCAAGCCCAGAGATACAGCTCTCCGCAATGCTCTACGAGCTTGGGGCACTCGGTTCAAAGTAAGGCGCAGAGAGGGGGATTTGAACCCCCGTATGCTTGCGCACACAGGCTCTCAAGGCCCGCGCCCTACCGAGCTAGGCGACCTCTGCAGGGATACGCAGATTCTGTTCCCTAAAATTTGTTGAGATATGACGAGCCTTGCGTGGGATCTAAAATATGACTGGCCGAATCGGACAGCTAATCGTGGGCGTGAGGATTTTCGCCGGCTTCGATCTTTGTGTACGTGCCTGCGGCCTTTTCGTGGTGCTCAAGGTTGGACTGATCCACCTTGATTGCCTCTGGAGGACAGACTGATACACACGCCATGCACCAAATGCAGTCGTGCTCGCGTATGGGATCTGCCTTGTCGGTATAGTCCTTGCGCTCTTCCTTTACGTCGCTTCCAGTTCCCTCAAAGGTCTGGTTGACCACTTTTGCGGCCGGTATGTCCTTTTCGGTCCTATACCACTGGAAGACCTGTACAGGGCAGGCTTCAATGCATGCGCCGTCTGCAACACAAGAGTCCCAGTCGACTGCGACCATCGTGCCGCTTACGCCGAGGGGAACCTGCTTTTCGCCGCGTGCCTTGTATGCCGCCTTTACTTCGTCGTTGGAGAACGCCTCTGCATCGGATCTGCCGGGCCCCCACATAAAGTGAAAGTTCTCCCCATCAGAATGCATGATCTTGCCAGATGGCTTTAGGCCCTCTGGAAAGTTTTCTGCTATAGGCATGTTCAGCCTGCCCAAGAATTGATTATTTAAATCTAGACGTGGATCCGGTTTTGCGCACTAGCCAAACCCGCCATATAACAGCGTTTTTGAAAATATACACTTGGTTTAATACGCATTCGGATCTCGTCAGTTTTGAATGGACATATTCAAACACGACGTGTACCGCGGGCCCAATATCGGCGTATACGCCGCAGTATGTGACAGGCACGTGTTTCTGCCTCGCGGCTTTGCAGCCCAAAAGGTCAAGCGCATATCAGGCGATCTGGGCGTAGGCTCAATCCTGACGTCGATCTCAAACACGCGTGTCATAGGCGTGATGATGGTGGCCAACAATACTGCGATTCTTGTGCCCTCGACGGTAACGGATGCCGAGGTCAAGCACCTCTCCGAGTCGACTGACCTCAATGTTGCGATTCTAGACTCCAAGTATACCGCGCTTGGGAACCTTGTCTGTGCCAACGACCGCGGAGCCATAGTATCCCCCGAGGTCCCGCGCGCAGATGTGGCGGCGATCGGTGACGCACTCGGTGTGGAGACCGTGCAGACAAGGATAGCTGGGTACCACCAGGCAGGGGCCGTGATCGTTGCAAACTCTAGCGGTGGCGTCGTGCATCCGGAGGCAAGCGAGGACGAGGTCGCACTAGTTGCAGACGTCCTAAAGGTGCACGTCGAGCTTGCCACGGTCAACACGGGCGTGCCGATTGTCTCCTCGGGGCTGTTGATCAACAACAATGCGGTGATTGCAGGAACTCTGACCAGTGGGCCAGAGATAATGATGCTCACCCGGGCGTTTCTCAACTGAGCAGGGATTCGGGATTCTCGAGCAGCTCGCCGACCTTTACCGTCTTTTCTGCGCGTGTGTCCATGTTTCTCACTATAACCGTGTCAGACTCTATTTCACGCGGTGCGACAATTACGATTGCACGCGCATTGTCCTGAGCTGCATTTGAGAGCTGTTTTTTGAGGCTGTGCTCTGCCAGGTCAGACGTGGCAGGTATCCCAAGATTCCGCAGTGCGGTGGCAAGCGATGCTGCGCGCAGAGCAAGATCCTTGTCGGCATATGCGACAACCGTTGTCCGGGCCGGCAGGCCGGTCTTGATTCCCTGTGCGTTCATGGCAAGCAGTATCCTCTCGACACCGCCGGCCACCCCCGCTGCTTCTAGCGATGGCCCGCCAAGGGATTCGGCCAGTGAGTCGTATCTGCCACCTCCGGCAAGTGCGCCTACGCCAGAGTCGGGATCAAAAGCCTCAAAGACGACCCCAGAGTAATAGTCAAGGCCGCGCACTATGCCAAGGTTTACCCCAATGTCTGAGACGCCGCGCCTCTCAAGGGAGTCAAGTACGGCACGCAGCTCGTCCCACCCCTCAAGGCCGTCTGCCCCCAGTGCCGACTCTGCCTCGTCTGCGGTGCCGCTTGCATGTGCCAGGCGCATCACTGCCTCAAGGTTGTTGCGCGAGTATCCCTTTGACTCGTATTCGGAAATTATTTCGGATTCGGGGCGTTTTTGCGTCCTGTCCACTGCGCGCAGCATGTCTCCAAGCGAGTCTCGGTTGTCCATTATTTTTGCAATGTAGGACTCTGCTATCATGCGGTGGCTGATCTCTATTCGTGTGTTGCGCAATCCGACAAATTTCAGCATCCGCGTTGTAAACTCGATGATCTCTGCGTCTGCCTCCGTGCTAGCAGCGCCGTACACTTCAATGTCCCACTGGTGGAAATATCTATAGCGTCCCTTTTGCGGCTCGTCATACCGCCACACTCCCCCAAATGCCGCACGGCGCACGGGAAGACGTATTGATTTTTGTGCAGAAATGGCACGTGTCATTCCCACCGTCATGTCAAAGCGCAGTGCAACTGCACGGTCACCCTTGTCCTCAAAGTAGTAGACCTCATCACGTATTGCGGCACCACTCTTTGCCTCAAGTACCGAGAGCATCTCTATTGGCGACGGTTCAACTAGTGTATATCCAAAGATATCACACGTCTTTAGAAACGCGGCACGGATGTGCTCGATTCCGGACATTTCGTCTGGCTCAAAGTCCTTCATTCCGCGTGGAAGATCCAATCTATACCATACTCGGATACTTAGGATTTAGGCTTTGCGTAGTACAGCGTGCCATCAAGCATGTCCGCAACACTCAGGAATTAATACAAGACGGCAAGTCGTGCGGGATAATGGGCGGGTATTCATACCTAGAACATGCGACTGATGCCATAGTCCGAGTCAAGGCGGCGACCATGAACGAGGCACTAGCATATGCCGCAGAATCGATTGCAGACACCACGCTCGATCTAGAGACAATATCAGAGACGCAGACACGCACGTTGGAGGCAGAGGGCGACAGTATGCACCATGTCCTGCTTGACTGGCTAGAAGCTGTCAACTATGTCATAATAACCGGCGGGTTTGCAGCCCGTCGATTCGAGGCGGACATGAACGAAAAGGCGCCATACACCGTGCACGGTACAGCGTATGGGGAGGAACTTGATATTGCCAGACACGGATTCAAGATCGAAGTAAAGGCGCCAACGCTGCACATGATGGAGATAGACGACGGTCCGGACGGCGTCAACATGCAGTTCCTGCTTGACTTGTAGTGTT
>JAHRAL010000079.1 GCA_020027325.1 Cenarchaeum sp. | reverse complement strand
GGGGCATCCTGATTATCATTACGCCTGGAATGGTCGTGGGTGTGCGCTCCCAGTCCTGGCCGTCTGAGAGCATCTTGCCCAGCCTTTCTGACATGGATGCGCCGTCATCTGACATGAAACAAGAACCACCAGTTATGCTTAAAATTGTTTGTGTGCGTATAGCCAGTCGCACAACCGTGCCTAGGGGACTAGTTTCGGATCTCCACAGCAAAAATAGCTCACATATACTGCAAGGCGCATCAAACAAGATTAAAGTAATCACAGGCCACGTCCACCCGCATGGTGTCAATATCGTTCTATGGGGGGGTAGGCGAGGTAGGCGGCAACAAGATCTTTGTCAAGGACGGGGACACTACTGTCTCACTTGACTTTGGGATGCAGATGGGCAAGGTAAACTCGATCTGGAGCGAGTTCCAGCAGCCGCGCAAGCACAGCTTGCTGATGGACCTCTTCGAGTTTGACCTCCTCCCACCGCTCCCGGGCCTGTACCGGAAGGATTACACCGAACACATGCAGTGGAAGGAGGACTGGAAGAATCCCGACGCACTCGATGCGGTCATACTCTCGCACGCACACGTCGATCACTGTGACTATATTGCATACCTCCGCCCGTCGATCCCGGTATACTGCAGCCCAGAGTCAAAGCTCATCATGGAAGGCTTTGACGCTATGAGCTCAACGGAGTACCTCACCTCAAAAGAGTCGTTCAAGACGTACGAGAACACAAAAGGCGGGCTGAGCTATACACACAAGTCGCAAAAAAATCAGGTAAAGATCCAGCGCGAATTACAGATGATCGAAAACCACAAAAAGTTCAAGATCGGCCCGATGGAGTTCGAACCCATACACATAGACCACTCACTGCCCGGGACGTACGGGTTTCTCATCTATACGAGTGCAGGTACCATTGCATACACTGCTGACATTAGGTTTCACGGCTCGCACCCCGAATGGAGCCGCGATTTTGTCAAGACTGCCGCAGCTAGAGGCGTGGACCTCATGCTCTGCGAGGGAACAAGGTTGAAAAAAGAAGACGGCAAGAAACGACTGGCAGAGACCGAGTCCCAGGTGCGCCAGCTTGTAACCGAACGTATTGATGCGTGCTCTAATCTAACAGTGTGCGGCTATCCACCGCGTGACTTGGACAGGTTTATGTCGTTTTACAGCGCGGTCAAGGATTCGGACCGCAAGCTTGCAATAGACATTCGCCAGGCATACACGCTAAAGCTCTTCTCAGAAGATCCGCACTGCCGCGGCATGTATCCTGGGATCGACGACGACCACATTGACATATTCATACCGAAAAAAAGCAGCGGGATAATCGGTCGTGAGGACGAGTTTGACTATCCGCTGATGCTCCAAGATTATGGCACGTGGGCCCGCGACATTGTCCAGTTGAGCAACGCGGTAAATTATTCCTCGATGGCAGGCCAGCACAGCTCGTATGCGCTGTACCTTAGCGACTATACGCTCTCAAACCTGATTGACATACGCCCGGGTCCGGGCTCTACGTACATCCGCTCACTTACAGAGCCGTTCAACGAGGAGATGGCCTCAGATCACAAAAAAGTAAAGAGGTGGCTAGTCCACTTTGGACTGATAAAGCCGCACAAAAAAGAGGTGGGAAGGTGGAACCCGATACACGTCTCGGGCCACGGGGACCATGCACAGATCACAGACATGGTCCAACAGATATCCCCAAAGCGCCTGATCCCGATCCATACCGAATACTCGCACCTATTCGAGGAGATACACGACTCTGTCGAGCAGGTCCCCCTTGGGCAGACGTTTGAGTGGTGATCGCACCCAGGGAGGTGGCGGCAGGGGATTTGGGCTGGGCCAACAGGTTTAGACTACTCTAACAGAGTTAGACTAGTCAAAAAAAGTTAGACTAGACTAAATTTTAAATATGGACATTCAGGCGTAATGTCCGAATATGGGCGTGTCTAGGTCGACTGCAATGATCGTGGGCATGGGTATGGTGGCCCTGATCGGCGTCGCACTCCTCGTGCCCTCTGCAATGACAGAGCCTGAGACTCGGGTCTTTGTAACCCACACCGGCGCCCAGGTTGCAACGAGCGGCGAGATTCTAGATCCCCTGTACACGACATCTGATGTCGAGTTTGACCCCATGGAGTACCTGCGAGAATTCAACTACGGCGAGGTCTCGACGACTGAGGACGGCAAGACGCTACGCGAGTTTACCATCGTGGCAGACGACGACCGCGTAATGGAGATATCACCAGGCGTCTTTTACAACGTGTGGACCTATAACGGGACCGTCCCCGGACCGACAATCCGCGCAACAGAGGGCGACATTGTGAGGATAAAATTCATCAACAACGGCAGCAAGGATCATACGATGCACTTTCACGGAATACATCCGGCAGAGATGGACGGCGTATTTGAGATCGTCGGTGGCGGCGGGGGCACGTTCACGTACGAGTTTGCAGCCGCCCCTGCCGGCGTGCACCCGTACCACTGCCACATAATGCCGCTCGAGGAGCACATCATACACGGGCTCTATGGCGCGTTCATAGTGGATCCTGTGGAGCCGAGGCCGCCGGCAGACGAGATGGTGATGATGCTCAACGGGTTTGACACCGACTTTGACTCTGAAAACAACTTTTACGCGGCAAACACGGTCCCATTCTATTACCAGCACCACCCAATAGAGATAGAGATGGGCGAGCTGGTGCGCATCTATGTGCTAAACATGGTAGAGTTTGACCCGATAAACAACTTTCACCTCCACGGAAACCTGTACCACTATTACCCGACGGGAACCGACACAGTGCCATCCACATACACCGACATGATAACGCTGTCCCAGACAGAGCGCGGTATAATGGAGTTCACGTATGACTATCCGGGGATGTACCTCTTTCACGCCCACAAGGTAGAGTTTTCAGAAAAGGGCTGGTCGGGGGTATTCCTGGTCAAGGATGTCTAGGCAGGGCCGCCGCGGCATGCATGCCGCACAAGGCATAATTCCACTGGTTTTAGCCGCCGCTCTAGTCGCATACGTGCTAGGCTACGGCTCTGAGCTCGTCCTTCCAGACTCTGTCATTCTTCCCGAGGTCACAATCGAAAAGATCGAGTTTGCCGGGGACCAGATACTGGCAACGGTGCGAAACACGGGCCATGTTGATGTGACAATTGCACAGGCCGACATCAACGACCGGATACAACCGTCAGCTGCAGAACCAGATGCGACACTGCACAGGCTAGAGGCTGCGCTGATCCGCATACCCTACAGCTGGAACACCGGTGAACCGTACGAGATCGGAATCACACTCGATGACGGGACGCGCTTTGCCCGACTCATCGAGGCCGCCGTCCCTGCACTCGAACCCGATCCGCGGACTATACTGAACTTTGTAATTATAGGAGCGCTAGTCGGCATAGTTCCGGTGATGATCGGACTGCTCTGGCGTCCGTTTGTATCGCGCCTTGATGAGAATCGGCGGGCACTGGTCCTTGGAATGACCATCGGGTTCCTGGCATTCATTGCAGCTGCCACCGTACGCGAGGCACTCGACATCTCTGCAGAGTGGCAGCTGGACGCAGGCTTTAACGGACAGCTCTTGATATTCACAGTCGGGGCAACGGTGTTTTTGGGAATCCAGTACGTCTCTGCACTGCTCCAGAGATCCGGCAGGTCTGCGCCTCTAGTAATCTCTATAATTGTCGCAGGAGGAATCGGGCTACACAACCTGGGCGAGGGCCTGGCAATCGGAGCTGCTATCGGGCTCGGTCAGGCGGCCTTTACGTCGTTTCTCATTGTAGGCATTGCACTACACAACATGACCGAAGGGTTTGCAATCACGGCACCAGTTGCAAAGATGCGGGTTCGGGCGGTCTACCTGGGTCTGCTTGGCCTGCTGGCCGGCCTGCCCGTGGTTGCGGGCACCATTGCCGGCAGCCTTGCATTCTCGCCGTTGGTTGCAACGGTCCTCCTTGCCGCAGCTTCTGGCGCCATTGCCCAGGTAGTCATGTCGATGGTTCTCTGGATGCGATCGCAAAACATGCGCGTCTCATCTCCGCCCATGCTAGCCGGCGTGGGCCTTGGAATCTTGATACTGTATGCCGTCAGCGTCCTGTCCTAACACATCGA
>JAHRAL010000069.1 GCA_020027325.1 Cenarchaeum sp. | reverse complement strand
CCATCTTTGGGAATATCGTGCTCTCGGCGTTGCCCCGTGCAGGCATTGCACGCATTGTCTTGCGGGCAAGGTGGTAGATCCCCGCATTCATCCACTTGTCGCGCACCACTTTTTTCTCACCAAACGCACTTATCGTGTCCCCGTCAATGTCCAGGACGCCGTACTTTGTGCGCAGGGGTACGGCAGACACCGAGTCTATGGTCCCGGCCATGCGGCCAAGATCAATGTTGGTCAGGACATCGCCGTTGATTACAAACGCCGAGCGTCCGCGAACCAGCGGCTCGGCCTTTTTTATCGCACCCCCGGTACCGAGGGGGGATGACTCTGCTGAAAACATGATCTTGGCGCCGAGTTTTCTTACCTCTACAAAGTTTCTGAGCTGATCCTGGAGGTGCCCGCCGCATATGATTATCCGGCGCACCTTGTGGTGCACGAGGTAGCGTATCTGCCACTCCAACAGCGGCACGTTTGCCACGGGTACGAGCGACTTTGGGACATAGTCGGTAATCGGGCGCAGCCTGCTGCCCATCCCGCCTGCAAGTATTAACGCATCCATGCGCGTGCGCCGCATCTGCTCTAATTCAAGTGTAGCTAGGGTGCCGGCTCCCAGTGTGAAAGTATTGCGGCATCAACATAGTACCCCAAAAGGACGAGTGCCATACACCACACAGTCGAGCCTGCAAACGTATAGGCGACAAAGAGTGCGGGGCGCATACCAAGCAGCCCCGCCGGTATCGAGACCAGCTCGCGAAACACCGGCACCATCCTGCCAAAAAACACGGTCTTGGAGCCGTGCCTTGCAAACCACGCCTCTGCGCGCACAATCTTTTGCTCGCCGACGCGCACCCGACCCAGATACCGCAGTACTACGGCGCGCCCGAGCTTTTTAGAGACTGCATATATGACAGAGGCGCTGATTGTGGCACCCGCACCTCCGGGGATGCCCAAGAGTGCGGCCCCGACAGGCCCCACACCTGCCTGTGATGCCACATATCCGGCCGTGGGCAAAAAGACCAGCGTCGGCAGGGGCGGGATCATTGTCTCGACAAACGATGCCAAAAACACGCCCAAAACCAGGTTTTCAGACATTGTCTTTACAATCCACTCGACTAGTTGTTCTAGAGGCAAGCAATGCACCCAAAGCTGCTAACTTTGTGAACGCCTTATCTTGAATACGCCCAGTCCTATAATTACGCTGCCGACTGCAATCAGCGGGAGCGCCTCGGCAGCTGCATTGCGCGTATCAGACATCTCTGGCGGGTCTGCCAGGCCGATAACTGCAAGACCCCCGGCAATTATCAACACGCCTACCACCACCAGCATTGCACCCAGTCCGACAGATGCCTGCTTTCTTGCCACGACAAACGCGGCAAACGGGAGTATTATTCCGGGCAATCCCAGTCCGATCCCTCGCGCCCTGTGGTCAATAGGCAAAAACCCCTCGCCTGCCAGCTCTGTGACTATAACGTCAATGCCATAGATGCCAAGCAGGGCAATCGGTATTCCAACTAGTATGTACGCCAGACCTAGTGCCAATAACGCCGCGCAATTTGGAATGTATATAAACCTAAACTCGTGCCTTGGCGGACTTTTCGCGGACACACAATGTGTGTTTGATCTGCTCCAGTTTTTCCAAGAGCGATCCGACATCATCGTCGCGCTGGCCGACAATGTTTGCATGGCCCAGCTTTCGAAGCGGCTTTGTGTGATCCTTTTTGTACATCTTTATGTGGACGTCCGGATCAGTAGTCTTTGGTTCTGCATATGCGCCCTCCATGAGTTCAGGACCCAGTATGTTGTGCATTACCGTCGGGCGCCGGATCTCTGTGCTCCCGAGATCCATTCCCAGTACTGCGCGTATGTGCTGCTCAAACTGGGATGTAGAGCACGAGTGGAGCGTGTGGTGCCCAGAGTTGTGCACCCGCGGGGCAATCTCGTTTACCAGTATGTCGCCTCCTCGCGTTACAAACATCTCGATCCCAAACACGCCTGCGCCATCAAGGACGCCAAGCGTCTTTTTTGCAACCTCGAGTGCCTTGCGCATGACGTGCTTGTTGGTGCGCGCAGGTGCAATCGTGGTGTGGAGTATGCCCGACTCGTGGATGTTTTCTACTGCAGGATATGCCGCAGTCTGCCCCTCCGTGTTTCGCGCAATGACTACAGAGACCTCCATCTCATAGTTCACCCTGCGCTCAAGCATTACGGGCCGCTCACCAAAGTATTTCAATGCGGCCTCTGCGCTTATTGCGCGCCGCATCTCTAGGTTTCCCTTGCCGTCATAGCCCCCGCGCCGCGCCTTTAGTATCGCACGACGGCCGTACGTGGCCAAAAACGCCTTGATCTCATCGGGCGTGCTGACAGGTGCAAAGTCCGGGACCGGGATGCCGTGCGAGGCCAGAAACTCTTTTTGGACGAGCTTGTCCTTTATGATTTTGAGCGTCGATGGTGACGGCTCGACTATCGCCGTGCCAGATGAAATGACGGACTCTAGTGCGTCGGTGTTTCCGCCCTCAAACTCGTACGTGAGAACGTCGGAGCGGCCGGCAAGCTCGAGCGTGGCATCGTGATCGTCGTATGCGCCAAGTATCTGCTCTGCCCCGGCCTTTGATGCAGGACACGACCCTGTAGGATCCAGTGCAACGACTCGGGAGACGTGCTCGCTCATCTGCAATGCGGCCTCTGTCAGCATCATTCCCAGCTGGCCGCCACCTACAAGTCCCAGCGTCTTCATGCACGCCACGCATAATGCGGGATTAAAAATAGTTGAGTATGCGGCACACGCATGATCGCCAATAGGATAATTACCCCCGGCGGGGCGCATCCTGCAATGGCGCGCAAAAAGGCCCCGCTTGTAGGCATAATCATGGGGTCAAGCTCTGACAGCGAGGTCATGCACGGCGCCGCCGAGATGCTAGACGGGTTCGGGGTGCCATACGAGGCGCAGATAATATCCGCACACCGGACGCCGGACAGGCTGGTAAAGTATGCACGCCACGCAGAAAAGACCGGGCTGTGCGTGATAATTGCAGGGGCCGGGGGTGCTGCACACCTTCCCGGAATGATTGCATCGCACACATACATACCGGTAATCGGCGTGCCAATCATGGCATACAGCAAGGTCGCAGCCAAGACAAACAGGGCGTATCTCTCATCGTTTGGGGGGCTTGACTCGCTTTTATCAATGACAGAGATGCCGACAGGCTCGCCTGTGGCATGCGTTGGAATAAACAAGTCTGCCAATGCCGGAATCTATGCCGTAAAGATTCTTGCAATAGGGTCCGCCGCACTGCAAAAAAAGCTCACAGCCTACAAGGACAAGCAGAGCCGCGCCGTAATCAAAGAGTCCGACACGCTTTACACGTCTGGCCTCTCAAAGTTTACCGCACGGCGCAGGCGGCTCAAGAAAGGACGCTAAAGTCCATGTCTAGCTCTCCTAGCCGGTCTAGGAGCTTTTTTGCATTCTCTGGACCCTGAGTCTCTAGGCTGAGCGTCACGCCGGCAGAGCCGACGCCAATGTTTGAGCTCAGCCTGTCATGGATGACCTCTACGATGTTGATGTTGGACATTGTTATGGCATCGACTAGATCCTTGAACATTCCGGGCCGGTCGTTGAGGATTACGGTTATCTTTAACAGCCGGCTGGTCGCTGCCAGCCCCTTGTCGACTACCTGGCCCAAGAGATACATGTCAATGTTTCCCCCGCCGAGTATTGTGACCACCTTTTTGCCCGGTGCCGGCTTTGCTGCGAGCAGGTATGCAAGTCCTGCCACGCCTGCCGGCTCTACTACGGTCTTTGCGCGCTCCATGAGGTAAAATATCGCCTTTATCATGTCCGTGTCATTGACGATAACCACATCATCAATCATCTTGCCGATGATCTCAAACGTAAGGCTCCCAGGCTTTTTTACAGATATCCCGTCTGCAATCGTCCTTCCCGGCTCGATTGCAGATATAGACTTGTTTTTTATTGATTCGAGCATTGAGGGAAAGGCTTCTGACTGGACGCCGATTACGCGGACAGACGGGTTCTTTTCCTTTACTGCAATCAGCACGCCGGCGGCAAGTCCGCCGCCGCCTATTGGGACATAGATCTCCTCGACGTCGGGCAGGTCCCGGAGTATCTCTAGGCCCACGACGCCCTGGGCTGCGATTATCTTTTCGTCATCAAAGGCGTGTATTATCGTGGCGTTTGTGGATTCTGCAATCTCGCGTGCCTTTTTCCACGACTCGTCATAGCTTGCGCCATAGAGCACGACCTCGGCGCCATAACCTATCGTAGCTGCCACCTTTGCAGGCGATGCGGACTTTGGCATCACGATTGTGCACTGGATGTTTTCCGTAGCGGCCGCATACGCCACGCCCTGTGCATGGTTTCCCGCCGATGCTGCCACGACGCCGGCCGCCTTTTGCGCGTCGCTCAGCGAGCGGATCTTGTGGTATGCCCCGCGTATCTTGAACGACCCCGTCTTTTGCTGGTACTCTTCTTTGAGGTATACGTCCGAGCCCGTGTGCTGGCTAAAGAACGGCGAGGGGGTCAGCGGCGTGTGGCGTATTATGCCGCCCCGTTCTGTATCGGCTCCGAGTATGTCCTCGTACGTCGGTTTCATGGCACAATCTACGGCATATCGTATATTTGAATTTCTATGCGCGTGCCAGTGCGTCCCCGAGCTGGGACATTCTCGACGTTAATGCAGTGCGGGCATCCCCGTCTATGAGGGACGGATCAAATGTCGCACCGGTCGCCTCAATGTCCAGCGTAAAGACATACCCTTCCTCTCCGCCTACCAGCCTTGCCTCGTCAATCAGTACCTGCGAGGTCTTGTAGACCTCTAGGAGGTGCGAGTCAAGCTCTGCGTAGAGCTCTGATTTTTTTTGTGTAAGAGACGCCTCTTTTGGATCCGTGCGCGCATCGATTTCTGCTGCAATCTCGTCCCGGAGCGCATCGTCGTTGTAGAGCGCCTCAAAGATCTCTTGTTCGCCGGGATTGCGCATCCCCGATGACTCTAGCTTTGATCTTACAATGTCGTCGGCCATTGATGCGCGGCGGTCGTCGTGGCCCCCGGTATCCTCGATTATGCCAGAGAGCTCTTTTTGGCATTCAATGACGCGCTGGTTTGGCGCATAATACAGGAGGACGTGGTACTGTAGTGACAAGTGCCCGGAAAGCCGCATCCCGTGCTCTGTGACGCTAAACTTTGTAAAGAGTCTGCGC
Organism: Cenarchaeum sp.; assembly: GCA_020027325.1. GTDB lineage: Archaea > Thermoproteota > Nitrososphaeria > Nitrososphaerales > Nitrosopumilaceae > JAHRAL01. Next base: position 26,395 of record JAHRAL010000069.1, on the reverse strand, counting down.
TTGTCCTCGTTTCTGGTCGTGGCAGTCTCCTGCACGTCCCACCCGTCCAGCTGCGACGTTATTGCAACCAGTGCATCGTGCACCCTTGCCGGATCAAAGGTCGTATCCTCCTTTACGGTGGCGTCCCCCATCATTACACTCGTCGCAGATGTCGCCGTGCACCGTGCCATGATGCCTGCAAACGCGGCCTTCATCGACTCTGCCTGGGATCCGAGTGACTCCATGAACGCATCATCAGACGCAATGCCGATTCTCACAAGCGCCCCATATTCTGCACTTTGTCATAAATCCTTGCAAGAGTGTGAAAAAACCAACCCACATAAATGAAAGCACCACTCCCACACCCACTGTGCCAGACAACACGCAGACACCGTCTTCGACCTCCGATCTAGATGCCTCGGATCAGAGCATCATAGATAGGATGCTCAGGGACGACGGGGTACGCACCGTTGACTCGGACACGCTCATCTCCGAGGTCCAAAAGCACGTGTCCGACGCGCTTGAGCACGGATACGAATACAGCACGACGCTAGAGGAGTCTGACGCATTTTTGCGCAAGCGCGTGCTCTCTAGGTTAAAGCTCGTAGTAATGTATGTCGACCTTGTCGGCTCTACTGACATGATCCTCCGCCTTCCCGAGGACAGGGTTGCAATAATCATCAGCGCGTTTGCACAAGAGATGGCGCGAGTCATCACGCTCCACAGCGGAAGGGTGCTAAAGTTTGTAGGCGATGCCGTGTTGGGGTACTTTGTGGCAGACGAGAACTCGCTGAGTGCAGCAGAGAACGCAGTATCCTGCAGCACATCGATGATTGACGTCATAAACAGGGGGATAAACCCGATACTTGGCAAGTTAGACTATCCCACGCTCCGCATAAAGATTGGAATCGACTTTGGCACGTGCATAATCGTAAGGTATGGTGCAGACGAGCAAAAGTCATACGTGGACATAATGGGCCCCCCGATGAACATTGCATCAAAGATCCAGTCACACGCACCCCCAAACAAGATACTCATCGGCCACGACGTCTACAAGCGCCTCCACCCCACGATGCAGCAGACATTCTCCCAGGTTGTCTGGAAGAACGACGAGTGGAGCTACAAGGCAATCGGGACAGACGAGATTTACAAGGTCTACGAACAGCTCGCACGCAAAGAACCTGGCCGGGCCGACGGATGATCCCGCCGGCCACCCACATACCAAAGGCGGCGCACTCAGAAACGCTTAACAGACATACGCCGATAGTCGGTGTGTAAAATGCCGATACTAGAGATGACCAATGTCCGCAAGATCTTTGGCGGGCAGACAGTCCTTGACGGAATAGACATGTCCCTTGATGCGGGACGGGTCTACCACCTCATCGGCCCAAACGGGAGCGGCAAGACGACGCTTATCAACGTCATATCAGGCGCGCTAGAGGCAGACGGGGGCAGGATAACGTACGACGGCCACGACATTACAGACATGCGGATGCTCCAGACCTACAAGCTTGGCATGGCGCGGACGTTTCAGATTCCACAGCTCTTTGAAAACCTCACGGTGCTCGAGAACACGCTTGTTGCCACTGGGGAGAACTCTGGCGAGTCGTACCGGCGCGCCGCGTTTCACAACACCTGGAAGGGGGACGAGGGGCGCGCAGTAAATATTGCACAGGACGCGCTGGCAAAGTCCAAGATACTCGACAAGCAGCAGATACAGAGTGACGAGCTGAGCGGGGGGCAGAGCAAGCTGCTAGAAGTTGCAAAGGCGATTGCAGGCGATGCCAGGATACTGCTCATGGACGAGCCGATTGCAGGAATAAACCCGAAACTTGCGCACAGCATATTTGAGATGATTCGCACCATGGCACGCACGTCGAATGTCACGTTTCTGATCATAGAGCACAGGCTGGACATATCGCTCGGATACGCAGACTATGTCTTTGCAATGGATCGCGGCAAGATAGTGGCAAGCGGGACGCCGGATGAGATAATTGCAGACAAGCGCGTCGCGGAGTCGTACCTTGGAAAATAACTCTGCCATATCAGTCACGGGCCTGGTTGCAGGCTATGACAATACGACGATCATCGACGGCGTCGACTTTGATGCAAAGGACAAAGAGATCTCGATAATCGTGGGCCCAAACGGGAGCGGCAAGAGTACGCTGCTAAAGTGCATGTTTGGCCTTGCCACGATACACTCTGGGAGCGTGCGGTTTGGCAGCCGCGACATTACGCACATGCAGCCCCACACGATTGCGCGCGAGGGCATTGCGTATCTTCCCCAGGTAAAAAACGTCTTTACAAACCTGAGCGTCGATGAGAACCTAAAGATGGCAGCCTACACCCTGGACTCTAAAGGGTATGAGCAGCGCAACGAGCACGTCTATGAGACGTTTCCCCAGCTGGTGCGGCACAGGGGCGACCGCGCAAACACCCTGAGCGGCGGCGAGAGGCAGATGCTGGCAATGGGGATGGCGCTTGTACGGATGCCCCAGGTCATGATGTTTGACGAGCCCACGGCAAACCTCTCGCCAAAGCTTGCCGGCGAGGTGCTGGACAAGGTGGCGCATGTGCGCGACTCGTTTGGGATTACGGTCATCCTAGTCGAGCAGAATGTAAAGCGCGCCCTTGCTTTTGGAAATTCGGTCACGATACTTGCAAACGGCAAGGTCGCATTCAGCGGCTCAAGCGAGGAGGTGCGCGCACAGCCAGAGCTGTGCAAGACGTACCTTGGAATAAGCCAATAGCATCTCCCGGCTATTGTGCAGAAATTATCGTGTCGCGTGCGCCGATATATACAGAGTCTGTCACCCACGCATCGCCGTCTATGGACCATATCGCATAGGTCGATGCGTCAAGGTCGCCTGCAGGGTTTAGCTTTGTGTTGCCGAGTGCGCCGTTGTGGCGCGCCGCCACGTCTATGAGCACGTCCTTTATCGTCTGCGCATCGGTGTCACCTGTCTCCAGTACGGCATTGGCTGCAACCCACAGGCTGTCATACGCGGAATAGGCGTACGTGTTTGGGGTGTGGCCCAGCACGCCTGCAAGCCTTGTCTCAAGGCCGTCGCGTATCGGGTTTTTGGGCACCGCCGTCTGCGTGCACCGCATGTCTGTGGCTTTGGCAAATTCGAGTGCGGTCGAATCATCAAAGATGATGCCGTTGGTGCTAAAGCCGTCGGTGCAAAACCACGAGACGCCGCCTAGCGCGTCGTGCTGGGACGCGTCCTGGAGTACCTCAAGTGTCTCGGCAAAGCCGATGGCCAGCACCCCGATACTGGCGGCCCTGTGCTCATCGACGTGTCCCCCGACGTTATCGGCCAAGAGCGAGACGCTTACTGCAAAGTCGCTCACCTCGGGGTTGTAGCGGATCGGCTCGCCGGTGACCCCGCCGGTAGCCTCAAATGCCTCCAGGGTGGCCCGGTAGAGTCCGTCACCCCATGCATCACCGCGGTGGATGATTGCCGCCGTCTGTATCCCAGAGTCTGCCATGAGCCGGGCCAGTGCGAGTGCCTGCTGCTCGTCATCAGGGATCAGCCGGAACACGGCATCACCTGGAATTGCCAGCTGTGGCGCAGTCGATGACGGGCTGATCATTACCATGTTGTTTGATTCTGCATATCCGACAAGTGCTCGCACGTTTGAGCTGGTGTACGGGCCGATGACTATATCGACTCCGCGTGCCTTTAGGGCCGTGAGTTTTTCAAGGGCCAGCGGTGGGTTTGACTGGCTGTCCTCGTGGATCACTTCGATGCGCCAGTCGGCGCCGAGGGACTCTAGATACCGGTTATAGTCTGCAACCCCGATGTCTAGTCCGGCCCGGCTGTCAAGGCCGAGTAGTGCTGCGTCCCCGCTAAGCGGGACAATGTGGCCTATGAGGACATTGTCTGGCAGGACATTGCCGTTGGCTGGCGCGGCCGGTGCCGGAGCTTGGCCTGTGCCCGAATCAGGACTGGCAACCATGCCGATCAGGACGCCGCCGATGATGGCCGCAATTGCAACGATAACGAGACGGCCCGACATTAGGATGCATAATCCGGATTCAACTGGAGGGTGTCAGTTGCGCGAAAGTACTGCCCGCCGTTGACCCATTGGCCGTCATATATGGCCCAAAGATCATAATCAGTGCCTGCCAGGTCGCCGGCCTCGTTGAGCCGGGTCGGGCCGATAGAGCCAAAGTTCCTCTCGGCCACCTCTGGTATTGCACGCTTTAGCGTCTCGACGTCGTCGGTGCCCGTCTGGAGCATTGCGCTTCCCAGAACCCATGCGGCGTCATACGAGGTAAACGCGTATCCGTTTGGCTCCTTGCCCCCAAACTGTGCGCTCAGCTCCGTATTCACCCTTTCGTATATCTCGTTGTGGGTCGCAATGATCTGGATGGTGGTAAATTCGACGTTTGTTGCAAACTCGCGTGCCACGGGATCCTCGATTATCTTGTATTCCTTGGAGTTGGCCGAGGTTCCGTACCACTTTACATCATCAAGCGAGTCATAATAGCTTGCAGACTGCATGATCTGGAGGGCCTCAGAGAATGCAATAAGGAGGACTGCGACATTGTCTGCGCCGTACTCTTCGGTATAGTTTGTCACCTTTTCATCTAGGAGCGACATTGTTGCAGAAAATTCCACGGTCTCGGGGTTGTACCGGATTCCCTCGTCAGTTATCCCGCCATTCTCTGCAAACGAGACAGATGATGTCTCATGCACCCCGTCGCCCCACGCATCGCCGCGCCATACGGGTATCAGCACGGTCTTGTCCGCCTGGCCGATGATGGATGAGATTGCAGGGCCTTGTTTTGAGTCGTCCGATATCATTCTAAAGACGCTGTCGTTTGGAATCGCAAGCGAGGGTGCAGTCGATGACGGGCTGAACATTAGCATTCCGTTAGAGTCTGCATATCCCTTTATCGTGCGAATCTCTGCACTGGTCTCGGGTCCGATGATCAACTGTATTCCCCGCGAGTTGAGGGCGCCGAGTTTTTCGAGTGCGACAACGGGGCTAGTCGCCGTGTCTTCGGACACGCCGCGCATGCGCCAGTCGGCGCCGACTGTCTCTAGATGCTCGTTAAAGTCCTCAATGGCCAGCATTGCAGCAGCAGTGTTTTCTGTTCCGTGCGTTGACTGCTGGCCGGTAAGCGGGAGGAGTATCCCGACATCAATCGTGCCAGAGAGCCCGCCCACGTCTGTTGCAGGAGCAGGAATGAGATCAGACTCGACCACAGTCGTCGATGAGTTGATTCCAAAGCCCGCACCAACGCCGATACCCAGGCATACGAGCGCAACAATGGCCACTTTGACGTTGGACAACGAGGTAATTGCCCATGTGCCTATCTAATTAATGAATCGTGGATGGTTCGGCAACCATCATTGCAAACTGGGTGAATTTGCGCCTAGTCCATGGCTGCTTTATATATCAAATACCGGCATGTTGGAGATTAGGGCTTGGCAATAAATGAGATAATCCCAGCATGTTCTTGAAACTATCGCTCAAGCCGTGAATTTTGACAACAACATTATATTAGGAGATGTTGCATAGTTATGACATGTCTTCCACAGCAGAGCGTTTTAGCGAAGTTGAACAGAAAGATGCAATAATCGGATTTAAAGAATGGGAAAAATTAGGAGAACGGGGTCAGCACCCTCTTGCCCGCAGACGTGATCATTCACAGTAATATTGCGGACATTTGGATTTTGGCAATAGGCTACCTAAGACAATTAGGGTTTGTGTAAAGATCCGTGCTTGTGTTTTGAATGAATGGTCAAATCCGAGCCTAAATGTATCGTTAGCCGAACACATGCCAATTAGGAAGAGTCGGATTCAGTCGGTATATAATAATCCATAATATGGTGATCTGATGCCGCCTTTAGATACTTTTGCACCCATGAACGCATCACTGGCCACAATAATTTTTGTTCAGAACCATTTATTACGTTTAAACCAAAGTTTTTAGCTAATTCAAAATCAATAACAAACTCATGATTAGGCAAACGAAATACAAGTGTATCAATTATTTGTTCAATTTTTTGATTGTCATTCATGCTCTTTTCTAATATTGCCTTCAAATAATATTTGACTTCGTTATTCACACCCCTAAATTTTTCTAAAAATATTGGATCAAGTTGCTCGATTAAATGTTTAGTTGTATATGGAAGTTCTTGTTAAGTTTTCCTCGAAGCTAAACCATCAAGTATACGCTTAGCTGCAAACATAGAATTTACAGATACTTTTTGACCTTTGTACATTACTTGTGGATCAAGTCCACCAAGTTGACTCATAGTACCCATTACAATCTTATCACCGGTTAAGGCAAGTAAAGTTCCCCCACTCACAGCTATGTGTGGGACAAATACCGTAATATCATTAAATGCATTACGAATAGCTTTGGCTATTTTATATGAAGATGGCAGTCCACCACCAAAAGAATTTATGAGAAAAAACACTTTCTTGATATTGGTTTTTTTAGAAATTTCTTCTAACGTGTCTTCTACGATGAATTCTTCAACTAAACCTATTTGAGCATGACCAAATCTAATTGGATCATATCGTTTTGGAACGTATGAGTTGACAAATCCCAGCAGGACGGCTTGTTCTTTGTTCGCTATGCCCTGTAATACTTTGTCAAGGTTTTCATTCTGTTTGGTATCGGTCATATATCCTCACCAGACTCTGCCGCAATATTGACCCCGCTTTTCATAAACCACAAATTGCTAGTATTGCCCAACGTACCGCATTTCATGTTTTGGGCGATCTTAATTGTGAATGACATAGTATCCTTTTTCTGCTTGGACATCCCAAGCCCGCTTCTTGATTCACATATTAAATTTTAGATTCATTGACTGTTGACACAAAACTACCCAATATTGACCAAAAGTAGAGGATTCAGCACTTGGATTTGGCGCAATATCTTGGTCGATTTTCCTGTCTAGAGCGAGCAAGGCGTATTTTTGGCATTTTTCCCAGTACAATATTGCCCACTTTGTCGGTATTTGGTAGATTTCAAGGCATACCCAACACTAGCCTCGCCGATGAGCTGGACATATCCTCCAGACCCGCCCCCTAGTCTGTCCAAGGTCGGGTTTTTAGCCCATTTTCCCGCCTATCGGCGACGGTGAGCCTTGCCGATGAAATGCATAGACCCACCACCCTCGTAGGCCATGCTCGGATGTGCAATGACACCGTCAGTCTCTAGATCGGCAAGCGTCCGGTTTGCACCAGAGGCCAGGATGCCCCAAGTACGAAAAGACGAGATCGCCTCAAAAATGCACCCATAGAACAGTGCGCACCCCTACCATATCACAGATCCAGCGATCTCCAATGCCGGCATACAGCAAGCCCCGGGATCAGCCAAATTCAGAGCAATGTATATAATATACCATCATACACGATGCCTCAATGGTACCAATACTGGGTGCGGTTCTTAGCGTCCTTTCGGCCATAACCGGTCAACTAGGCCCCAACTATGATCCGTTATTCTACGACGTCATGATCTACATCTTTGGCACAATAATGTTCACGGTATTCCTGCTGGCAGTCATCGCATACTGGTTGCGTGTCCACGGCTGGGCCTACAAGGACAACCGCGAGAGATGGGTCGACGAGCTTGACAGGCACTTTGAGAAAGAGGGCATCGGCCTCATACCTGACAACGGCAAATACTGGTAAACTCTTTTCACTATTTTTACTCTGGGCGTGTACGCGCTAGTACACGCTTGACTCGTGTATCGCAGTCGCATAGTCGCACTCTGCGTTTACGCGTAGGTATGGGATCAGGCGGTAATGGATCGAGTACATGTTGCCCTCCTTTATGAGGACCCGCTTTTGGGTCAGCGATGCCAGGCCCCGGGACGCCATGACCACGTCTTTGCCGGTGCACACCGTGTCGCGCTTTTTCTGGTACTGTTCGAGTGTGAACGTGTTCTCCCCCAGCTCGAGTATGAGCGGCCATATCACGCGTGTCCATACAAATCGCCGCTTTTCAGTGGCCGTGGCATACTTGCCCTTGGTGCCCATGTCAAGCAATATAATGAACGCCGCTAATATTTGATTCACTTGTCAACGCACAGCGAGGTACGTGACTCACTCGACGATCTTCTCAAAAAGGGCTGGGATGTAGACCCCCTCATACAGGACGTCACGCTCGGCAAGGTTCGGGACATGGCAGACAGGACAGTCATGGTAAGCTCGGTTGTATTCCACATACCATACATCGAGTCAGAGTCAAGGTATGTCCTGTGGAAGTGCCACTGGCCGGACTGTACAAACTGCTGCGAGCGCCAGGGAAGGCTGCCGCTAACATCCGACGATCTAATTACAATCGGCAGCGGGCTAAAGTATTCAAAGACATCCGAGTTTATTGCAGCCGAGACCCTTACTAGCACGTGGTCGATTCAGGACCAAGCAGGTTCTGCAATGACTAGCATCAACCTAAAGCGCTCAGACACAGAGACCGCGGACGACGACGGGACACGGATACCGTGCAGGTTTCTCGGGGGTGATGGTGCATGCACACTCCATCCTGGAAGGCCCGGCGTCTGCTACCTGTACCCGTTTATGACGTGGCTTGAAAACGAGCGCGGGTTTCCGCGGATTCATGCGACGTTCCAGTTTACTGGGGACTGCCCCGGGTTTTACCTTGGCGGCTCGATAGACGAGATGCGCGGCGTGTTAGACGAGTACGCAGCTATCATTGCCGACTATAACATGGCGCACGCTCGCACGGCACGCGAGGGCTTTGGCGCATCGTCGGCAGGCTAGGCGCGCGCAACCTTTACCAGATTGCGCATCTTTATGTCCATTCCAAACCGCGCCTCGTGCTTTTTCATGTGCCGGTATATTGCAAGCATGTTTAGGCCATGGCGCATTACGCTGAACTGGCCTGAGAGCTTGCTGTGCACAAAATCAAAGACTTTGGCATATATTGCAAAGTGGCGCCGGACTTCGCGCTCGTACGCCGGGATATCTGTTATGTTGCGCACAAAGATGTCTGCACACTCCATGCTAGGTATTATCCCCTCGCCGAGCAGCGGAAAGACGGTGCCTATTGACTCGCCGACCCCGACGACCTTGCCGTCGCTGTACGGCATGCACATGTTTGGGGTCGCCAGGCGTATCGGGCGCCCCACGGTCTTTACAATCTTGCCGCCGTACTTTGCCAGAAATTCGTCCGTCATCTTGACGTGTTTCTTGTTATAGTCGCCGGCGCCTATGTGTGCGAGCCGGTCTCCCAGCGGAAAGTACCAAAAGTATCCAGACATTCCCGGAAACGGCTTTATGTAAAAGTCGTCAAACGGCACGCCGCCGTCGTACTCTACCTTGTACTCGTATGTCGGAAGGTAAAAGTCGTTTTCAATCTTTGGGAGGTACGACCTGTGAAACCCCGTGCAGTCGACGATGAGATCAAAGTCGCGCTCTAGCTCCTCGCGCTTTGGGGCCGTGCCGTGGTGTATCTCGCATCCGTCCACGAGGTCGTGTATTAGGCCGATCTTGTCGTACGTGCACAGGCCGTCAAGGCCGATCTGAAACATACGCTTGTCGCCGATCTGGACGTGCATCTTTTTTCCGTCGTGTATGACATACTTTGCAAAGTCGATTCCCGACTTTGCGCACAGCTCGTCCATCTTTGTGCGGCATGTGCCCCATGCGCATATCGAGTCGTGGTGCTGTTCGGTCATGCGCTCAAAGCCCACCACCTCGTGGTCGCGCTTTAGCCTCGATGCAAGATAACTTCCCGCTACGCCGATTCCGGCTATGGCTATCTTCATGTGTGAAAATATTCTGTGCGCCGCATAATAACCCTGCCGTGCGATTTACAGATATTAAGGGGCAAAATGACTTGGTGGCAGAATGAAGGCGCACACGATGCAGGACAGGCTGTGGGTAAAGATGTGGAGCGAGAACTCGCCAAAGTTGCGTGACCGCGTTGTAAGGTGGAGAAAGGAGGAGGCAATGACGCGCATAGAGCGCCCAAGCAGGCTCCAAAAGGCAAGGCGCGTCGGCTACAAGGCAAAGCAGGGAATCACGGTAATCCGGATGCGCGTCAGTACCGGCGGAATGCGCAAGCAGCGTCCGCGTGGCGGGCGCAGGCAAAAGCACCTGGGCGTCACAAGAATAAAGGGTGATGACAGCATGAAGACAGTGGCGCAGAGGCGCGTCCTTGAGCGCTATCCCAACATGTCGCTTCTTGGCTCGTACTTTGTCTACAGGGACGGCATGTACTATTGGTTTGAGGTGGTACTTGCAGACTCGTACCATCCAAGAATTGCACAGGACCGCGAGCTAAAAAGCCACTTGGCCTAAACCCCAGATTCTAGAGGCGTGTTGCACGTGGCTGAAACGCGATAGCTGCAGCTTGGAAAAACCACGCTTATTTAGTGCATAGTGGATGTCGTTGATATGAAGCTCCAACTAGGCATCGCCGCAGCAGCCATTGTTCTTGCAGGCACCGTAGCCTTGCTGGCAGGCCCGGCGCCGCAGGAATCGGCCATCCGCGTCGCGTTTTTGCCAAGCATAAGCCACGCCATACCCATAGTCGGGATAGAGACGGGTGCGTTTGCAGAATCACTGGGAAACCAGACCAGAATAGATGCGCGCATACTCGACAGTGGAACCCAGGCAGTGCAGTCGCTGCTGTCAGACAATCTCGATATTGCATACGTGGGGCCAGGTCCTGCCGTCAATGCGTTTGTCCGAACAGACAACCGGGACGTCGTGATTGTTTCGGGTGCTGCCAGCGGCGGGGTCAGCCTGATTGCGCACCGGGATATAGATATCGCAGGACCGGCCGATCTTGAGGGGGTGCGAATAGCGGTCCCCCAGATTGCCAACTCGCAGGACGTCTCACTCCGGACATATCTTGCAGAGCACGGCATCGAGACTACAGAGCACGGCGGGGGCACAAACGTCGTCACGGTCGCCGGCCCCGAAATGTATACGCTCTTTGCACGCGATTCAGTCGATGCGGCGTGGACTCCCGAGCCATGGGCGACGCTGATAATCGAGTCACTCGGTGCCAAGCGCGTCTTTTTTGAGGAGGATCTCTGGGCAGATTCAGAGTTTGCATCTGTAGTCATGATTACCCGCACAGAGTATGCGGACGCAAATCCTGCCGAGCTGGGCGCGTGGCTTGAGGCGCACGAGCAGACGGCTGCATGGATACACGAAAACCCCGGCGAGGCACTGGAGGCATACGCGTCGTTTGCCGAGCGCGAGGCAATAGCCGATCTCCCGCCCGACGTGCTAGAGTCCTCGTTTGCCAACGTCAGGATTACAACAGAGCGCCTCGAGTCCTCGGTTCAGACCTTTGCCGAGCGTGCTGCCAGCCTTGGGTATCTTGGGCGCGGGGACGCCTCGATTAGTGGGATATTTTACGGGGAGACAGAGGGGCACTAGAGATGGCAAAGCTGGAGGCGCGAAACATCAAGAAATCCTTCGGGGACGACGACTATAGCCTCTACACGCTGGACGGAATCGACCTCGCAGTCGATGCCGGAGAGTTTGTCTGCATCGTGGGCCCCTCTGGATGCGGCAAATCCACGTTTCTGAGAATCGTGGCAGGACTCGACGTGCCAGACAGCGGCGAGATAATCCTAGACGGACAAAAGGTGACCGGCACGGGTCCAGAAAAGATAATGGTGTTTCAGGAAGGTGCGCTGTTTCCGTGGCTCAGCGTGAGTGACAACGTCTCGTTTGGACTAAAGATAAACGGTGTCCCGCCCGAGGACCGCCAGCAGATATCTACGCGGTATCTAGAGATGATGCAGCTGGGCCAGTTTGCCAGGTACTATCCGCACCAGCTCTCGACCGGGATGAAGCAGCGGGTTGCAATTGCACGCGCCCTTGCAATGGATCCCGACGTCCTGCTCATGGACGAGCCGTTTGCAGCACTAGACACGCAGACCAGGTACACGCTTATCGGCGAGATGCAAGAGATATGGCAGCGCACCAAAAAGACGATAATATTTGTCACCCACAATGTGGCAGAATCCGCGGCGCTGGGCTCGCGTGTAGTAGTGTTTGGCAACAGGCCCGCAAGGATAAAGACAGAGTTTAGAATCGACAAGCCGCGTCCAAGGCACGCAGAAGACGGCAGCCTGGCAGACATTCAGAGCAAGATACTCGCAGAGCTCAGGCCCGAGGTAAAAAAGCAGGGGGATCTGGATGATTAAGCGCTCGCTGCCGATACGCATTGCATTTTATGCGGCACTCGTGATAGGATGGCAGGCAGCAGCATCATCTGGGATTGTGGCCTCTGAGCTGCTCCCCGGCCCGTACGAGGTGGCCCAGGATATCGCATACGGGATTGGGGACGGCAGCCTGCCGATTGGCGTGGCCACCACACTCTGGAGGCTCATAGTAGGGCTGGCCATTGCAATCGGCGTGGGGGTGACGCTTGGCGTGCTCATGGCCCGAGTCGAGATCATCAACCAGACCCTGGGCTCGCTCGTGCTCGGCCTACAGTCGATACCGTCGATTGCATGGGTACCCATAGCACTCATCTGGTTTGGCGTCAGCGATGCTGGGATCATATTTGTGACGGCCGTCGGCGCAATGTTTGCAGTGTCGATCAGCATATACACGAGTGTGCGAAACATCAACCCGCATTACGTAGAGGCCGCACGCAACATGGGGGCCCGCGGGACACAGTTGATAATCTCGGTCCTCCTGCCTGCGGCGTTTCCGCACATGATATCGGGCTTCAAGCAGGGCTGGGCGTTTGCGTGGCGCGGCGTGGTCGGAGCCGAGATGATCTTTTCATTTCTGGGACTGGGGTTCTTGCTCAACGTCGGGCGCCACACAGTCGACATATCACAGGTAGTCGCAGTCCTAGTCATAATAATGGCGATGGGCATGGCACTAGACCTTGCGCTCTTTAGGCGCATAGAGGACCACGCAATGAAGCGTTGGGGGATAATCTAGGTGGCGCGCGAGCCGTTTTTGGACGCACTTGGGCACAGGGTCTTGCTCTTTGATGGCGCAATGGGAACCGAGATACAGCGCCTAGAGCCAAAGCGCGAGGACTATCCCGGCGGCAACGCAGGATTCAACGACGGGCTGGTAGTGACGCATCCAGACTGGATAAGTGCGATTCACAAGAGCTATCTTGATGCCGGTGCTGACTGTATCGAGACCAACACGTTTGGATCAAACAAGATAAAGCTTGCAGAGTATGGCATGCAAGATGACACCATAGAGCACAACCGCAAGGCAGCAGAGCTTGCATCAAAGGCAGCGGCTGCGGCTGACGGGCCTACAAGGTATGTAGTCGGGAGCATGGGCCCAACTGGGTACCTTCCAAGCTCGACGGATCCCACACTGGGCAACATCTCACTGTCCGAGATACGCGAGGCATTCTTGCTCCAGGCAGAGGGACTTGTTGCAGGCAACGTCGATGCGCTATTGATAGAGACAAGCCAGGACATTTTGGAGGTAAAGGTTGCAATCGAGGCAGCTCATGAGGCCGTGCGCAGCATCTCGCGCAGGGTCGCCATAATTGCAAACGTCACACTCGACCAGTACGGCAAGATGCTCCTTGGGACCGACGTCGAGGCCGCATACACTACGGTAGGCAGGATGGGGATCGACGTCTTTGGGATAAACTGCTCTACCGGACCCGCAGAGATGGAGCCAAGCGTGCGGTGGCTGGCGGCCAACTCGGCGCACCCGCTCCTCATAGTCCCAAATGCTGGAATGCCTGCAAATGTCGACGGGGTCGCAGTCTATGGGATGGAGGCAGGCGAGTTCTCTGCAAAGCTTGGAGGGTTTCTGGCCAGCTTTGAGCGTGTCCGGATCATAGGCGGGTGCTGCGGGACGAGGCCAGAGCACATCTCGGCACTGCGCACTATAATCGATGCCGGCCCAGAATGAGGCGTACGGGGATACGGTTAATATCCTTGATCGGATTTGCAGACGATGACAGAGTTTGCTTCCACTCCGCGATGAGAATCCGCATCCGCCAGGATTCAAACCCACGATAACAATCGGCCTCATCATCGTAAATGTCGCGGTCTTTATGTACGAGGTGCTCTATACGGGGCAGTTTTGGGAGTTTAGCAACCGTGCTGCCGGCGTAATGTTTACAGAGTGGGGCGCAGTTCCGGCGTGCATAACCGGGGCCGCATCCGTTACGTCATCGTGCCCCACAACGCCATACATCTCGCTTTTATCATCGACGTTTATGCACGGCGGCCTCATGCACCTTGGCGGCAACATGCTGTTTCTGTGGATATTTGGGGACAATATCGAGCTAAAGTTTGGCAAGTTTGGATTCCTTGCAATCTATCTAGTGTGGGGGATACTTGCCGGTGCCGCACACATTGCAGTAGATCCGGACAGCGTCATTCCGGCAGTCGGGGCATCGGGTGCCATATCGGGTGTGCTCGGCGCATACCTTGTCCTCTTTCCGCGTGCAAAGGTAACGACGTTTCTCATGCTCGGGTTTTTCTGGCGCATGATGCACATACAGGCAAAGTGGTTTCTGCCGTTCTGGCTCATCTTCCAGAACCTGCTGCCGTTCTTTTTGAGCGGGTTCGGGGTTGCCGGCGGGGGTGTTGCGTTTATGGCACACATCGGGGGCTTTGCAGTCGGCGTGCTCACAGGATTTGCATACAAAAAGACGCACAGGTCCGACTATATGTACGGCCAGAGATACGGATACGACGGGCGGTAATCGGCCACCATATCCACAAAGATCAGGATGTAAGATAAATTAGGCGCCGCCTCGGCCCAATGCCAGAATGCCACTGATAACTGTCTCAATGTATCCGGGCCGGAGCGAATCCCAAAAGCAAGAGTTTGCCCGTGCGGTTACAGAGTCTGCCACGCGCATACTCGGTGCCGGCGAGTCGCACGTCATCGTCGTCTTTGAGGAGAATGAAAAGAACAACTGGTACCAGGCCGGAAAGCCGCTCTAGTCCTGCCATACTTTATTTGTAGCAGGTGTGCAGGCCGTGCCAATGTCACGTGTGGCAATTGTACAGATGCGGGCATCGACTGCAAAGCAAGCCAACTTGGATCACATACTAGGCTGTATAGCGCGTGCGGCATCCATGGGGTGCGGCACCGTCACGTTCCCCGAATACATGATGTTCTACGTCGGGAGGCGCTCAAGAAAAGAGATAGCAGTAGATGCCGAGGCGATGGACGGCGAGTTTGTCAGCGCAATATCACGGGCCGCAAGGAGCAGCAAGATCCACGTCATAGGAACGATATACGAAAAGAGCCGCCGGCCCGACCGCGTCTATGACACGGCGTTTCACATCAATGCGTCCGGACGCGTGGCAGCAGCATACCGCAAGACGCACCTGTATGACGCGCTCGGCACCAAAGAGTCCGATATCCTCCTGCCGGGCTCGCGCATCTGCGCCCCCGAGCGCACGCCGGCGGGGATGGCAGGAATGCTCATCTGCTATGACCTGCGCTTTCCCGAAGTATCGCGCATGCTGGCATCGGCTGGCTCGGATGTGCTTGTGGCCCCGTCTGCATGGGTGCGCGGGAGGGGCAAAGAAGAGCAGTGGATCACGCTAAACAAGTCGCGTGCAATAGAGAACGGCTGCTATGTTGTGGCACCTGCCCATGTCGGCAACATATACTGCGGGCGCAGCCTGGCAGTGGACCCGTCGGGCAGGATTCTAGTGGATATGAAAAAGCGCCGCGGAATCACAAGCATCGAGATATCCGCATCCGTGGTCAAAAAGGTGCGAAGGCAGATGCCGCTGCTTGCAAGCCGCCGGACAGACGTGTACCCGCGACTCTAGCTGCGCGACGGGCATTCGTGGTTTGAGCACATCCTCGTCCACTTTGACTTTCGCGAATACCGGTAAATGACGACGGGCCACATGCAGGCCGTGCATGCCTGCTTTAGTGCGCGCAGCCTGGCCTTTTGGAGGAGCGGCGAGGAGACGTCGCACCCGTTGAGATAGTTTGAGCACCCGATAAAGCGCTTGCGTGTCTTGCGCGACCGGATTAGCATGAGCATTCCAAGCTTGCACGACGGGCACCTGACCAGGCCGAGCCTCGGGGACGCCGTTCCAAGGAGCAGGTATGTCCGAGTTCTTGCAGACCATGCAAGATACCCGCCCGAATCCAGGTACTCGTCAAGCTCGGCCCTAAAGAGACGTACGTCGCGCTGCGTACTTGGCGCAACGTTGGAGCTGGCGCGTGTCCGCGGGGCACTTTTGAGGCGTTGCGATGCCATGTCGTGTATGCGGTTATGGATTTTTATATGGACAATTGGTCAAATTCTTTATGGAAACGGTATGCGTGTTGGGTGCTGGAAGCACGCGCTATGGCAGGCTTGATGAGAGCCTCGTCGAGATGATAGCCAACGCATCGGCGGACGCAATCGATGACGCGGGCATCGTACCCGGCGACATTGGGGCCGCATACATTTCAAACGTCTTTGGAATCGCAGACAAGCAGGTCCACCTCGGACCTGTGATAATGAGCAGGCTTGGGATACCCGAAAAGCCGTCGCTTTCTATCGAGTCGGCATGCGGGAGCGGGTCGGTCTCGTTTCGCGAGGCGTATGCCAACGTGGCCGCCGGATTCTATGACGCGGTTTTGGTCACGGGGGCCGAAAAGGTGACTCACACGACTACTGCCTGGACTACGACCTATTTTGCATACTGTTCGGACTTTTTCTACGAGGGCAGCGCAGGCGCCTCGTTTCCGGGCCTCTTTGCGTCGATGGCCCGCGCATACATGACAGAGTACGGGGCAACAGAGGAGGACTTTGCAAGGGTCGCAGTGAAGAACCACGAAAATGGCCTCCTCAACCCAAAGGCGCACCTCCGAAAAAAGATCACAGTCGACGATGTCCTAGGCTCAGCAGTGGTGGCAAGCCCGCTAAAGCTCTATGACTGCTGCCCGTTCTCTGATGGCGCAAGCTCGGCAATAGTGTGCAATGAAAAGTTTGCCAAAGAGCACGGCGGCAAATATGTAAAGGTCATCGGTTCTGGCCGCGGCGGGTCGCCATCAGCGCTCCAGGATCGCAACCACATCACGACAATCGACAGCACGGTGTCGGCATCAAAGGCCGCATACAAGGCCGCAGGGATAACGCCAAAGGACGTCGACTTTGCAGAGGTCCACGATTGCTTTACTATAGCCGAAGTTGTAAACAGCGAGGATCTCGGGTTTGCAAAAAAAGGCGAGGGTATTGGCGCTGCACGCGAGGGCAGGACTGCGCGCAACGGCGACATCCCACTCAACCCGTCAGGCGGACTCAAATCAAAGGGGCACCCGATAGGAGCTACCGGCGTGGGCCAGGTCGTAGAGACGTATGAACAGCTTACGGGGGCAGCCGGTGAGCGGGGCATAAAGGGCGCAGAGATTGGATTGACACACAACTTTGGCGCGACCGGTGCCAGCTGCGCAGTCCACATATTTCAGAGCGTGTAGGAGATGTCGGGACAAAAAGCATTCTCAGAGAGCGCAAAGTCGGGCAAGGTTTTATTGGCAAAGTGCTCAAAGTGCGGCGAGCTCCACCTCGGCACCGTGATGTTTTGTGCAAAGTGCGGCTCGCGCAAGTTTGACTCCCAGGAGGTAGACGCACGCGGGACCGTTGCCACATACACGATAATCACCGTGCCGCCCGACGGGTTTGAAAAGTATGCACCGTATGCGTGGGTCGTAATGGCACTAGACGGCACCGACCTCCGCATATCCGGATTCATGGCCGGAATCGCCTCGCCCGACGATCTGCCCGTGGGGGTGCGCATCAGGGTCACAGGCGACGATGAGCGCGGCGTCATCATGGAACGGGACTAAAACAATTTACGATTACGACCAACAATTTCAGATCACGCTTTTAATTATCATCGGGGGCCACCGATTCTCGTGGTAGTCGACATCGTGTGCGGTAATTGCGGCAAGACGATTCATACGATGAAGATGCTAAAGTCCATAAAAGACACAATGTCGCCGTACAAGTCAAAATGCACGTCGTGCGGCCATGTGCTGTCGACAGCAGAGTTTGGCATCGAGACCAAGGAGATCTAGCCACGCCCAAAAACCGCGGGTCGGCCTCTTATGCCTGTGGGATATGCGGTTATGCCCCTCTGGTATTACTCGGCTCCTGACTAGTCAGAACCGTTCTGACCATGATGATCGCAGTACATCTGGGCCATATTTTGTGCATTTTTGATCCATATATGCCGTTGAATTGGCAAAAGATGGCATGGATTTTGAACAAAAGTGTGATTATGTTTATTGGAATGTGGATGGATCCAAAAACAGATCGCACCACTAGTATATATTTTGACTATTTCATAATTCTTTTATCTAATAGCTGAACAAGATTGTCCAATATTGGCCAAAAAGGATCTAGACGAGCTTGACGAGGACGGCAAAGATCTAGAGCTTGACGACGATCTAGACGATGATGATGACGAGCCAAAGCGTAGCGGCCTAATACAGTCTACGTCGCGTCGCGTCCGCATGATATTCTCGGTAATGGCCAGCCCAAACCGCATCGACATCCTCCGCATCCTCAACTCAAAGGGGCCGCTCACGTACTCGGAGCTAAAGTCCCTTGCCGGCTTCAAGTCAAAAAAAGAGAGCGGCAAGTTTGCATACCACCTACGCAAGCTCCTAAAGCAGGCGCTAGTCGCACTCAACAAGTCCGAGAAACGCTACATGATAACAAACCTCGGCAAGCTTGTCCTGAGCCTGGCACGCCAGATAGAAGAGCGCTCGATAATCGAGGGCGGCAAGATGTATGTCAGGACATCGCACGAGTCGATCGAAGAGTTCAAGGCGTACAAGATTGCACAGTCACTTACACGCGAGGGCGGGCTCCCGCCCGAACTGGCAGAAAAGATAACAGAAGAGGTGGAAAACCGCGTCTACAAGTACCAGACTACATACCTTACGGGCTCGCTCATACGCGAGCTGGTAAACTCGGTCCTCTTGGAGCACGGGTATGAAGAGTACCGCAACAAGCTTGCACGGCTAGGGCTTCCCGTGTATGACGTGCACGAGATGCTTGCAAACGTTGTCAACGAGGACAACGGCGCAGAAGGGTTGTTGTTTAGGACAGGCCAAGAGGTATTTGCAGAGCACCTACTTACAAACACGCTCTCAAAGGACGTGGCAGACGCGCACCTCTCCGGTGATCTGGACATTACAAACGCCGGCGTCTGGTCGATGCTGCCAGACACTGTGTTTATCAACATCAAGGATCTCTTGGATGACGGCGTTGATCTTGGTGGCAAGTTGTTGGACGTTGCACGGCTCGGTGCGCCAAAGTCAATCAATGATCTTGCAACGCTGTTATCCGTTGCAATCTCGCTGTTGGCACGCGAAGTCTCCCAAGAGGTTGTAATTGACGGCCTGGTTCCAATGCTTGCAAAGCACGGCAAGGACAAGGACATTGAGCGCAAGATCGCCGATGCGCTTGTGACATCCTCTATAATGCCAAAGTACAGTGCAAACCCCACGCTCATAACGTTCAGGGTCCCGCTGGGTGCGGATTCGGCCATAGTGTCGTCACTCTTGGCAGCATACATCCGCTATGCGCGCCTTGTGCCCACACCAAGGGTTGGCATCGTCATCGACCACACAAAGGGCAAGGTCGCCGACGTCTCTGAATCAATAGCCGAGATCATAAAGCTTGGCGGGCGCGTTGCATTCTCAAAGGGCACGTCGTCATGGTACGGAATATCCACGCCGCCACAACACACAAACGACATGTTGCTGGTGCATCTTGGATCAGTATCCTTGAACCTGCCGCGCCTGGCATTTGAGTCAAACAAGGACGAGGTGTACTTTCGCGCAAAACTCGCGCTCTTGATGGGCCCGATACTAAAGTCAATGTCGCACCGCAAAAAGGCGATACTCGACATTACAAGGCGCGGCCTCAATCCCGTACTGGCAAAGAACACGCAGCACATGCAAAAGATGCCGTTTGCCATGAGCATAAACCTAATCGGACTCGAGGAGGCAGTCCTCAAGATCCTCCAGTCCGGCGATGGGAGCGACGGCATAATCAACAAGACCATAGAGACTGCCATAGATGTTGCAACAAAGCACAGCAAAAAGACCGGCGATGAGATCCACGTAAGCATGATCGACAGCGACTCGACAAAGAGGTTCTCAGACCTTGACGGGACAAAGTATGGCAAGAACTCGGTCCTGAGCGCGTCCGAATCGCAGACCTACTCGGCGGGGGTAAACGTCGCCTCATCGGATCTGGTCAACCTGAGCCCAAAGAGCAATATCGTGGCCGAGACTGCCAAGATGGCCCAGACGCTTGGAGGTAGCCTCCTGGTGTCTGTAAACATCCCCGAGAGGACAGATGCTGCCGGGATCAAGTTTGCCGTCGAGTCGGCCTCCAAGCTGTACGCCTCGTTCCGGCCCACCATGAGGATGCTAGTCTGCGGCGCATGCGGCCACAAGGGCGTGCGGGCAGGCGCCAAATGCCCGTCGTGCAAGTCGCCGTGCGTGGTATAGACCGAATCCGACAATCAATGGCTGTTTTTCGCAGCTCTAGGCTTGCCTGCGATCAGGATCGGCCGGATGGGCGAGGTCAATTTATGATCACAATTGCTTTGCCAAAAATCACACGTTAATCTTTTATTACAACATGATTGTACCATCTATTGATCACCTTATTTTGGATACATCACAAACTCAAAACCCCATAGACGCGATCATCAAGCGGACAGGCGACATTGTCAACTTTGACAAGGCAAAGATCACGGGGGCCATTGAGAAGGCATTTGCGGCCGCAGGCAAGAGCGATCCACAGGAGGCCGAGCGCCTCACAGGCACGGTCATCTCCAAGCTCCAGAGGTTTGACACCGACAAGTACTCAGTCGAGGACATCCAGGACATGGTCGAGTCCACCCTGATCGAGAACGAGCACAGCGGCGTGGCCAAGGCGTTCATACTCTACAGGCACGAGCGACGCAGGATCAGGGACGAAAAGATGCGCATACTGAACACGACCGTGCTGGATCCGGTCGCACGCAAGTTCGATGTCAACTCGCTGCGCGTGCTGGCCTCAAGATACCTGCTGCGCAACAACCGCGGCGAGATCGTAGAGTCCCCGCAGAAAATGTTCCGGAGGGTGGCAGTCCTAGTCGGTCTGGCCGACATCCTGTACGACCCTGCCGTCTTTGAGCGCAACGGCAACCACTCGCAGAATGTCGACGAGGCGCAAGGCTACCTTGCAAAGCTGGACAACTTTGACCAGAAATTCAAGATCGGCGAGGACTATCTCAACAAGTGGCATTTTCGCGCACTCATCGACCACTATGTCACACTGGCGCAATCGGGCACGATGAAGGTCGGCTTCAAGGCGGTCCTCGAGATGCTTGCAAACAAAAAGTTTGACACGCACGCATCAAAGATTGAGGAATATTACGAGCTAATGACATCGCAGGACTTTTTGCCAAATTCCCCCACGATGATGAACGCAGGATGCAGGCTCGGACAGCTCTCCGCATGCTTTGTGCTTGACATGCCCGATGACATGACCGGGATAATGCAGTCAACGTCTGATGCGGCGCTGATATTCCAGTCCGGCGGCGGCGTCGGAATCAACTATTCAAAGCTGAGACAAGAGGGGGATATAGTGGCCTCGACGTCAGGTGTCGCATCGGGCCCAGTCTCGTTTATGAACATCATAAACACCGTAACAGAGACCGTAAAGCAGGGCGGCAAGAGGCGCGGCGCAAACATGGGCATAATGGAGGTCTGGCATCCAGACATTGAAAAGTTCATCACAAACAAGACAAAGCCCGGGGTGCTAGAGAACTTTAATGTGAGCGTCGGGATTTGGGAGGATTTCTGGCACTCGCTAGTAGACAGCGAGAACGGCAAGTACACGCTGCTCAGCGTCCGCGAAAAGCTCCCGGTGCGCGAGATCGACTCACACCACCTCTTTGACCTTATTGCCCAGTCCGCATGGAAGAGTGCAGAGCCTGGCGTGATATTCTTTGACCACATCAACAAGTACAATGTCTTTGCAAAGGCACGCGGCGAGCCTCTGAGTGCGACAAACCCGTGCGGCGAGCAGAGCCTGTACCCGTACGAGTCGTGCAACCTGGGCTCTATCAACTTGGCAAATTTGGTAAAGCGGCGCGCCGACGGCAATTACGAGTTTGACTGGCAGCGCTACGAGGAGGCAATACGCAAGACGACGCGGTTCCTAGACAGGATCATTGATGTCAATCTATATCCGATAAGCGCAATCGACCGGGCATCCAAGGAATCACGCAGGATTGGCCTCGGGGTAATGGGTGTAGCTGACCTGCTCTACAAGCTGCGCATACCCTACAACTCGCAGGAGGGATACGAGATGCAGTCAAAGCTGGCAGAAGCCCTCACATACTATTCGATGGAAGAGAGCGTTGCAATTGCAAAGTCCTTTGGCGCGTTCCCGCTCTGCCCAAAGACAGAGTATGCGGACGGCAAGATACCCGTTGCCGGATACTATGAAAAGCCAAAGTCACAGCACTCGTACGACTGGGACGCGCTCATTGAAAAGATAAAGATCCACGGCATCCGCAACGTCCTGACAACTACAGTCGCCCCCACCGGCACCCTGTCCATGATATCCCAGTGCTCCAGTGGCATGGAGCCCACGTTTGCCCTGGTCTTTGAAAAGCACGTCACAGTCGGCACGTTCCTCTACACAAACGGCATACTCGAGGAAGCGCTCAGGGAGAACGGGCTCTACAACGACGACATCCTTGGCGCAATAAAGGCAAACTATGGATCGCTGTCGGGGCTCGCACAGATACCCGAATGGCTCCAAAAGGTCTTTGTGACTGCAATGGACATACACTGGTCGGACCACCTCATGGCGCAGTCCGTCTGGCAGCAGTGGATCAGCAACGCGATTGCAAAGACGATAAACATGCCATACGACGTCACAGTCGAGGACGTAAAGGCCGCATACATGCTTGCCCACGAGATGGGCCTAAAGGGGGTCACCATCTACCGCGACGGGTCGCGGCACACGCAGGTCCTCCACATGTCCGATGACAACGCCGAAAAGAATTTCGAGGTGCGCCCAAGCGCGTTAATAGGCGAGTACGTGTCAGCCAAGATAAAGAACGCATACATCCGCAGCGAGGTCGGCCGCGCATTGGAGATTCGCGCACCGACTGAATACGCCACAGAGCAGGTTGTAGTCGACCCGCCCGAGGAATCGCTGTGCCCGTCGTGCAAGAACAAGCTGATATTTGTCGAGGGCTGCAACATCTGCATAGAGTGCGGATTCAGCGGCTGCACTTCAGGTTAGACTTTATACGATATTGAAGGGCACTCCACCCATGCGGGCCGCCATACTGATCCTAGCCGCCTCGGCAGCAGCCGTTGCAATTGGAGTCGCACTCATCGCAGTCCTCAATGATGCGGGCGGGCCTGCCCTCCCCGATGCCACAGCCAGCCTGCCGGATAACTTTGGGATAATCGTAAACCCGCCCACCCAGGAGACCAGCCTTGCAGACTTGGATGCGCTTTATGAAAAATCCGCGCAGCTGGGCTCGACGCGAAGCAACGTCTACATATTCTGGGACACGCTAGAGCCTGCACCCGGAGAGTATGACTGGGACATAACCGATGCCATAATGTCGCTCCACAAGAGGCACGGCATGGATGCGACGGTCTTTTTCTCGATTGTAAATGGCAAGACGTTTGGACCGCTTCCAGACTGGATGGGAAGGCCGACACTCGATGCAGTCCCTGCCGGAGACGTCGCAGCAGCAGTCACCGCCATAGCCTCCAGGTACCCCGGGGTCGTCGACTCTGTAATAATAGCAGGGGACACTGATGCTCATTTTGAGTCAGACACAGAGATGCTCGATGCATACAACCTCCTCTTTGATGACGTGCGCGCAGAGCTCGCACTAGAGAATCCAGATGTAAAGATTGGAAACGCGTTCTCACTTGACCGCATCCTAAACCGCGGCACAGAGGATGTCATCGCATCCGTCTCACAGGGTGACTTTGTCGCATTCACCTACCGCCCTGCCAACGTACTCAACGAGATATCAAAGAGCCCGGCCGAGGCGCGCCAAGACCTCCAAGAGATGTCGCGCATTGCAGGCGGCACCCCGATAGCACTCTTTGAGGTCGGGTGGAGCACGTCCGATGAGGTCTTTGGGTCCCAAGTCGACCAGGCGGCGTTTGTCGACGAGCTAGTCGAGTTTGCAGAGACTGCCGAGATCGAGTTTGTCACGTGGTACAGGCTCCATGACAGGCCTGGGGGCACGTGCCACGTGGAGCGGACCGCGGACACGGGTATTCTCATAACGGACTCTGGCGAGCTCGCCGCGGCAAACCTAGAGAGGTACATCTGTAGCGCCGGAATCCTGGACCAACACGGGGAGCAAAAGGCCGGATGGCGTGCGCTCGCATCGCAATAGCGCACCCGCAGAAATAACAATTAAGTGCAAGCTGAATCCGTCCATGCAATGTGCGGTCATAGTATAGCCTGGTAGTACGCTGGCCTTCCAAGCCCGTCACCCGGGTTCAAATCCCGGTGACCGCACCACACAGTATTTAGGACAAGGCGGCCCACACCGGGGCATGCGTGAAAAGAAAAAGGCAGTGGCACTAGAACGGATGCGCATCCTGATTGCCAATGCTTCTGCAAACATTGCCGCAGAGCCCGGACTGGCTGCCCGTCAGGCCGAAATGGCCCAAAAGATACAGATGCACCACAGGGTAAAGATGCCCTATGATATCCGCATCTCTATCTGCCGCAAGTGCAAGACGTTCACGGGGTACGGGACGCACTCGCGCATACGCCTAGTCCGCAAGACGGTCCTGATTACGTGTGGGTATTGCGGACACGTGAACCGCAAGATCCTGCCTAAATGATTTATAAGGTTCTGCCAAAGCGCCGAGATATTGGCTAAAGTCTATGACGCACCGGCTGACAGGCTAATCTCAGAGCTGGGCACAGTGATCAAAGAAGAGCTTGCAGCCAAGAGCATTGCAGCGCCGGAATGGATTCCGTTTGTAAAGACGGGCAGGCAGGCCGACAGGCCGCCCCATGACAGGGACTGGTGGTACACCAGGTGCGCATCGCTGCTCCGCAAGATATACCTCAACGGGCCCATTGGCATCGGCGGCCTCCGCACAAAGTACGGCGGGGCGACGCGCTCATCGCACGGATACGGTTTTGCACACCACGTCGATGCCGGCGGCGCCATAATCCGCAGTGCAGTGCATGCTCTAGAATCACTCGGGTATGTGGAAAAGCACGGCAACGGTGGCAGGGTGGTCTCGAGTGCCGGCATGAAAAAGATCGACTGCGCTGCAACCCAGATACTAAAAGAGATGTCAAAGGACCAGCCGATTCTCGAGATCTATCGCTAGACGTGATATGAGCCAGAGTCCAGAACCCCACGATGCAGACAGAATGCCAGAGAATGCAGATGTGGCATCCAAAAAGGACGCCATCTTGCGCACGATTCTTGATCCACAGGCAAGGGCACGGCTTGGCAACATCCGTCTGGTAAAGCCCGAGCTTGCAGCAAACATTGAAAACTATCTGCTGGGACTGGCCTCGCAGGGCCGCGCCCCGGCACAGATAACGGACTCGCAGCTAAAGCAGATACTGGGCTCCATCCAGCAACCAAAGCGCGAGTTCAAGTTCAACCGCATGTAAGCTGCACAGGTGCAAAGACGCCGGACGGGCAGATCATAGCAGCCAACAGGATATATCGGGGACGGGCGGCTACCATTGTGTGATGGGGGTAGTGATTTTCCGTGCATGGTAAACCAGGCTCCAAGTCAACAGAGGCGCGTCCATTTGATGCCATAAAGGGGCCGCTGGGCATAGTCATTGCGAATCTAAAGGGCCATGATGCGTTTACTTGGAGTCCAAAATCCAACCTCCAATACAACGTCAAGATACTCAAACAGGCGCTTTGTCTGTTTTGGGAGCTGGTCGAGGGCAACGGGCATTTTCGGCCCGACATTCCGGTATACCTGATAGCTACCACCTGCAACAAGGACATCTCTGTAAACATTGTGCTAAGGCGCGCATATGAGAAGCTAGTCAAGATAACCAATCAGCCACTCATCGGGTATTGGTTCGATGACGACGGTGATGCGTATCTAGACACAGTTTTGGTCGCGCAGTTTATAAACGAGGATAAGGCAATCGAGGTGGCAAAAGAATATGAGCAAGATGAGATCATCCGAATCCGCCCAAACGGAAGATATGCCACTATCAGAATTACGTAAGTGGACCATAAAGAATACATTTGCGTCCAATTGTGATAACGAGTACTTTACACCATCATCGCTGTTTTGTATCTGCAAATACGGGTTCCCATATGATGAGCTGCCAGAGGAAGGCAAGCGGATGGTCAAGGCATACAAAAAAGTGTACAACAAAAAGTGCACAAAGCCAGGTGACCCGCCAAAAGAGATGCCCGACTTTCCAAAAGGCGTT
>JAHRAL010000013.1 GCA_020027325.1 Cenarchaeum sp. | reverse complement strand
GACTATGACGCGTGTCTCATCGTCAATGCCCGCACGCTGGGCAATCTTTGTGACAGAGTCTGCGCTGTCGTCTGCCAAAAGCTCGGATAGCGGCATGTTTACCGCAAAGGGAAGGTGGCCTGCGGCATACTCTTCGGCGCGGCGCACATCAACTATGCGTGTCGCAGAGTCGGCAAGTTCGGAGGAGGTCTTTTGTGCGGATGCAACGATGCCATCTGTCATGCAGCGCACTCGCCTTTTCCGGTCTTTGTGTGGTATCCGCCGTCGCTTCCATAGTCCTGAAAGAATTCCGGATCACTTGTCGGTTCTGGCGGCTCGACTAGGTGTGCAAGTGCAGTCTTGATATCATTGACGGACTTTGTAGGACCGGCAGCGGCGCCGGAGACTATTTTGTGAATCCATGCCTTGAACGAGTCGCCGTCTTGTGCCTCCCTGCGATAGATCTCTATAGTCTCCAAGAGCGCAGGTATCACGCGCTTTGCCGGAACCCGCATGCACAAGGCGCCAAGCATTGTCTGGCCGTCTGCCCGCCCACCAAAGGACATTTGATAGACTGGGTACATTGATTTGCCCGCACGTGCGCCCCCGCCGTAGAATCCGACGGTTGCAATCTCGTGCTGGCCGCATGAATTTGGGCATCCGCTGATCTTTATCGTAGAGTCTGCAAAGCTGTCATCCTCATCGATGCGCAGCTCTGTCAGCTTGCGCTGGATCTCCTTGGCAAGGCGGTGCGAGTTGGTTAGCGCAAGGTTGCACGACGTGGTACCAGAGCACCCTATTGGGGCAGCGATTGTAAGCGATCCGGGCCTTGCAAGGCCGGACTGGACAAGCTCGGAATAGAGCGCCTCTAGTGAGTCTGTGCGCACATAGCGGAGCACGATATTCTGCGTAAAGCCGACCCTTGCATGGCCCTCGGCTGAGTGCTTTGCGCATATGGCGGCCAGGGCGCGCATCTGGTTTGCGGTAATGTCGCCGGCCTCAAGGGCTACAAAGACGGTGTGAAACCCGTCCTGTTTTTGGTCGGACACACACGTCTTTTTCCACCGCGCATACCCGTCAGGGACCGCGCCGGGGGTCTCTTCTGATATGCGCAGCCCGGGGCGTATCTCATCGGGCTCGTCGTCGACATCAAAGCCCACGGTAATCGACTGTGTTGCGCGCATTATTGCGCGTTCTTTTAGTACAAGCGTCTGAAATGCGTCCCATCCCATCTCATGTACAAGGTAGCGCATCCGGTTTCGGGCCAAGTTGGTCCGGTTTCCCATCCGGTCAAATATTCTCAGTACTGCAAGCGACGTATAGATGAGGTCCTCTTGCGGCGTGAAATCTTCTAGCTCGTGTCCTACAAACGACTTGTTTCCCAGCCCGCCGCCAAGGAATATCTTGAAACCGCGCTGTTCCTGTCCGTCGACTGTGCGTACCTGCGGGATGACACCCACATCAACCATGCGGACCATTCCGTGCTCCTCGCAGCACGTAAAGTTGAACTTGAACTTGCGGGGAAGGTTTTGGTTCAGCGGGTTGCGGAGCAGAAACTTTGCAGTGGCCAGTGCATAAGGCGTCGCATCAAAGGCTTCGGCTGCACACACGCCAGAGAGCGGGCTGCACATTACGTTTCGCACGGTGTTGCCGCACGCCTCGCGGGACGTGAGTCCTACTTGGGCAAGACCCCGGAATATCTCTGAGACGTCTTCGAGCACGACCCAGTGAAGCTGGACGTTTTCTCGCGTGGACACGTGCGCACTGCCTATTGAGAACTGCTCGCTGAGCTGTGCGATTTTCTCCAGCTGGGAGGAAAATATCTTTCCTGCTGGAATCTTTATGCGGACCATTGCATAGTCGCCGGTCATGCGCGTCCCGTATGCGCCGTGCTGGAGCCTGAACCTGCGAAAGTCCTCGGCGCTGTACTTGCCCTCCCGGAACAGCCTCACGGTCCGGGCAAAGTTGTCGACCTCCTCGCTTCGTGCCCAGTTTATTTTGGGTTTGGCGCCAGAGATTTTCTGTTCGTATCGAGTGGCCAATATCGTACAACCTCCGAGTTTTAATATAAATATTAAGATGGATGCAATCCCACACCTGTAAAATACGGCTCTGCGGTGCCGCAGACAGGGCGTAAGGCGCAGCTAATTTTAGGTGCGGTCACGTGGCGGCCTAGTGCGTGTCAAGACACAGCTCTCCTGCGCCGGTCTCTTGCGTGTGTGTGGAGATCCGAAATTAGTATCCTTTAGCAGTCCATCGCCTCTGGCGTGCTTGGAATTCGTCAGTAGTGAAGATGATGGTGTGTGGGCCGGATTGGAGCTAGATGCCAAACTCTACATCAGAGGCCAAACAGGCATGAACAGGGCACATTACTCACAAAATTGGGTGGATACTAATTTCGGATCTCTACACGCGCCGATCTCGTGTGTAATGCTTTTAACACACTGCACCAAGACGGGTTATATGGGATTCATGCGCAAGGACTATGTCTCTGAACGTTTTATGATCATAGTGGACAAAGCCAAAAAGTTCGCAGATCCAAAAAAGTCGCCGTTTGCCCCCGGAAACGAGTCGATGACAAACCCCGCCGTCCTTGCACTCGTTGCCAAGGACGGGATACTCCAGCGGCTGCAGGACAGCGAGGGCGAGTGCGTCAAGGGGTGGTCGATACGCGTCTTTGAGAGCAACGAGCCCATAGTCACAGTCTCGCCGGAGAACACGTACGGCGAGTTTCCCCACTACAAAGAGCCGGCATACGGGTACCACTATACGCTGATTGCATCTCCAAACCACAAGGACACACTCTCATCTCTAAGCGTCGAGCAGTGGACCAACATACTCATCGTGCTCCAGGACAGGCTCCGGTGGCTCTACACGCAAAAGGGCGTGACATATGTTGCAATCTATGCCAACCATGACAGCGAGCCAGACGCGCAAAAAGAGTATCCGCGAATCGACATTGCAACGTTTTCAATCATACCCCCGACAATCGAGGCCGAGGCCAAGTCCTCGCACAACATACTCAGCGAGCGCGGAACGTGTCCGGTATGCCACATGATCGAGACAGAGACGAATTCGGAGAGGCACGTCCTGAGCACGGACGGCTTTGTCGCGTTCTGCCCGTGGGCGTCGGTGCACGAGCACGAGTGCTGGATATGCCCAAAAAAGCACACGACTGCATTCTCAAAGATAACCCACAAGGAGATAAGCGATCTCGCACTCATCCTGCGCGCAACTCTTGGCGGGATTGCTAGTACTACAAACGGCGCCTCGTACGCACTTGCATTCCACCTCTCGCCAGAAAAAAAGAACAGCAAGCAGATACACTGGCACGTCGAGGTATACCCCGTGACAAAAAAGTGGACTGGGCCGGAGCTCGGCTATGGCATATACCTCAATTCCATTCACCCAGAAGAGGCCGCCCAGAAACTTGCAGGCGCGTGCAGAAAAGAGATTGCAAGCCTTGTCGGAATAGTGTGACGCATGGGAATAGAGAGATACATTGCAGTTGCAAGCCTCGGCCTCTATATCATGTTTGCAGCAGAGATCAATGTCCTCTTTAACTTTCTGCACGACCCGCTTGATTTCATAGAACCCACGCCAAAGCTCCTCCAGTTCATCTCGATTGGAATCGCGCCGGCCGTCATACTCACCGCCGTGGCATACATCATGTCAAGGCGGTACGGTTCTAGGGCCATCGGTACGATGACAATCATTGGCGGGTGTGCGCTCATAATCGGCATGGCCCACGCACATACGCTGCTTGACGGCATCGAGGCCAAGTTCCTGGACCCCGCCATAGTGGCCACGCCGATCGTGTTTGGCATACTCGGGGTGCCAGTCATTGTGGTCGGCGCGATGCTTTTGCGCAGCAAGGGGCAGCCAAAGAGGTCTAGTCAAGACTTTTCCTCATGGCAACAGAGTGAAGGCTGAGGCCGTTGGCCTCATGGAACGGGACAAGATCCTCTGCGCATTCTAGGACGACCTTGTAGCATCCTGCCTGCCGGGCCTCAGCTATCAGACGTTCTACGATCTTGGCCCCGACTCCTGCACGCTGCTCATCGACGTGGACCGCGAGATCCTCAATGTGGGCCGCCCTCCCGCCGTCGTGTATGAACTTGCGCTCTAGGAGCAGCGTTCCGGTGCCGATTATGCGGCCCTTGCGCTCGGCGACGATTACCACATAGTGTGGATCTGCGCCAATCTCGTCAAATACCTCGCCTGCGCGTTCCTTGGCCATGTTGCTTGCGGGGCGCAAGGCGTCAAGCGACTCTAAAAACCCCGAATCCAGGTCGCCGCGTGCAAGCCTTCGTACGATGATCTCTGGCATCAGGCATCCTGCCTGCCGGGTGGGGATGCAAGCCCTTGATGTGCCGCTATGTATGAATAAATGTTGCCGACGTCTAGAAATCCGCCGCGGATTGGATAATGCAGGACGCGCATCTTGCGCGATATTGCCTTTTTCACCGTCGAGTCCATTCCAACGGCACGGTTTTTCGGTATCAGCGACAGCACACCTGGCTCCATCACATAGCATCCCACATTTATCATGTACTGGACCTTTGGCTTTTCAACCCACGCGGTGACATGCCCGTTTTGCGCTGCACGTATCTCACCATACGGCATCACTTCGGTGTGCTTTTTGGTCGCAATTGTAATTGCGGCGCTTGTGCGCCCGTGGGCCTTTATCATTGCGCCAAGCGAGTGCCCAAATATAGAGTCGCCATAGGCGCACACAAACGCAGTCTCCAAGAGATGGGACGCTGCGCGGAGCTGGCCGGCAGTCGACATCGGCTTTGGCGTGACTGCGTACTCGATGCGGACGCCGAATTTCGAGCCGTCGCCAAAATAATCCTCGATTACCTTGTGCATGTGGCTTGTGCACAGGACAATCTCGCGTATGCCGGACTTGCGCACCCACTTGATCGTGTGCTCTAGTATCGGGCTTTGGCCAAAAGGAAGCATCGGCTTTGGGATTGTCTTTGTGTACGGCATCATGCGCTTCCCGAGCCCGCCGGCAAGTATGGCTGCCTTCATGCAGCAGGCACGGGGCCTGCCATGGTTTATGTGAGTTTGCCGCAGGCGATGATCTGGCGGACCTTGTCAAGGACGTCATCAGAGCTCTGTCCAAATACGAGGATCATCGGCTCCTTGCCGTGGCTTCCTGCATGGTGTATGATGTCAGGGGGTGCATCTGTTCCCGATATGGCAGCTCGCACGCCCCACGCAACAGTCGTGCCCTCGCGGCGTGACTGCCGGACCGGTTCGTGCGCCCTGTCATATTTGGCAATACAGAACCCCAGCCTTTTGGCGGCCGCTAGAATCTGCGGCGTCCTCTTTATGTTCATGCACGATGATACGTCTTGGAATTTTTCGCGCATGGCTGCCAATGCGGAGGCCACGTGGCGGGAGCCGCCGGGGGCGATGCTTCCGGCAACGACAAGACGCGTGCCGGCCTTGGTGATTCTTCCGCGCACGCCGAGCATCCGATCTGGTTCAACTGTATCAGGCGGCGCTAGCACAAAGTTTGACTGGCATTCGGGTATGAGCTCGTGTGCGCGGCGCGTTGCACAAAACGCCATGATAGACCGGGAGAGTTCTGCGACATACGATGCGTTGCGCGCACCCGATATTGCGACCCCGCGGCCCTGATGCGCACTGCCGACAATGTGCGATTCTGCAAACTTGCGCGCAAACCTTGCGGCCCTGACAGGACCATCGCCGCGTGCCATTGCAAATGCAACTGCCGCAGAGTGCGCGCATCCGCCCCCGTGGGTCTGGCCAAGCATCCGGGTGCGGGTCTTGACTACAGTCTTTTTTGGATCAAAGACCCAGTCGCACACAGAACTGCCGCAGCCAAGCCCCGTGAGAATCACGGATTTTGCACCGTATCGGATCAGCGTCCTTGCGCCCGCATCTGCCCCGCGCACGCCAGAGACGGACTCGGCTTCTGCAAGGTTCGGCGTGATCACATCGGCCATTGGCAGAATCTTTGAGCGAAACGCCCCAAGTGCGGAGTGGCGCATCAGCCTCCCCTCTGTAGTGGATATTATGACTGGATCCACAACGATAGGCACGCACACGTCTGCAAGGGCAGATGACACACAACGCATGGCGGCCGCACCATAAAGCATTCCAACCTTTACTGCGTCGATCTCAAAGTCCCCCATGACAGAGTCCAGCTGGTCGCGTATTGAGGAGGCCGGCACCTCGTGCGTTGCAGAGTATGTCGATGTGTT
>JAHRAL010000012.1 GCA_020027325.1 Cenarchaeum sp. | reverse complement strand
CGTCCGTGCGGCCGCGATGAGGAATCAGAGTTAATCCTGAAACTCGTGTGATGTAAAGGCATTTGACCGAGCTGCCAAGAAACTATGCCGTGCCGGTGCGCGCACGTATCGCCGAGATTGTCGCGTCATCGATCTTTTCCTGCTTGTGCAGCTCGGTGCCAAGCTCGGCTATCGTAGCAACGCTGCAGAGACGGACTCCGAGTTTTTCAAGCGACTCTGCTGCCCCCTCGAGCCGGTCTATGACGACTAGTGCATCTGCCACCCTTGCGCCGGCCTTTTGCAGCGCATCGACTGCGTGCACGACGGATGCGCCGGTCGTTGCAACGTCGTCGACGACAAGCACCCTCTGGCCCGTGGATGCTGCGCCCTCGACTGCGCGCTGTGTCCCGTGATCCTTTGCAGAGCTTCGCACGTATGCAAGCGGCTTTACGGACTCGTATGCAAGGGCCGACGCAAAGACAAGCCCGCCGGTAGGAACCGAGGCGATCGAGTCAAACGAGTCAAGCCCGATCTTTTCTTCGGCCAGATCGAGCAGTGAGCCGATTACCTGCCGGAACGGCGCCGGCGATCCAAGGACTGATCGCATGTCGACATAGTACGGGCTATGCTTGCCGCTAGAGAGCGTAAAGTCGCCGAACTTTATTGCCCCAAGATCGTAAAGGATTGCGGCAATCTCTGCGGGTTTCACGAATAAGCCATGCGAGATGGTTTTATTTTGGTTTATCCGCAAGGCTCCAAATGCCCGAGATCTGGCTCAACTATGGCACAACGGACGTCGTTGTGGACGTCCGCGCCGAGAATCTCGGCGATGAGATCCGGGGCGCCAGGTCCGCACCGCTCAGCACCGAGCAGGTCGCCGAAAAGCTCGGGGGCCTTGACCTCTCAAAGCCCACAGAGATTATAGTGCTCAATGCGACCCCGGCAGTCGGCGAGGCGATAGGGGCCATCCATGCAGTGTGCGAGTCAAAGTCGGCGCCGTTTCCAAAAGTACTGGCAGAAAAGAACCTGATAGGGCAGGCAAGGGGGCTGATGCCAGAGGGCGCCGAGGTCTCAGAGTTTGATGACGGCGAGATCCGCAGCAACCTGGCGTTTCTCGGCGAGGCCGAGCTTGACGGGTTGTTTGGGTACGAGACCGTTGCAACCAGGCTGCTCCGCAGGTTTGGCGGCGAGAGGATGCGCACCGCGTATGTAAAACGCGCAGACGATCTTCCCCACGCAGGAACCGAGACGCCGTGCATGGAGGAGGCAAGATCGTTTGCGTCACAGTTTGATGTGACTGCAATCGAGGTCGTCGGCCGCGGGGCCGGGATCGGTGACATTGCAATAGGCAACCCTTCAGAGACTGCCGGTGCGGCATCATCCATGGCAAAGAATGCAATCCAAGAACAGCCAGAGCACCGCGCAGTAATGGTCAGTCCCGGCAACGCGTTTAGCAGTGCAACACTGTCCAGGGCGCTGCACTCGCTGTGGAGCTGTGCGGGAATTGTTTCAGACGGCGGGATTGCTGTCCTGTTTGCAGAGTGCGGCGCAGGGATCGGATCCGAGACGCTCCAAAGTTATGTCGAGGACCAGATGACCATAGAGCGCACAAAGCGCCCGCCCGTCTACATGGACGGCATGGAGGACCTGCTGTACCTCTCGGGGTTGCGCGAACGCATCGCCGTCGCAGTCGTCTCAACGCTCCCAGAGTTTTACACAAAGAAACTCGGGATAGCATCGCTTGACTCTGCAAAGCTTGCACTAGAGCACATACTATCCAAGGGGCCGCGACAAAAGGTGGCCATAGTGGCAGACGGGGCGCACACGCGCATCTAGGGGAGTACCTGCGGGGGGAGGGGCACGCACAGGACTGCGAGGCCCACGATCATTGCATATGCGAGCTTGTGCCTGGGCTTTAGCGGCGAGATGTCATCGAGGGGTTCTGCACCGGGGTTCCTCGAGGCCAGGACCAGTATGAATATCGCCATCGGGTAATAGCCGAGGAGCGCAAGGACGCCGACGCTGGCATATGTGGCATACTTGTGCGCCTTTTGGCCCATCAGGACGCGTGCCATGTGGCCGCCGTCAAGCTGCCATGCGGGGAGCATGTTGAGAAACGTGATGAAAAATCCCACCCACGCGGCAAATATCAGCGGCGTGACGATTACCGTGTACCCTTCGCCGGCCTTGCCAAATATGTCGAGTGCGGCGTACATGAACAGCGGCTGGCCGAGCTGCCACGTCTGCAGATCTAGCTCTGCGGCCTCTTCTAGCGAGATTACCGGCGCAGTGTATGCGCCGATGAGCATCACGGCGATGGCCACGACGAGGCCCGCAATGGGGCCGCCTATTGCAACGTTGAAGAGGATCGTGCGGTTTACAGTCACCCCCTGCGTCCGGATGAATGCGCCAAACGTCGGTATCCCGATTATCGGCAAGCCCGGGATAAAGTACGGCCATGTCGTCCTGAGCTTGTGGCGCCACGACATTACCAGGTGTCCGAGCTCGTGGGTGCCGAGTATCCCGACAAGTGCGGCGGTGTAGACGGCGGCAACGACTAGCGGGTCGCCGATATGGACGACATTGTTTGTGTTTGCGGCCTTGTAGTACCCGTCGATCATTACAAACAATATCACGACTGCAAAGAGCGCGTGCGGAATCCACGTCGTCCTAAAGAACCACCCCTGGGGCCTCTGCTCTATCCGGCGCGCCACGATTACAATGCCCCCGTCATCGGACTTTACGCTGCATACAACGTCGGTCTCATCAAAGAGCCGGGCAAGCCGGACAAACCGGTCCTCAAAGTCGCGATCAGATATGGCAAAACGCATGGCCCCGTCGTAGGCCTGGACGGACTCGACGGTCATCACCGATGAGACCATCGAGGAGACCTCCTCGGAGCTGGGGCTCTTCATTGATCGCACCCGCAAGACAATCCAATTAAGGGTTTTAGAGCCAATCTTGACACTTTGTCAACATTTTTGGGGCCGTGATACTTATTCACAGGTGCCGGGCAGGCATGGCGTGAGCAAGGATCTTTCATGCCCCCGGTGCAACGCCCCCATGACAAAGTTCCAAGCCTGCCACATGATCTGCACAAACTGTGGCGCAAACCTGGACTGCTCGGACAAGGGAAGTTTCTGGTAGCTCACAGGCCGGGCCTGTCAGGGACATAGTCGGCAGACATGTCCTGTGCGCGCCCCTTCATCGACTCGATATAGCTATCATAATCGCCGGCATACCCGCATGACTTGCACTCGACCCGCGTGGCATCATCGTCCAGCTCTGCATCGCATTCACATTCCGGACACCGCGCCTTTATCATTGCAG
>JAHRAL010000132.1 GCA_020027325.1 Cenarchaeum sp. | reverse complement strand
TTTGTGAGCGAACCGTGAGTGGCCATGCGGGATGTGCACGGAGCTGATAATTTAAGGATTTGTGCGTGTGCCGGCAGGATCCCTAGGCGCCAAGCTTGCCCTTGATGTACTCTATGGGTCCGACCGGTGTCGGGTCTATGCCAAGGATTACAGACCGGTATATCGAGGCATAGTCGAGTATGTATATCAGCCCCACGAGGCGCGCAAGGATTGACGAGCCCGGCGCCTCCACCGTCCGATAGCTTATTGACTTGTGTGTGAAAAAATCCTCTAGTATCTTCCACCGCTCTTTTGTCTTTATGTGATCATCGGTGCCGTACACGAGTATGGGACGGACTACAGAGTCGCGGACCCACGAGACTATTCCGTTGTGGCACGTCTCCATGACGTCTTCGGCCATTGCATGCGTCTTTGCATTCTCTTGGAGCGAGTTCTTGAACCGTATGGCAGCTGCGCGGAGGCCCCACGGATAGTATATGATCGGCACGTCGGGGAGCCACTCTGCCAGTGAAAGCGCCTGGTTCTCTGAGCCAAGCGCGGGATCCGATATAGACGGTGCAAGCTCTGCCAGAAGCGATACAGAGTCCCGGATCACAGATTCGGGGACGGGGATGTTGTTTTGCAGGACGGACATCATCGAGTACAAAAATACCGGCAGCGAGGCGCGCGGGGAGTGCTGCATGGGTACGGGCCGGTAATCCAGATCCCGGGACGTGCAATAGTCCCTGATCATCCCGCCGGCAGAAAACGATACGGTGTGGCACCCCGCCTTTACTGCCGCATCAAGGAGGTGGAGCGTTTCTGCAGTGTTGCCCGATATGCTAGTTGCAACCACGAGCGTGTTCGAATCGGCGGTCTTTGGCAGCCTGTACCCCTTTGCAACATCGACATGAACGTCAATGTCGGACAGGATTGACTCGAATATGTCGCTGATTGCACCAGACCCGCCCATTCCTGCAAATATGATGTGGTCCGCCTTTACATCGGGGATGCTCGTGTTGCGGGCCGCGTACGCGTCTTTTGCCATCTGCGGCCAGTGCATGTATGCATGTGCCATGCCCTGCGTGTCAATGTTTTTGATGGCCGCATCATCTATCAAATGCCATCCCCCACAGGTGCGCGTGCATAATGCGTGTGCGGCCTCGGGATTCATTTAAAGGAATCCTGCATTGTGCGGATGTGATGGCCGGTGCGGATCTTCGAACCGTAGAGTGGGTGGACGGCAAGGTGCTGATGATTGACCAGACGCTCCTGCCTTCAAAGCTGGAACGCGTAGAGTATGACACGTACCAGGGTGTGGCAGACGCAATAAAGCGGCTCGTCGTGCGCGGGGCGCCGGCGATAGGCGTCTCTGGTGCCTTTGGCATGGCGCTGGCCGCACAGCAGAGCGGTGCACAGGACAGGGACGCACTTCTTGCAGATCTTGCAGCTGCAAAAAAGGTACTGGCAGCTACCAGGCCGACTGCGGTGAACCTGGAATGGGCATTGGAGCAGATGATGGCAGTTGCAAAAGACGCCGACGGCGGTCCCGACGATGTCAGGCGCGCCGTCAGGGAATCGGCAGCAGCCATGGCAGACAATGACATTACGATAAACAAAAAGATGGGAAGCTATGGGTCTGAGCTCTTTGATGACGGGGATACGATAATGACCCACTGCAATGCAGGTGCGCTTGCCACCGTTGCGTACGGCACCGCACTGGGCACGATCCGCGCAGCACACGATGGCGGCAAGAACGTCCGGGTGATTGCAACAGAGACACGTCCCGTCCAGCAGGGCTCGCGCCTCACTGCATTTGAGCTCCACCACGACGGGATTGATGTCAGCATAATACCAGACACCGCCGTCGGGTACTCGATGGCACAGGGCCTAGTCGACAAGGTCATAGTGGGCGCCGACAGGGTGCTCCGCACAGGACACGTCTTTAACAAGATAGGGACATACCAGGTGGCAGTCATGGCAAAGAGGCACGGCGTGCCGTTTTATGTTGCAGCGCCGATATCTACGTTTGACATGAAGGGAGATCCCGGTGACGTCACAATAGAGCAGCGGAGTGCAGACGAGGTCCTGCGGGTGGGCCAGACGCGCACGGCGCCAGACGGCGTCGGGGTGATAAACCCGGCCTTTGACATGACGCCCCCCGAGCTGATAACCGG
>JAHRAL010000130.1 GCA_020027325.1 Cenarchaeum sp. | reverse complement strand
ATCAGCACGCGAAGTGCAGGAACTCGGCAGCTCGGATTGCCCCATTCACGTACGAGCACGCGAAGTGCATGTTCAGGAAGGGGTTGAACCATCACCAGACCCACGAGTAGGGTCGTTTTTACCATGTATTCACGTACGTTTAATTTAATCATGATCTCGTGCGGTTCCCGACGTCCTGGTCCAAAGGGCTGGAGGAAGGCGTCCCGCCGGCGCCCTGATCGCGATCCAATCCCCCAAGACGGCAATTTCTTTTATCAAAGCTCCCCGTACCACAGACATGAAGCTCAGCTTCCGGTACGCGGATCGCACGGTGCGGTATGCGATTGACAGCCAGGGGGCTTTGGATCGGGAGATACTGGCCGCCAAGCATGTCCCCCGCGGCGGCGAGTTTGTCATTGATCTCAGGCAGACTAGGCCATCAGAAATCAAGCGGTACCGCAAATTCGTGCGCAAGAACGAGGAGCTGTGCACCGGCGTGTTTAACGGCGAGATGACGGTGCATGTATCAGAGCACGTCGCAGGCAATCCGGTTGCAAAGCGCGAGGCCAGGTCGCTCTTTAGGATGCAAACGGCCCTCATGCAGATGGGCAAACCCCCCGGCTTTGAGCAGTACTTTGCCGGCCTGATGGAGATGTATTCGGAGGCGTTCAAAAAGTTCCACGCAAAGCAAACGAAAAAGCACGCCGGGGACGCCAGAATAGTCAGCTTTGACTTTGGCGACTACAAGTCCCGGTACGTCGTTGATGAGGAGACGGGCGATGCCACCGGCCACATGACCAATGACAAGTCGTGTGGAAAAAACGAGTTTGTCCTCGACGTGGACGAGACTGATCCGGCAAAGCTCAAAGAGTATGCAGGGTTCATATCCAAGAACCGGGATCTGTACTGGTACCTGTTTGAGCAAGAGATGTGCAACTATGCAGACAGACACATGTCCGAGAGCCCCAAAGCCTGGGCCAATGCCAAGAGGCTGTTTGAGCTGAACCAGAGGTTTGAGGAAACGGAACTAGCGGTGGATTTTGCGACGTGTTACCAGAGATATGTCAGCCATATGGGACGGATGGAGGATGCGGGCAATGAAAACCTCACAAGGGTCAGCTTTGGGTACGCACACGAGAGAACCCAGTACGTGGCAGAAAAAGGCGCCAGCCGGCACAAGACATACCACGTAATACTCGACGAGCCCCCCGAGCCCGGCGAGCTCATCATAAAGCTCGACGAGACGGATCCTGCAAAGATCGAGGAGTACAGGCGGTTTGTAGACGGAAACCAGGATCTGTACGCGGGCATGTTTGCAAACGAGATGCAGATACTGATACTTACGTACGCGACCGGCACCACGGTCTCAAGGGAGCTTGCACAAGAGCTCTTCCACATGCACGCCAGGATTACGGGACTGCCAGAATCCCAGTTTGGAGAGTTTTTTGACAAGCAGGTAGAGATCGTCAAAAGGGAGATGCCCCGCGGCTTCCAGGATGCCGTGAGGCGCGAGCTTGGAGGCGGGTAGCCGGTGCCCTGATTCCTGCCCGACCCCCCCAAAAAAGGCCGCCGGGAGAATCCGCAACCGCCCCCAACGCCGGTTCCCTGGCACAAGACACGGCAAATCTCCTCATCACCGTCCGGCTCTGATCCCTTTTATGCAGTCACGTCCCATACGATTGCATGAGGTTCTGCATAAAGTACGCGGATCGCATGCTGGTGTACGTGTTTGAGGGCGGCATGCAATATACGACAACGTACGCACCGGACGCACAGTGGGACCCCGGCGGTGACGGGGTGCAGATTGACCTCTACGAGACTGACCCAGCAGAGATTGCCGGGTACCGCAGGTATGCGCGCAAGAACTGGGAGCCGTATACCGACGTATATTCGGCTGAGATGCATGGGCTGGTACTCTCGCACGCCGGCGGCAATGCGAACGCAAAGCCCGAGGCCGAAAGGCTGTACAACATGAATCTAAAGATCGCAGAGCTGAGCAATGCAAATGACTTTGAGACATACTTTGCAAAGCTGGAGGAGGAGTTTGTGGGGGCCGACGCCGAAGACGACGACGCGGATCTCACAAGAATCAGCTTTGACTATGGCGGGTACAGGATGCAGTTTGTGTTTGATGACGAGGCCGACCGTGTCAGGAAGCATGTAATCAAAGGCAGGACGCCTGCAAGGGACGAGTTTGTCATGGATGTCGACGAGACGGATCGCGCAGAGGTTGCAAGATACAGGAGGTTTGTGGGCAAGAACATGGACATGTACCTCTACATGTTTTCCGAAGAGATGCGTGCCTGCGCCGAGACCTACAAGCACGGGATCCGGCAGGGCAAGGACTATGCCATGAGGCTCTTTGCTTTGAACCAAAAGTTCAAGAAAGCGGCCAAACCCGTGGATTTTGAGACGTATTTCCAGAGGCAGCTCGACATCCTTGACCGGCAGGCTGACATAGGGGACCAAAGCCTCACAAGGGTCAGCTTTGACTATGGCGAGACCAGGTCACAGTACGTGGCAGAAAAGGGCAGCGACCGGCACGAAAATTACCGCATTATTGTGGACGAGCCGCCCGAGGACGGCGAGTTTATAATCGACCTGAACGAGACCCTGCCAAAGGTGATCGAGGGGTACATGGAGTTTGTGGCCGAGAACACGGAACTATACATGGACATCTTTGCGATGGAGCTGTCCATACTGGCCGGCGCATACCTTACCGGGAACAAGCACTCCAAGGAGCATGCAAGACAGCTCTTTGCGATGAACTGCAAATTCACGGACGTGCCGGAATCCGCGTTTGAGGAGGCTTTTGCGATGCAGGCAGATGCCGTCAAGGAATCGATCCACATACCAAAAAAGACGTGGAAATGATCCGCGGCGGCACGCCCTCGGCTACACCGCTGAACCGTGGACGCCCAGAATCCGGAATTCCGGCGCCTGATCCCGGTCTGATCCCCCGGGAACGGCAATTTCTTTTATGCGGGCGCCCCGTACGCCAGCCATGAAGATCAGCTTCCGGTACAAGGATCACACGGCCGTATACGAGTACCGCGACGGCAGGGGATACACGGATCACCACATACTCGACCCCGGCCAGGCACCTGATGATGACGGCCACCAGATCGACCTGACCGGCGCAGGACCCGCAGACATTGAGGCA
The DNA here is from genome assembly GCA_020027325.1 of Cenarchaeum sp. GTDB lineage: Archaea > Thermoproteota > Nitrososphaeria > Nitrososphaerales > Nitrosopumilaceae > JAHRAL01. Next base: position 4,960 of record JAHRAL010000130.1, on the reverse strand, counting down.
TACCGCGCATTTACGCGCCAAAACTGGACCGAGTATACCTGCGTGTATACCGACGAGATCAAGGAGCTGGTCTTCTCGCATGCCGACGGCAACCCCGATGCAAAGGCCGATGCCGAACGGCTGTACTGGACAAACATAGAGATTGCAGGCGTTGAGCGGCCGATGGACTTTGAGCCATACTTTGCAAAGATGGTCGATGCGTTCGTGCCGCCAAAGGACGACGGCGGCGGCAACCTCGTAAAGATGAGCCTTTCATACGGCAAGTCAAGATCCATGTACGCATTTGACCAAGAGGCGGGCAAGGTCAGCCGGCACGTCCTAGACGGCGTCCCGCCCAAAAAGGACGAGTTTGTAATCGACCTGAACCAGACCGATCCGGCCGAGATCCGCAAGTACGGGCTGTTTGTATCGGCAAACCTGGAAATGTACCTCCACATGCTTGGATCAGAGGTGCGCGACTTTGCCGGGGCATACCATAACGGGATCCACACTGCAAGGGACTATGCCGAGATGCTCTACGACATGAACCAAAAGTTCAGCGAGGCGGCACTAACCATCCCCTTTGAAGAGTATTTTGAGGGGGACGACTCTGTGGACCGGATGGCCGACATGTGGGACAAGACCCTCAGGCGGGTCAGCTTTGGCTTTGGTGCCGGCAGGTCCCAGTACGTGGCAGAAAAAGGCGCCGACCGGCACAGGAACCGCTACGAAATCGGCGACGAGCCCCGCGACTCTGGCGAGCTAGTCATCGAGCTCGGCGAGACTGATCCCGGAAAAATCACAGAGTACAAGGAGTTTGTAACAAAGAATCCCGACCTGTACCTGGACGTGTTCATGGCCGAGATGATTGCGCTCGTAATTGCACACGCGTCCGACAGCAAGGACGCAAAAAAGCGTGCCCGGGCGCTCTTTGAGATGAACTCCAAGATCAGGCGCCCGCCAAAATTCGAGTTTGAAGAGTTTTTTGAAAAGCATGCAGAGACTGCCAGGACGCAGATGGCTGCCGCATCTAAGCAGGACTGAGCCGCAGGCCGCCTTTGTGCCGATCCGATCCCCCCAGACTGACAACATCTTTTATGCGGGCGCCTCCGTGCCACGGCCATGAAGATCAGCTTTGACTTTGGCGGGTTTAGGTCCCAGTATGTCTATGATGAAAAGACGGGCAAGCTCGGCCACCACATAATCAAGGACGCCCCGACTGATAAAGGCGAGTTTGTCATAAACGTCGATGAGACGGATCCTGCAGAGCTTGCCAGGTATGAGAAATTCATAGATGAAAACCAGGAACGCTACCTCGACCTGCTTACAAAGGAGATGATTGCCCACGCCAGGGCCCACACCGACGGGGCCAAGGAGGGCAGGGCCCATGCCAAGAGGTTCTATGAGCTGCACCAAAAGTTTGAGAAAACCACAGTCACGGTTAACTTTGGGATGCATTTTGCAAGGTTTGTCGAGGTAATAGCGCGGACAAAAGACATGAACGACAACACCCTCAGGAGGGTCAGCTTTGGCTTTGGCGATGCCAGGTCCCAGTATGTGGTCGAGCAGGGCAGCGACGAGCACAAGAAGCACTATGTAATCGTGGGCGAGCCGCCGGACTTTGGCGAGTTTGTCATCGAGGTGGACGAGACTAGGCCAGAAAAGATCGCCGAGTATGCAAAGTTTGTATTTGCAAACCAGGATCTGTACCGCAACCTGTTTATCAACGAGATGTGGGCCCACACGCAGGCCCATCTGAACGGGGCCGAGCCCTCAAAGGACCTGGCAAGGCGGCTGTTTTACATGAACTGCAACTTTATGACCACGGAAAAATCCGAGTTTGAAGAGTTTTTTGCCGAGCAGGTGGAAGCCATGAAAAAGGGGCGGTGATTCCTGCCTACGCGATGCGCCGGGCCGACATACGCCTCTACCCCGATCCCACAAAACGCCAATTTCTTTTAATGGGGGCTTCCCGTGCGGATTGCCGGCATGAAGCTCAGCTTCCGGTACGGGGATCGCACGTCGCAGTACGTCCTTGATGACGACATGAAAAACAAGGTGCACAATACACTGCTCGGCGAGCGGGTGCCTGATGATGACGAGTTCCTCATTGACCTGACCACGACGGATCCGGCAGAGATTGCAAAGTACCGCGAATTTGCGAACAAGAACAAGGAACTGTATGACCATCGGTACGCCGAGGAGATGTTTGTACAGACACACTGCCACGTCCACGGCGATCCAAAAGCAAAGGCCGAGGCCGAGTTGCTGTTCCGGACGCACCTTGACATCACGGGCCAGGACAGGCCGGCTGACTTTGAGCCATACTTTGCAAGATTCTTGGAAATGTATGAACAGAGGATGGACGCAGACAAAGGGGGCCTCACAAGGATCAGCTTTGATTACGGCGAGCTAAAGTCCCAGTATGTCGTTGATGAAAAGGCCGACAAGGTCAAGCACTATCTGACAGAAGACGGGTCGTCCGAAGAGGGCGAGTTTGTCATAAACGTCGGCGAGACGGACCCAAAAGAGATTGCCAGATACGAGAGGTTCATAGACGCAAACCAGAAGCGATACTCTGACCTGTTTGGGAGGGAGATGGCCAACCACGCCAGTATCTACGGTGATGGGGTCCAGCAGGCCAAGGACTATGCACAACTGCTCTTTGAGATGAACCAAAGGTTCAAGAAAACGGCCATAGCGCTGGCGAATCTTGAGGTGAATTTCGAGAATTATTTTGAAATGTATGTCGAACGTGCAGAACGAATGAAAGACATGTTTGATAAAAACCTCAAAAGGGTGAGCTTTGGGTTTGGCCTGTCCAGATCCCAGTACGTGGTGGAAAAGGGCAGCGACGAGCACAAAAAACACTACATAATTGTTGGTGATCCACCCTATCCCGACGAGTTCATCATCGACGTGGATGAGACGGATCCTGGGAAAATCAAAGAGTACCGCAAGTTTGTGCTAGAGAACAAGGAACTGTACAAGAACCTGAGTGTTATGGAGATGTATTCACTAACGCAAAGACATCTGAACGGGAACAAAACCGCAAAAGGCCTTGCAAAAAAGCTGTTTGAGATTAATTGCAACTTCTATAAAGGCCCAAAAAAGTCCGAATTTGAAGGGTTCTTTGCCAAACTTGAGAAGGTGATCAAAAAGGAGGAGTGATTCTGGCATTCCCGGATGCCCCCGGCCGCGGGCTTGGAAGAGGAAGGCCGGACACCGCCCTGATCTAGATCCAATCCCCAAAAAACGTCAATCCTTTTTATCCAAGCGCCCCCGTACTGTGCCCGTGAAGCTCAGCTTCCGGTACGGGGATCACACGTCGCAGTACAAGCATGACGGCGGTCTGGAATTCAGTGATCACCGGATACTGGCCGGCAAGCGGGTCCCGGGCAAGGACGAGTTCCTCATCGACCTGAACGCAAAGAATCCCGCAGAGATTCAAAAATACCGCAAGTTTGCACGCAAGAACTGGGACATGTATTCTGTCATTTATGCCGAAGAGATGCGTGCGCAGGTACTGGCCCACGCCGACGGGGATCCTCGCGCAAAGCGCAAGGCCGCAAAGCTGCACAGGATGAACCTAAAGCTCATAGGCGAGGACGACCCTGTCAGCTTTGAGAAATACTTTGCAAGGCTGTCAGAAGAGTTTGTGGCGCCAAAGGACGACGGCACCGGGAACCTCAAATTGGTCAGCCTTGCCTTTGGCGAGTACAAGCCATTGTACGCATTTGATCATAAAACGGGCATGGTCAGGCGCCGTGTAATGGACGGCCGGCGGCGCGAAAAGGGCGAGTTTGTCATCGACGTGTACGAGACGGACCGTGCAAAGATTGCCAAATACGGGAGGTTTGTGGCAGAGAACCTCGACATGTACCTCCACATGTTTGCAGAAGAGATGCGCTTTTGCACCAGAGCATACAAAGACGGGATCTTGGAAGCTAGGGACTCTGCCCAAAAGCTCTTTGAGATGAACCAAAGGTTCGACAAGGCGGCAGTACCGGTGGATTTTGAGACGTATTTTGAGAGGGCGGACAGCTTTATTGAACGGATGGGGGACTTTGGCGATCAAAGCCTCATAAAGGCCAGCTTTGGATTCGTCGAGGCCAGATCCCAGTACGTGGCAGAAAAGGGCGCCGGCGTGCACAAAAAACACCACATCGTTGCGGGCGAGCCCCCAGAGCCCGGCGAGATTGTCATCGAGATGGACGAGACCCGCCCCGAGGTGCTAGAGCAATACATGGAGTTTGTGGCCGAGAATCTGGACCTGTACATGGACATGTTTCAGACCGAGATGATCGTGCTGGTATTTGCGCACGTGAACGGGGCCAAGGACGCAAAGAGACTTGCAAAGCAGCTCTTTAGCATGAACGCCAGGCTTACGGGTGCGCCAGAATCCGAGTTTGAAGAGTTTTTTGCCAAGCAGGTCGAGATTGCCAGAAAAAAGCGGTGACTCTGGCAATCCCGAATGCTCCGGGCTGCGGGGCTTGAAGAATGGGGGGCGCTGACCATGATAAAGACAAAATCCATCTATGAGCCCGTGCGAAAAGATGACGGGCTCCGGGTTCTGATCACCCGGTGGTATCCGAGGGGTGTAAAAAAGGAGAGATATGATGTCTGGGTACGCGAACTGGCTCCGAGCGCCGGACTCTTGAAAAAATACCAGAGTTTCGAGATTGGATGGGCGGATTTTTCAAGGTCGTTATTGTCCGAATTCCGGGACAATGCGGACAGCATCCGGGCAATTCACACGCTGCAAACTAGGGGCAATACGGAAAACATAACCCTGCTCTGCCATGAAAGGGATGGCAAGCCGTGCCACAGGCACATGGTCCGGGACTTGATCAAAGAGCCGGCATTGTTGGAACGGCCATTTCTAGCCAATTGCACTGATGATTGAAAAATTGGCTCTGCATAGATCCGTGCACATCAGATACTGTCCTCTAGGCCCCTGCTTCCCTCTTGTTCGAACCGC
>JAHRAL010000073.1 GCA_020027325.1 Cenarchaeum sp. | reverse complement strand
CCCACCGCGGCAGTCCGCCAAGCCCGCCTTGGCCCGCCGGGCCGCAGCATCCAGACGCCGGGATTACGCGTATGGGCGCCCACAAGGGCAGAAATGTTTTATTATGGTCAGGCAGGCGTGGCCATATTGCCCAAGTCAAAACCAGTAGTAAGCATTGAGAACGTCGTAGCATCTGCGTCAGTGGACCAAAAGATGAACCTCAACGAGATTACAAAGCGGTTTCCCGACGTAGAGTACCACCCCGACCAGTTCCCAGGACTAGTCTTTAGGCTGTTGAATCCAAAGACTGCGACGCTGATATTCACATCAGGAAAGATGGTATGCACTGGATCAAAGTCCGAACTCATGGCAAGAAAGGCAGTAAAGACCGTGGTCCAGCAGCTCCGCGCCGGCGGGATTCCGGTAAAAAAAGAGGCCGTAGTAGAGATTCAAAACATTGTCGCATCAATAAACCTTGGAGGCAAGATACACCTAGAAGAGGCCGCAAGGACTTTGCCGCGAAGCATGTACGAGCCAGAACAGTTCCCGGGACTCATACACAGGATGCTTGACCCAAAGACCGTCATCCTGTTGTTCTCGTCGGGCAAGCTGGTGTGCACCGGCGCCAAAAAGGAGCCCGATGTCAACCGCGCAGTCAACAACCTGCACGCACTCTTGGAAGAAAAAGACCTGATGATGTACTGACTAGTGTCGGTACGGTATTGATATAGACGATATGGCCCATATGCTTGATATACTGTTTGTTTAAATATAAATTTTGAATATAAACTATATAACCAAAATCGCAATTAATATTTAATAGATTCGCAACGATTGCAGATTCATGGCAGTCATACAAAACGAGGTTCTGATCAATGCTCCCGCATCCAGGGTCTGGGAGATAGTCGCGGACATTGATTCGGAGCCAAAGTTTTGGAAGGGTACAAAGTCCATAACGAACAAGACCCGCAAGGGCAACGTCACAGAGCGCGAGATCACACTTGCATTTCGCGACAAGGTATGCGGGCAGACCGTCACACTCGAGCCGCCGACGACCGTAACTGCGGCCTTTACTCACGGAATCATAAAGGGTAGCAAGGTAGTCAAAGTCACAGAGGACGGCGAGTCCACACGCCTGAGCGTAACGTGGGACATTGCAATGACGGGGATGATGTCAATGTTTACGTCAATGATTACCCGCCATGTAAAGTCGGGAACCGACATGGCGCTAGAGGCAATAAAGAAAGAGGCAGAGTCGTAGATGATCGAGGCCGCACTTGCAGTCGTTCACGTTGTGTTGGGCGTGATAATGACGTGCGTTGCGCTGACATGGGCGTGGCTCTTGCATGTTATGCACAGGACGTTTGCAATGACTCCGCGTCTTGGAGACGGCGGCGCGCATGACACGTCTCCACTCGTGTCAGTCATACTCCCTGCAAGAAACGAGGCGCAGTACATCGACAAGTGTATCGAGTCGCTCAAGGTGCAGGATTATGCCAACTATGAGATTGTCGCAGTGGACGACTCTTCAACGGACGCAACGCCGGAGATCATTGCCAAGCATGCAACAGATCCAAAGGTACACCACAAGAGTGCGGCCCCAAAGCCCGACGGATGGGCCGGAAAGAGCTGGGCGTGCACCGAGGGGTTCAAGTCCGCCCGCGGCGAGCTGCTCTTGTTTACAGATGCGGACACGGTCCATGCGTCTAACGCAATATCATCTGCCGTAGGAGACATGGCGGGGTCGGACCTAGACGTGCTGACAGTCATGCCAAGGCTGCGCTGTGAGGACGTTTGGTCCAGGATAGCGCTTCCCGTAATCACGGTATTCCTCCATACCCGGTTCTCTGCGCTAAAGGTCAACGACCCCGCAAACAAGATGGGCTACCTTTTTGGGAGTTTTTTCATGATAAAGCGCACCTCGTATGAGAGGCTTGGCACCCACGACGCAGTGAGGGGCGAGATTGTAGAGGACGGCGCGCTAGGCAGGCTTGCAAAGGCGGCAAAGATGAGGATTATGATGGTTCGCGGCGAGGACTCTGTGAGCGCGCTGTGGTCGCGTGACTGGGGGACGCTCTGGAACGCGCTAAAGCGCCTGATGGTCCCGCTGTACCTGCAGACAGGCCCCGTTGCAGTCGGGATACTGGCCGCCGTTGCGTTTGTCGTGTTTTTGCCGTTTGCAGTATTTGCATACTCTGTGCCGTACATGGCCGGCGATCCGGGCACCGGATTCCTGATGGCAAGCTCGCTTGCGGCATCGGTGCTGGCAGTCTGCGGATCCATATATGAGACGCGCATTTTAAAGACACGCGCACTAGACGCGCTAGGCGCCCCGCTTGGCGGCCTGGTCATAACGCTGGGGTTTCTGGCAGGCATACTGTGTGCGCGCAAGTCCGATTCGGTCTCGTGGAGGGGCAGGACGTATGCAATAAACAAGATCAGGGACAAGGGGCAGGACTCGGTTCCCTAGTCTCAGATGCGCAAGACTTTTAGCAAAATGTGGGACGTGGTGCCGCTATGAGTACGCTGGAGAGCACATCGGCAGTAGTGTCAGGTGTGGTCATCATTGCCGTGGCGGTCCTCATATTCATGGTGCCACAGTCGGATCAGTTCCAGACCCCGATTGCAGGGGCTCCCGGTACAGGTGCTGTAGAACCGCCGCCAGTCCAAGAGCGCCAGCCGTTTGTAGTGGAACAGGCCGTCCCAACATCGCAGATTCCGCTTGTCGGGATATTCGAGTATGCGCAGGGAAGCGTTGTGAGCGTGCGCGTGCATACGCCAGACGATGAAGAAAACATGTTTGGCGCCGGATCAGGATTCGTATATGACACGCAGGGGCACATAATCACAAACGAGCACGTGATAAGCGGTGCTACCAAGATCACGGTGACGTTTCTTGACGGGAGGTCGTACAACGTGGGCGTCATCGGCACCGACGTGTACACCGACATTGCAGTGCTCAAGGCGGACCTGAGCGCAGAGCGCCTAGAGCCCCTGAACCTGGGTGACTCGACGAAGCTGAGGGTGGGCCAGCCCGTAGCGGCAATAGGAAACCCGTTTGGCCTGTCAGGATCAATGACTACGGGGATTGTAAGCCAGCTCGACAGGCTCCTCCCCACGCAGAGAAGCGACTTTTCGATACCCGGAATCATACAGACCGACGCCCCGATAAACCCGGGAAACTCTGGCGGCCCGCTACTAAACCATGCAGCAGAGGTGGTCGGGATGAACACTGCAATACAGAGCACGACGGGGCAGTTTGCAGGAATCGGGTTTGCAATCCCGTCAAAGACGATACTGAAGATAGTCCCGCACCTGATTGCAGAGGGCACGTACAGACACACGTGGATAGGGGTGTCGGGCATTGACATCTATCCGGACCTGGCAGACGCACTCGGCCTGGCAGATTCGCGTGGATTTCTCGTCTCCGAAGTCATAGACGGAAGCCCGGCCGACGATGCGGGCATCCGGGGCAGCACCCAGACCATAGACATCGACGGCATACCCACTTCGGTCGGAGGCGACATCATACTTGCAGTCGATGGAATCGATGTCCGCAAGATCGACGACATACTGATACACCTCCAGCGCGAAAAATCAGTCGGCGACATGATGGAGCTCACGGTACTGCGCGAGGGCGAGACGTACCTGGTGACGCTCATACTAGAAGAGAGGCCCCGCGTAAACTAGAAAAATTGCAGAGATAAATATACCACGCAGACTATTGCGTATCATTGTCAGGCCCAGTATTGCAGCGCCTAGTCAACGATGATCGCAGGCCAGAGCCGCTAGATGCGGATGCGGCGCTCTTGCTGTACAACAGGTCAGCGGGCAGTCCGGATCCCATCTACAGGGCCGCATCTGCTGCGCGCAACGCAACAAAGGGCGGCATCGTCTCGTTTTCAAGCAAGGTCTTTGTCAGCGTGACGACGCTGTGCCGCGATACGTGCACATACTGTACATACAAGACAGAGCCGCAGGGTGAGCCGTTTATGCCGATTGGCATAGTGGATGCAATGCTAGAGAATGCAAGGAGTCACGGGTGCGTAGAGGCGCTCTTTGTTGCCGGCGAGCACCCCGAGGAGCGCTACGACCAGGCAGCGCAGTGGCTGGAGCGCCAGGGGGTCGCAAGCACCCCAGAGTATATTGCGCGCTGCTCCGAGCTTGCAATAAAGCACGGAATGTTTCCACACACAAATGCCGGAAACCTCACAGAGTGCGAGATGGAGCTAGTATCAAAAACAAACGCAAGCATCGGGCTGATGTTGGAAAACTCTAGTGAGAGGCTCGCAGAACGCATGATGCCGCACAATGGCGCGCCAAGCAAGTCCCCAAGGGAGCGCATACGCATACTAGAGAACGCAGGTCGCGCAAAGATACCCACGACCACAGGGGTCCTTGTCGGCATAGGGGAGACGCCCCAAGAGGTAATCGAGTCACTCGCAGTTATCGACGGGCTCAACAGGCGTTATGGCCACATACAGGAGGTAATCGTGCAAAACTTTCAACCAAAGCCGTGGACTGCGATGCACGGGCACATGCCGGCAGACCCCGGATACTTTGCAACTGTCGTCGCACTTGCAAGGCTGATGATGCCAGGGATGAACATACAGGCGCCGCCAAACCTCTCGCCCGAGTCATATCCAATGCTCTTGTCTGCCGGGATAAACGACTGGGGCGGTATATCCCCGGTGACGCCGGATTATGTAAACCCGGAATTTGCGTGGCCGCGTATACCAGATGTAAGAAGGCACACAGAGGAGGCAGGATTTGGGTTCAGGTGCAGGTTCCCGACATATCCCAAGTACATGAACATGATGCCGCAGGTGCTTCAGGACATGGCAGCCGCATGCAGTGATCCGGACGGCTATGTCAGGGGCCAGCGGTGGGAGGAGGGCGCCCAATGAATCCATCCCTGCTGGCCGGGTCGGATCCGGATATCAGGCGCATACTCGAGGGCGCACTGGCCGGCGAGGAGGTCACTGCGCGCAGCGGCGCGGCACTCTACGGGGCACGCGGGGTTGATGCAAGCCTAGTCGGCATGGTTGCCAACGAGCTCCGCCGCCGTGCGTGCGGCGACATTGTGACATACGTGATCAACCGCAACATCAACTTTACAAACGTGTGCGTAAAACGGTGCCTCTTTTGCGCATTCAGCCGCGACCACCGCACAGAGGAGGGGTACATGCTGCCAGTCGAAGAGGTGGCGCGCCGGGCCGCGCAGGCCCA
>JAHRAL010000125.1 GCA_020027325.1 Cenarchaeum sp. | reverse complement strand
GAGGCGTACTATGTGTGCGCAACTGACGACTATGGCACGCCGATACTCATCCAGTCCGAGCTAGAGGGCAAGTCGCCAGCAGAGTACGTGGCCCAATGGCACAAGCGCGACATGGAGGACTTTGCATCCATAGCCATAGAGTTTGACGCGTTCTCATCGACAAGTGATCCATACTCTGCTGCGTTTGTCCAAAAATCATTTCGTATACTGCGCGAATACGGCCACATTTACGAAAAAGAGATCGTACAGCTCTACTGCGACCGGGACTCGATGTTTCTGCCCGACCGGTACGTCCGCGGGACGTGCCCCCACTGCAAGGCCGCCGACCAGTACTCGGACATTTGCGAGTCGTGCGGCAAGGTGCCAGATGCGATCCTGGACCCGCGGTGCTCCTTGTGCGGCCAGACGCCCCAGAACCGATCCACGACCCACTACTTTTTTGCACTCTCGCACTTTGCAGACCAACTCGAGGACTGGCTGCAAAGGGACACCTCCCTGCAGCCTGACGTCAAAAACTATGTCCTCGGATGGATAAAGCAGGGAATCTCTGACTGGGACATTACGCGGGACATTTCATGGGGGGTGCAAATACCTGCTGACGAGTCCGGACGCGTCTTTTACGGGTGGTTTGACAACCACCTGGCATACATCTCTGCGACGCTACGACTCTTGGAGCAAAAGGGGGTCGACGGCAAAGAATTTTGGAACTCGGCAAAAATTTACCACTTTATCGGCAAGGACATCGTATACCACCACTATATGTTCCTCCCCGCAATACGTCTTGGCCTCGGCGGCGAGTACAAGCTCCCGGACAGCATGCCCGTAAGGGGCCACCTCACGCTAGGCGGCAAAAAGATATCAAAGAGCCGCGGCTGGTATATCAGCCTCCGGGACTTTGTTTCACACTTTGAGGCCGACTATTTGAGGTTCTACCTCCTCCTGGTCTCGTCATACTCGCAGGACGACCTCAACTTTGACCTAAACGACTTTGGCGCCCGCATAAACTCTGAGCTTATTGGAAACATTGGAAACTTTGTCAACCGGACGCTATCGTTTACCTCAAAGTCATACGCGCTAAAGATCCCCCCGCCCGATGACAGTGCGGGCATGCACGAGGATGCCCAAGAGCGCATAGGCGGGATTGCCGCAAGCGTCGGGGCGCTAATTGACTCGGGGCACCTTGACCGCGCACTGCGCACAATACTAGAGTTCTCGGCAGGCTTTAACCAGTACTTTCAGCACTGTGAGCCCTGGAAGCGCGGGGCCGGCTCTGCATCGTGCATCTATTATTCGGCAAACGCGGTCCGCAGCCTTGCCATAGTCTTGCATCCGTTTGTGCCCCGGGCCGCGCAAAAGATCTGGGCCCAGCTCGGCCTTGACGGCAGTGTTGCTGATGCCCCGTGGGAGTCGGCGTCAGAGACCGTGCTTGGCGCAGATCATGCGATTGCAGAGCCGTCTGTCCTCTTTGAAAAGATTGATGCCAAAAAGATCGATTCGCTCAAAGCCTCGCTTGGTGCCCACGATGAAGGCTAGGATACCCCACATATCGACGCGCAACTATTACGACCTGCGTACGGGTGCAAAACTCCGTACTGGGACGGGCTACTCTGTCTATCCGCGGAACTATCTTGAGACGCACAGTGCGCCGCGCGAGCTAGTCATTGTGGTTCATGGGATGCAAAACGACAGGGCCGGCGCTGCACAAAAGTTTGCAATAGCACAGAGGCGACTGCGGAGGCTGGGATACGGGATGCCCGTAATCGGGTACACGTATGATGCCAATGTGCGCGGCGCCCACTCGCAGAGGACACAGGCCCGCGCCCTCTGCACCGCCCTCAAAATTGCCACGGGGAACGGGGGGCACCTGGCAGCGGCCATATCAGATATCCGCCGCATCTGGCCTGCGACCCGGATACGGCTCATTGGACACTCGCTTGGCTCAATAGTCATTGCAAGCGCGTTGCAGCGACTGGCATCAAAGGGTGCCGGCGCAAACGCAGTAGAGGGCGTATACCTCTTTGGCGCATCGCTACCCCTGAAAAGCGCAGCATCGCCTCGGATGCGCCGCGCACTCGGGCGCGTCGTGCGCCGGCGCGTTCTAAACTATTACTGCCCAGAGGACGACGTCTTGCAGCACGCATCTGAGACCCGGCAGATAGGCTCGCCAATCGGCCTTGGCGGAATCGCATCGGGGCGCTTCAGGCCCCCGCACTATGCCCAGCGCAGGGTCAGGCCGCGCAACCACCGGTTTGCAATGTATGCTGCCACGCTGAGATCATTCCCCTAGACTAGAACCAGTTGTCAAGGTTGTGTGACTGTTTTTCCTGCGCCTTTTTGAGGCGCGACAGTGATGCCTCCAGACGATCGCGTGAAAAGCTTCGCTCCCCTGCAAGGTACTCTATGATCGCGCCGGCATCGGGCTTGGCCCATTCCGGCCTTGGCTCATCAACTGTCGGCTTTGACAGAAATATGTCGCGTATTGCCTTGTAGTCTATCTTGGCCAGCTCGTCGGACACGCCCTTGATATCCTCGAGTTTGCCGTGCTCTTTAATCAGCTTTATCGCAGTCTTGGGGCCGATGCGTCGAAACCCGTCGGGGTTAAAATCGGTCCCGATAAGTATCCCAATATCTACAAGCTGTTCTCGTGTTATCTTGTGCATGTCTAGGACCGCCTGCGTCCTTATCGTCTCTACCTCTACGTCGATGTACGTGTTGCGGTTTGGAAGCTTGCGCCTCCCGCTGCTGCTAAAATTCCTGACGAGGCGCGTTGCACCAAACAGGATCGAGTCATAGTCCTGGCTGGCCGCCGCATACGCCTGGCCCGTGGTTGTCATGTATGCTGCCATCGCCTCGCCGTCGGCCGGCGCCTGGACACACGGTATCCCAAAAAATCCCAAGAGTTTCTTTGACTCTGCAATCATGTCATCGTGCATCACGGTTGTCTGCTGTGCATACTTTTTGGCACCGGCCGCATCGCCCTGGCGTATCGCCTTTTCATACTTTATCGCCGCATCCTTTTTTGCGGCCCTGCGCCTCTCTATCTCTGTGGCCTTTAGGGACGGGGGCTTGCCGTCAAAGACATAGACCGGCTTTACCCCGAGCGAGAGGAACTTTATGTTGCGGTAAAACAGGCCGGCCAGATGGCTTGTCATGCGCCCCCGCGTGTCTGCTAGCGGCGCACCGTCAGCACCCCGTATCGAGGATACAAACTGGTAGAGTGCATTGTATGCGTCTATTGCCACGACCCTTGACATGAACGACTCGATGCTAGTCTTCTCCCTCGTGACCAGGGGCTTTAGATCTAATCCCATATGGCCAGCACGGCCCCGAGTCTTAATTTGTATATGTCGGCGCACCGTCCGCCATTTTCTATATTAAGGAGCACTGCTGCTTTGTAGTGCCGGGTTAGCCAAGTGGTTACGGCGATCGCCTCGAGATCTTACAGGTGAGCGATTGTGCTTGCTGCACGCAAGGGTTCGAATCCCTTACCCGGCGCCAACAATCCAGTCCAAATCTACACCGACTATTCTATGAGCCGCGTAATACTTGGGGGGGGACTATTCCTGGAATCCGCAGACCTAGTCTACTAGGTGGTAAAAGATCATGGCAGTGCACTGGGTGGGTGCAAATACGTCGACTGCGGCAAGCGTCTGGCCCCACTCTTCAACAATCTTTTGCTCACAGTATGACGATGCCTCCTTGATCGCAGTATCCATTACTAGGGGCGTGTGCTCGGACTCGTAGATCCTCCCGATGAGCTCGCCAAACCTGGAATTGGCAAAGCTCTCTTGGGCAAACATGCCGACATCGCTGACAAACTCTGCCTGCTGCATGACGTGCTCCCTGCCTGCAATTCCGGGGTTCCACTGGTGTCCGGTTACCATCTGTTCAAAGTCATATTCCAAAATCTGGTCATACGCATCAATGTATGCGCCCATGTTCTCGGCAAGCCCAAAGCTAAAGAACGGGCTAGAGTTTGGATAAATGATGTCTACTAGCATCAGGACCTTTTCGTCCGGCAGGTAGATGAAGATGTTTCCCTCGCTGTGGATTGGCCCGCGATAGTCCAGCTCGACGGTCTTTGTGCCAAGCTCTAGCGTAAATGAATCCTCAAAGGTCACAGTCGGGACGGGCCTGTTTGGATCATTGTGCCTCTGGAGGTTTTCGGCAGTCGCAGCATGTGCAATAATCTCGACATCCGTAAAGATTGACGCAGCACCGATGTGATCCATGTGCGAGTGGGTGTATATCAGGTGTGTTATGGGCTCGTCAGTCACCGATGCTACTGCATCCAGATAATGGTCCTCTAGGACGGGCGGCGCATCCACTGCGATAACCCCGTCCCCGGTAACTATGAACATGGTGGTGTGTGAAAAGCCGGCCAGATGGTATACGCCGTCGGCGATCTCTTGCACGTCATACCCGTCCACTAGATCCATGTTGACATACAATGCACCCTCTGGCAGTGGCAGGTATTCCTTTTCTGCCTGCTCTGTCTCTACTTGCATCACGGGCTCTGCAATTCCGCGCTCATACCACGCGCTTGTCGTGGATGGGAACAGGCAGGAATACTTTTCAGAATTTACCCTATACACCAGTACCTTGTCATCCGCACACAGTGGACCCTCGGCAAAGGCGTCCCCAAACGACGGCCCAAGTAACAGCGCGCCAAAAAAGAGTGCAGATATGGTTATGGTTGCTGTCCTCATTAGTATCTCGGGGACGTATCCATGTGATATATAAAACAAACCTGTCCGTATCCAGTATGCGGCCGGACCCGTGCAGAAAATATCCCGATTTCATGCGTGCCCGCCTTGCCAAGACACACTCGGAAATTATTTGGTGCCGGGGGCGGGACTTGAACGCGCGACAGCTCGGTCTTCAGCCGAGTGCTCTCCCGGGCTGAGCTACCCCGGCACACCGCGACGTCTTTTTGGTCGTGATTAAAGTGTGTCTTTGCGGCTCCATGTCTGCTCGCTTACCTGCTCGTCTGCATTGACGCACCGCGCCATGACAAAGAGGAGGTCTGACACCCTGTTAAGATACGACAGACACTCTGCGCGCACAGCATCGCGCCCAAGCGAGACTGCAAGCGTCTCGGCGCGGCGGATTGTGGCGCGGGCCGCATGTATGTGCGCCCCGGCAACACCGCCGCCGGGAAGGACAAAGTTTGCAAGCGGTTCTAGCTCTGCATCACACTCGTCTATGACGCGCTCCAACTCGTTGACCATCTCGGAGCTCACACTGACCCCCGAATCCGCAGGCATCCGTGCAAGCTCTGAGCCCACTACAAAGAGATCCGCCTGGACTCCCAAGAGTGCATCTGATCTCGGGCCCTTTTGCATGTGTGCAAGCGCTATGCCGATAGATGCGTTGGCCTCATCGACTGCACCGTATGCCATCACCCTTGCATCTGACTTTGGGACGCGCGTCCTGTCGGCAAGGTCGGTCATGCCAGAATCGCCCTTTTTTGTGTATATCCGCATTATGTCATGGTTGCGCACGCACGACGTATTAACAATTTTGAATCCTTTAATATCGGTGTGCCGTAATGCGTGGGATGGAATCGGGATCAACCTGTCCGTACTGCAACTCCGAGTTTGCAGACAAGGACGTGCTCTCCAAGCACATAGACAAGGTTCACCATGGAAGCGGTCTACTTGAAGGCAGCACAAAAAAACACTAGCCTGCTTTTCACCCTGTTTGAGCACGCAGCCACGCTAAAGTCTGTCCGGCGTAGCGGGTGGCACGAAAAGCTCGGGCTAGACAATGCCGAATCCGTAGCTGATCACAGCTATGTTGCAACGCTGATGGCCGTCGTTTATGCGGACATGATGGGACTTGACGCATCAAAGACTGCGCGCATGTCACTGCTCCATGACTTGGCCGAGTCGATAACCGGCGACATTACGCCCGAGGCCATGCCAAGGTCACAAAAATCCGAAAAAGAAGACGATGCGATGTCCACGATCCTAGAAATGTTTCCAAAAGAGATACGCCAAAAGTACGCCGATGCGTGGGCCGAGTACCGTGATGCGGACTCGCCAGAGTCTGCACTGCTCAAACAGGTCGACAAGCTAGAGATGGCGCTTCAGGCAAAGCGCTATGCAAAGTCTGGCCCGCACGACATTGAATCATTTCTAAGCACTGCGCGCCAGTGCGTAAGCAACCCTGCACTGCAGGGTATGCTGGATGTGCAGTCTGATGACTAAAGCCTCGGACGGCAAAAAAAATGATAAACAAAACAACAACCAAAAAGACAAACTAAACGGCAATGTGGACGACCTGTTAAAAAAACGCTCCGCGTATGCCATCATCGAGTCGCAGCAGGCAATAATCACGGTGCTGATGACTGCCATACGGCTGTATCGGGACAACGAGTCACTAGACGACGAGTACCTCGAGCTTGTAACAAAGGGACTGGCAGACGCCGATCCGGAGCGCAGTGACACGGTGCTCCGCAAAAAAGAAAAAAACTCTGCAAAGATCAGAAAGCTTCTCCGGGACATTGATCCCCTATAGCCAGTACCGTCCCGGGATAGGTTAATTACGCATTACCCCGACGCCTGATCAGAGTTGCCGGTCTTTGATGTGCGCGTCACAATAGCAAACAAGCAATCGTTGCCGGATCCAGAGGGTGCGACAATACTCCAAGACCTTGTCCGACGCAACAACAACACCGATGTGACTGAGATCCGCACAGCGAGGCTCTTAAAGTTCAAGGTATCGGCGCCTACTGCCCAGGACGCGTGCAAGAACATATCCGAGATGTGCCGGGAGCTGCGAATCTACAACCCGCTTGTAAGCGAGGTATCTGTCGAGTCCGACTAGAGTGCGCACTCGGGTTCTGCTTCAAGGTTAATTAAAGCCGCCACGATCATCTCGGGATGTGCGTGCTGCGATCACGGTCTTTCCTGGGAGCAACTGCGATCGTGACGTGCGACATGTTTTAGCGGACGTAATGGGCTTTGAGGTAGAGTACGTGTGGCACGAGCACCGCCTGCCGTCCGGAGTTGATCTGGTGGTCCTGCCCGGCGGGTTCTCGTACGGTGACAGGCTCAGGGCCGGCGCAATAGCAGCACACAGCCCCGTGATAAGGGACATCCGCGAGCTTGGAGCATCACGGACGCCGATAATCGGGATATGCAACGGGTTTCAGATACTGGTAGAGGCCGGACTCTTGCCCGGTGCGTTGTTGCTAAACGACTCGCTCTCGTTCATGTGCAAATGGACGCACATTAGCGTGGAGAACAACGCCACGCCGTTTACAAGGCTGTTTGAGCGCGGCGAGCAGATACACATTCCTGTCGCCAACGGCCAGGGGAGGTATTATGCAGACGAGGCCACCATGCGCGAGCTCACAGACGGCAACCAGATCGTCTTCCGATATGCAGACGACATCAACGGCTCGACAATGCAGATAGCCGGAGTATGCAACTCTGAGCGCAACATTGTTGGCATGATGCCGCACCCAGAGAGGGCGTCCGAACCCGAGGTCGGTCCTGCGGACTCGGACGCATCGCCGATATTTCGCTCGCTTTTACAAGAATCGGGGGCCGCCCGGCAGTGACCGGACTCACACAGACAGAGATGGAGGCACTCTCTGGCAGAATAGGCAGGCGCCCAAACCCGGTGGAGACAAGCATCGTAGCTGCAGAATGGTCAGAGCACTGCTCGTACAAGTCATCAAAAAAGCACCTTGCAATGCTGCCGCGCACGGGGGCGCACCTTGTTGATGATTCCTCGTACGACTCGGCGGTGCTCGATGTCGGCGGCGGGTACGTGATTACTGTCCACATCGAGAGTCACAACCACCCGTCTGCTGTCGAGCCATTCGGCGGGGCCGCAACCGGCGTTGGCGGCGTAATCCGCGACATACTCTCGACTGGGACGCGTCCAATCGCGCTCCTTGACGGACTCCGGTTTGGGGACATCCGGTCCGACTCGCACGCAAGGTGGCTGCTTCGCGGCGCCGTCTCTGGGATTGCACACTATGGCAACTGCATCGGGGTGCCGACAGTCGGCGGGGAGCTCGGGTTTGACCCGTGCTATGCAGACTATGCGCTAGTAGATGTCGCAGCTATCGGGTTTGGCCTAAAGACGCGCCTGATACAAAACCATGCAGAGCCAGGCGACGCAGTCGTGCTCATCGGCGGCTCTACTGGCCGTGACGGGATAGGCGGCTCGCAGTTTGCCTCTGACTCACTAGAGAGTGATGACCGCTCCGCAGTCCAGATACCGGACCCGTTTACAGAAAAGCTCGTAATCGAGGCCATCCTTGAGGCACGCGATGCGGGGCTATTGCATGCGCTAAAGGATCTGGGCGGAGGGGGCCTGTCTTGTGCGACATCAGAAATGTCCGATTCGCTCGGCGTCGGAATGTCCATTGATGTCGGACAGGTCCACACACGCGAAGAGCTGGCATCGCACGAGGTAATGACGTCCGAATCACAGGAGAGAATGCTTGGAATAATTGCGCCCGGCTCTGTTGCAGACATGCAGGAGATCTGTGCAAAATACGGGATTGCATGCTCGCGTATAGGGACTGTGACGGAGAGCAGCGACCTCCACGTGCATGATTCTGGCGCCGACCTTGCAAGGATGCCTGTCGGCATAGTGGCAAACGCGCCGCTCTTGGACCTGCCAAGGACGCGCCCGGCATACCTTGAAGAGCTGGCACGCGCACGGGTCCCAGATGCGCTGCCCGGCGGCGACTATTCTGCATCGCTGCTCTCGCTTTTGGGCTCGCCAAACATTGCATCTACAGAGCACGTCTATTCTAGGTATGACCACGAAGTCGGGATAAGGACGGTCGTGCGCCCGGGGCGTGATGCCGCACTCTTGCGCCTTGATAACGCCAAGTATGTCTCACTTGCCATCGACGGCAACCCCGCCCACTGTTACGTGGATCCGCGTGCTGGCGCCGCCGGATGTTTTGAGGAGGCATGCAGGAACACGGTCTGCGTCGGTGCCCGGCCCATAGGGATGGTCGACCACATGCAGTTTGCAAGCCCGCAGGATCCAGAGATATTTTGGACCTTTATCGAGTCCCTAGAGGGGATATCAGAGTATGCAAGGGCAATGGAGATTCCGTGCGTCGGCGGCAAGGTCAGCTTTTACAACGAGACCCCGTCAGGACCGATAAAGCCCACGCCGGTAATCGGCGTAATCGGCCTGGCAGACTCGGCGCCAAAAAATCCCGCCGTTGCAGACGGCGATGTAATTGTGGCAATCGGCACGTCGCGCAACGAGATGGGCGGCTCTGAATACTATTCACACGTACACAAGACAGTTGCAGGCTCCTGCCCGCAGGTCGACACGGGCTCCTCGCGTGCATGCCTTGATGCGGTTTTGGCACTGCACGACGGGGGACTAGCAAAGCGCGTGCACGACTGCTCAAAGGGCGGGCTTGGAGTGGCACTGGCAAAGATGTGCATATGGGAGGGTCGCGGCTGCGATGTCGCACTCGATGGGGCGCCAGGGTGTGCGGATATGGGCGCCGATGTTGCGCTGTACTCTGAGAGCCATTCCAGATTCGTCGCAGTCCTCGGTGCGCCTGATGCGCAGCAGGCACTAGACATTGCTGCAAAGAGCGGGGCGGCGTGTGCCGTAATTGGCAGGTTTGGGGGCAGCAGCATTGGCATTAATTACCGGGGCCGGAGTGTGGCGTCTGTGGGGTTGCAGGACGCATCAGACACGTGGCACACATCCTTGGAGCGGACCGCGCATGGTTAAGGAAAACTGTGGCGTTGTGGGGATATTCTCGCAGGACAAGGACATCAACGTGGTCCCCCTGGCCTTTGATGCGCTCCGCGCACTCCAGCACAGGGGCCAGGAGGCCTGGGGAATCGCAGTGCCGCACAAGGCGCCAGTAAAGCGGATCGGCCTGGTCTCGTCTGCTGCCGGCGAGTTTGGCGACATTGCCGAGCAGTTTTCATCAAATGCGGTAATCGGCCACGTCAGATACTCTACTGTCGGCAAGAGCAACCTCGAGAACGCACAGCCGCTCAAGGTCGCAGACCTGTGCATCGCGCACAATGGCACCATATCCAACGCACAAGAGATGTCAAACATGGTCGGGGGCTGCACGTTCACGCCGCAGACCTCTAGTGACACGCTGGTCGTGGCCAAGCGCCTGGTCTCGCTCCTGTCTGACAAGTCCGACTTTGCTGCTGCGCTGTCTGTCCTCAAAAACGAGATGAAGGGGTCGTACTGTTTTACGTTTCTTGACGGCGGCGGTTCCGTCTATGCCGCACGCGACCCGCGTGGATTCCGGCCCATGGTAATGGGCACAAAAAAGGACGGGCGGGTAAACATTGTGGCATCAGAATCCGCGGCACTCTCTGCAATAGGTGCAGAGCTAGACCGCGATGTGCGGGCCGGCGAGCTTGTGCGCCTCGGTTCTGACGGGATAAAGACCAGCATGTTTGCCGACTCGCAGACTAGCGCGCACTGTTCATTCGAGTTCACCTACTTTGCGCACCCGTCTAGCACAATGGACGGCAAAAACATTTACCGTGCGCGCAAAAACATTGGCAGGTTTCTTGCAAAAAAGTTCCCCATACGCGATGCCGACCTTGTCATCCCGGTGCCCGACTCTGCAAGGCCGGCGGCCCTCGGGTATGCAAGCGAGCTTGGACTAGAGTTCGACGAGGGGCTCATCAAGGACCGCTACAGCAAAAAGGGCCCGCTCCGCAGCTTTATCGAGCCGCACCAGAACGACCGGATCGAGATAAACAAGTGGATAATCCCGATTCAAGAAATAGTCCGCGGCAAGCACGTCATCGTCATTGATGACAGCCTCGTGCGAGGGACCAGCTCGCGTGTAATCGTGGGCGCACTGCGGGATGCCGGTGCCTCCAAGATCAGCATGCTGATCACATACCCGCCCATCATGCACCCGTGCTATGCGGGAATCGACTTTCCGTCACAGGCCGAGCTTGCCACCTACGAGGCACGCGACTCTGGGTCCCCCGAGCAAGTCACAGAGACGGTGCGAAAGAGCATTGGTGCGGACTTTCTTGGGTACAATGATGCAGAAAACCTTGCGCGGGCTGTGGGAATCGAGACGTCCTCGATGTGCTTTACGTGCCATACTGGCGACTATACGTCGCTTGGAATAAACCCCGAGTCCATGTCTGCCCCAAAGCCGCAGGCAAAGTAGGCCCGTCCGAGTCAGGTAAGTACGTCGTCCAGCTTTTCCTGCTCTTTTGCAGTGCGAACTTCGCGTGCAATCCTGCGCCCCATGCTCATGGGCTCGCCGTACAGCAGGGTCGAATAGGGGGAGCCGTCCATGTAGATGTTGGTGCCAGCTACTATCCTAGCAGAGAACTCGAATGCGGTAAACCTTGCATTCTCGTCATAGACCCCCTCTATGCAAAACGGCCCGTTCATTCCCGGCGCCACGAGCTCTGATGACGCCTTTACAAACGAGTCACCCATCTCGTAGACTTTTTGGAGCAGCGACTCGCGCAGGACCATCGGGCTGTTGGCAATCACGTTAAAGGACGGTATCTTTTTTGATCCGAGCTGCGCCTCTGCCGGCATCCTTGCCAGCCCGTCAATGTCTGACTCGTGCCTTGAATCAACGCCGAAAAATTCCAGGGTCTTTTGAAGCGGAGAGTAAAAGTACTGGAGGTATGCCAGGACGCCGCGTATGTATCGCTGTATGTAGAGCACTTCGTCCTTGCCTATTATCCCGTCGGCTACAAGCTCGCCGCGCTTTTTGTCATATTCCTCGGGGCTTGATGCGATAAAGTACCCCTTGCCGCCGGCTGCCCCCTGCCTCTTTACAATCACTGCACCGTCTATCTGCGAGGGTTCCTTTACCGTCTCTGGAATTGACAATCCTGCTGCCTCCATCATCTGCTCCTTTAGCCCCCTGTCTGACTCCCACCTCAGTATGTTGCGGTTGCCAAACATTGGGACTTTGATCGACTCTATCTCGTCGGACTCCATCTGTGCAATCAGCGTGCCGTGGGGCACAAGGACCGCATCCTGTGCCTCTAGCTGCCCCGCCGTCTTGTCCTCTAGTATCTCCCGGAACGAGTCCACCATGATGAGCTCGTCGATAAAGCCAAACCGCCTGTAGAGGGACTCACGCGCCCTCTCGCAGACCAGTATCGACTTTAAGCCCTCGTCGTGTGCGCCCTTTAGAACCTGAAGCGCACAGTGCGAGCCAAGAGTGGCAATCGCAGTCATCAGACGGGGCCTGGCTTGGGTTCATTTATGAACTGTGGGGTAATCCGGGCTGCGAATCCATGCGGCGCACGGGCGTGAAAAATTAATTACACGTCACTGCCTGCTTTGCTCCATGCCTGATGAACTGGGTTCGCAAAGACGGACACACTATTCGACTGACCTGAGTCCCGCAATTGCAGGACAGACAGTGACTGTCATGGGATGGGTCCTGGCAGTACGGGGCCATGGGGCCATATCGTTTCTGACGATTCGCGACAAGCGCGGCGACATACAGGTCGTGGCAAAGTCCGGTGCGTGTGATGACGGGGTACGCCAGAGGATTGCCGCGCTAAAGCCGCACTCTGTAGTGGCGATGACAGGCAAGGTACAGCCTTCTGAAAAGGCGGCCCGCGGAGTCGAGATCGTGCCCGACGCAATACGCGTCTTCTCCGAGGTGGCAAAGATTGCCCCGTTTGAGCCGATGGCAAAGACTGTAAAAAACATTGACACGCGTTTGGAGATTCGAGCCGTAGACCTGAGGCGCGGCGTGCTGCAAGACATTGTCAATGCGCGCAACATGGCCCTGCGAGCAATACGGGATTACTTTGCAGAGTCTGACTTTGTAGAGGTGCACACGCCCAAGCTCATCAGCTCGGCAACCGAGGGGGGTGCTGCGCTGTTTTCGATATTCTACTACAAGTCCCAGGCGTTTTTGGCGCAGAGCCCGCAGCTCTACAAGGAGCAGCTGACGATGGGCTTTGAAAAGGTGTTTGAGATTGCGCCAATCTTTCGCGCAGAGTCCTCGCGCACGCCGCGCCACCTCTCTGAGGCCATATCCATAGACCTCGAAGAGGCGTTTGTAGACTATAACGATATAATGGACAGGGTTGGACGCATTGTCACAGTCGCCGCCGATGCCATCCGCAAGTACGACGGACTAGACGGCAAGCTCGACGTCCCCGAGATCCCCGCCGAGATCCCGCGCTATTCTTATGCCGAGATGATGGAAAAACTAGAGTCAGCAGGCGTGCCTGCAAAGTGGGGCACAGACCTGTACCCCTCGGCACTCCAAAAGGCGGGCATGGCCGGATTCTATTTCGTGTATGACTGGCCGCTAGGCCCAAAGCCGTTTTACGTCAAACCCGCCGTATCCGGGGACAAAAAGACATCCGAGTCCTTTGACCTCATGTACGGCGACTTGGAGATATCTTCGGGCAGCACTAGGATTGCAGACAGGGCCGAGCTCGAGTCACGGATGAAGCAAAAGGGGCTCCCTGCTGAAAAGTTTGACTACCACCTGAGGGTCTTTGACTATGGCATGCCGCCGCACGCCGGATGCGGGATAGGTCTTGAGCGTCTCTTGATGGCGCTCACCGGCACGCCAGACATAAAAGACACAACATTTTATCCGCGTGACATTGACAGGCTTACTCCGTAGGTGCGGCGCATGATTACCAACGACGAGATCAGGGCCGTTGCAAAGCTCATGAAGATAGAGATCGATGACTATGAGGAGCACGCCGAAAAGATACGCAAGATGATCGAGTACTTTGACCACCTTGATTCTGTCGCGCTTTCGGACACGTTTCAGCGCGGCATCACGGTCACGATAGACTCGCTACGTGATGACGTCGTCGAGAATACGGGCGCCGGTGCTGATCTTGGACTAAAGTTTGGAGGCGGCGAACACATGCACTCGCCCAAGCTGCGATGAGCACAGACCTTGGCATTACGCTTGCAGAGTATGTGCGCGGGGTGGCCTCCGGCGAGATCTCGTGCGAAGAGTATGTTGTAGCAACGCTGGACAGGATTGAAAAGCATGATGCCAAGCTCCACGCATACGTCTCCGTTGATGCGGACGCAGTAGAGGCCGCAAAGGGTGTGGATGCGGCAGTCCGTGCCGGCCGCGACGTCGGCGCACTGGCAGGCGCGCCGTTTGGGATAAAGGACAACATCTGCATGGCAGGCACGCGTACCACGTGCTGTTCGTGGATGCTCGAAGACTATGTCTCGCCGTACGATGCAACCGTCGTTGACAGGCTGTCTGGATCGGGGGGCATTGTCGTTGGCAAGACAAACATGGACGAGTTTGCAATGGGGCTCACAACAGAGTTTGCGGCATTTGGGCCCAGCCTCAACCCGTGGAACACTGAATGCGTACCCGGCGGCTCTTCTGGCGGGAGTGCTGTGGCAGTAAGCGCGCTTGAATGCATTGCGTCGCTTGGCTCGGACACTGGCGGCTCTGTGAGGAACCCTGCAAGCTTTTGCGGGATTGTGGGCTACAAGCCGACGTACGGGCGGCTGAGCAGGTACGGGCTGGTCTCTTATGCCAACAGCATCGAGCAGGTGGGCATTATGGCGCGCAGCGTTGAGGACGTTGGCATTGTAATGAACGCAATATCGGGCGAGGACAAGATGGATGACACTACCCGGCGCGACGTCCGCTCTGGTGCGGATCATACACCTGACCATATTGCAGACATTGACGGCGGTGTAGAGGGGATGGCTGTGGGGCTAGACGTTGACTCGTTTGACGAGTCGACTGATGTCGGCTCTGCTGTGCGGCGCGCAGCTGACGCCTTTGAGGCCGCCGGTGCGACTGTCACGGACGTGCACATTGATCACGGCCCGTCGTCTGTTGCGTCGTACTATGTATTGACGGCAGCAGAAGCTGGAAGCAACCTTGCACGCTATGACAATCTTCGGTACGGGTATGACATGCCGCAGGAGGGATACGAGTACAATGCATACATATCGCGTGCGCGCTCCCGGCTCGGACCCGAGGTGACGCGCAGGATGATACTCGGCGGATTCGTGCCGTCGGCCGGACACGCCGGCAAGTACTATCTAAAGGCACTAAAGATGCGCGACGCGCTATCTGCTCAGGTCGATGGCGTCTTTGCAGACGGGAACCTGGCGTGCATCCTGTCACCAACCGTCCCTGTCCTGCCCTTCAAATTTGGAGAAAAGATCGACGACCCAGTCGAGCTCTTTAGGATGGATTCAAACACGGTGCTTGCAAACCTCACAGGGCGCCCGTCAATATCGGTGCCATTTGCAATGTCGTCTGGCCTCCCCATAGGCGTCCAGCTTACCGGCTCACTTGACTCTGATGCGCAGCTGCTACGCATTGCAAACACAATCCATGCGAGCTCTGAATCAAAGGGGGCACCGCAGCTATGAAGGCAAGAATTGGCCTCGAGATACACTGCCAGCTGACCACGCTCAAGACAAAGCTGTTCTGCGGGTGCAGAGCCGACTATCGCAAAATGGACCCCAACACAAACGTCTGTCCGACGTGCCTGGGGCTTCCCGGCTCGCTTCCGCGGCTCAACGGGGCCGCCGTAAAAACGGCGCTCTTGATTGCAATCGCACTAGGGTGCAAGTCGCCTGACGTGTTGTCGTTTTTTCGTAAAAACTATTTCTATCCCGACTTGCCAAAGAACTATCAGATAACACAGCTAGACATCTATGGGCCCGCATGTGTGGGGCACGACGGACAGATAAAGGTCGATGACAGGGACGTGCGGATATCACGGATACAACTCGAAGAGGATCCTGGGAGGATTGTGTACAGCGGCGCCTCTGAAAAGAACCTAGAGACGCTAGTCGACTATAACCGCGCCGGCGCCCCGCTAGTCGAGATTGTGACAGAGCCGGACATGGAGTCCCCCCGCGATGTCCGGATATTTCTAAACCTCATGCACGACATGCTAGAAAACATTGGTGCCTCTGATGCCTCACTCGAGGGTGCGATACGCGCAGATGCAAACGTCTCACTTGAAGGCAACAACAAAGTCGAGATCAAAAACGTCAGCTCGTTTCACGACCTTGAAAAGGCCGTCGGCTACGAGATTATGCGGCAGACAAACAATATCGAAAACGAGATCGAGATTGACAAAGAGACGCGCCAGTGGGATGAAAAGCGCAGGATAACAGTGTCTGCGCGCTCCAAAGAGTCCGATACTGACTATCGCTACTTTTTAGAGCACGACGTGCCGTGGATAGAGATAGGCAACGCGTGCGACATGCTCCGCAAGGACATGCCAGAGAGCATTGCGACTAGGAGGCAGCGCTATACGGCAGAGTATGGCATAAGCGATCAGGTCGCAGAGATACTCTCATCGCAGCAGTACTTTGCCCGGATATTCGAGTCTGCTCGGACGGACGAAAACTCGCGCGAGCTGGCAAACATCATCACGACTGATCTCATGGGGCTGCTAGAGACTAGGCAAAAGCAGGCAGACTCAAAGCTGGGGTCCGCCGAGCTTGGCCGCCTGGTGGGCGCCATGATGGACAAGAGGATAACTAGGACGTCTGCCAAATCTGCCCTCCAGTCTATGGTGCGCGATGGGCGCAGCTTTGATGACATTGTAAGGGAGAGCGGGCTTGGCACAGTCGATGACGAGTCAAAAATTACAGAACTGGTCGGCTCTGTCATTGATTCAGAACCCGGACTAGTCAACCAGGCGCTTGCATCCCCAAAGGCGGTACACTATATCATGGGACTCGTAATGAAAAAGAGCAGCGGGCGGGCCGATCCTGAAATGGTCCGCAAGGCCATCGAGTCATACCTTGACTCTAAAAGGAACGATGCGCCGGATCAATAGCCTCTGCGTTGCCGGCCCTGTTGGATTGGACGGGGGCGCCTGCAACCCTGCTATGTTATTAATGGGACACAAAGCCTGACGGCTCACAGGTTTGGCACTCGATCCGATAATCTCGGCTGGCGTAATATACTCGAGCATTCTCGTGCTCCTCGCACTAGGTCTCACGCTTACATACATGACTACACGCGTGCCAAACTTTGCACACGCATCGTTTGCAACCATTGGCGTATACATTGCACTCGTCGTCACCCGCGTGTGGGATGCCAGCCCGTACATTGCACTTCCCATAGCGTTTGCAGTATCCGGCGCCGTCTCGCTTGCGCTCTATACGTTCGTGCTAAAGCCCCTGATCCGCAGGGGGGCAAAGCCTGCAATACAGATGATATCGACACTTGCCTTTGATCTGGTGCTCATTGCAGCCATAAACATAGCTGCGGACTATATCGTGCACCTCTATGACGTGACCTCGCGCGAGTTTACGCTCCGGAGCTATGATGCGTCGTTTGCAGACTTGCCAATGGTGCTCTTTGTCTCCCCCGTCCTGATTGCCGCAATCGTGTTCTGCCTGCACTATGTGCTGCATCGCACAAAGTTTGGGATTGCAATGCGCGCCACGATTGAGAACCCCGACCTCTCAAGCGTCGTCGGGATAAACGTCAAGATGGTCTACGGCGTGTCGTGGTTTGTCGGCGGCGCAATGGCAGGCGTGGCAGGCGTGATGATGTCGCTGTGGTTTCAGGGTGACCCGAGCCTTGGCACGTTTTTGATCCCAAGCATATTTGCCGCAAGCATCGTGGGCGGGTTTGCAAGCTTGTACGGCGCGATCGCCGGCGGAATCCTTGTCGGAATGGCAGAGATCTTTGGGACGCGCATCATAGCCGGCGAGTTTGGGTCGTGGCTGATTGCCTATAGGCCGCTTGTCCCACTCGTGTTCATCGTAATCACGCTGCTGATTGCGCCAAAGGGACTGGCAGGCGTGGACTGGAAGAATCTAGCAAGGAGGCTACATGTCACTAGGTCCTGAAGTCACGTTCTTTGTTGACTTGCTTGCAATATACTCGATATACATTATCATAAACACGAGCCTGAATTTAGAGTTTGGATACGCCGGAATCCCCAACTTTGGCAAGGTATTGGCAGTCGGCGTGGGCGCCTTTGTTGCAGCTGCGATACCGGGGAGGATATTTGCAAGCATGGCAGGCATAGAGGGTGACTATATCGCAGACAATATAGCTATAATGTCCGGTGTCAATGCATGGCTCGTCGATAACACGGGGATTGGATTCACGGTCTTTTTTGTGACGCTTGGCATCGCTGCTGCAATAAGTGCAGTAATTGGAATCGCCACGGCATATCCGGCAATACGACTGCGCGGCGACTATTTGGCAATAACGCTGCTGGCGCTTGCAGAAGGCATGCGGATAATCGGGATAAACTATGCCGACATTGCAGGCGGAACCCTCGGGGTGCAGCTTCCAGACCCGCTTGTATGGCTTCCAGCTGACTTGCGGTTCCCGATTGCAACGCTTGGCCTTGTTGCAATGGCGACTATAGCAATGATCTATAGCGACAGGCTCATCCGCTCCCCGCTAGGGCGGCTCTTGCGCGCAGTGCGTGACAACGAGGTCTCAGCCGAGTCACTCGGCAAGGACGTCACGCGTGCAAGGGTCAAGACGATAATGGTCGCAGCCGCCATGGCAGGCATTGCCGGTGCAATGTATGCGTTTTATGCCGGAAGCACGATCGCGTTTGCATATGACAGGATAAACTGGACGTTTTGGCCGTTTATGATGATCCTTATCGGCGGGCTTGCAAACAACCGCGGCGTCCTAGTCGGCACGTTCATCTTTGTGCTCGTGCGCAAGCTCATCACGTTCTACAAGGATTCGGTCCAAGAGTTTGTGCCATTTGACGTGGTCTGGCTTGACTATCTGCTCTTGGGGGTGATACTCATTGTGATACTCTTGTACAGGCCGCAGGGAATACTCAAAGAGCGGGCCACGCCGACGATCCACATAGAGGGCCACCACGATACGCCGGTGTATGTCCGGCTCAAAAACATTGCAAGACGCCTCGTATACGGATAGGCGCACTAGGAAAAAATGTATGAAAAAATATGGGCAGGACTGTCCTAGGAACAGCCTTCCATCTTTTGGATAAAGTACCCCTTTTCGTTTATTTCACGCTCTACTGGTTCTGGCGCACCCTGTGAGTGGCAGAACGTGCACTCGTTTGTAGTTACAGTGGCGTTTCCCTCGTTGATGGATCCGAGCCACTCTTTTGCGTACGTGATTGCCTTGTCGTGGTCCTTTTCTTTTGTAAGGACATCAAAGTGCATCGTGTGACCGTCTGCAGCCTTGACATATGTGTCATACACATGTATTTCCATGCATGGTGCGCCTCCGTAGGGGTATATAATCTAGATCACGATTGTGTCCGTGTGAAATCCGAGTTTGTACGAGAACCTTGCTACCTTGTCCTAATTCACACCTGCATTTACGTGATGATGGTAATGTCGTCTGGCGGATCTGGAATCTTTCTGTGCGGGTCGCCGGGCTTTGTGCATCTTTTAAGGTACTCTTTTTCGTACGCCCGAACCATCTCCTTGCCCTCCTCTGGCAGGTTGTCAAAAGGCACTCCGTATCTGCATGCTCCAAACAACGTGGCGGGGGTAAAGTATGTGTTCTTCCAGTTGGGTACAAAAGTGTTTGTTATGGTCCAATCATCTAATTTTGACTCAGGCATGCCGCTCACAAGAGATCGCCGCCCATTCTGCAGTATGTGACACATCCCCGACATAATAATTGCTTGGAACTGTTTGGTGGTGTTTCTCTGATGTTTAATAGTCGTGCGGGTACAGACATATTCTATCAAATCATACATCATTTGCAAGTGCAACGCGTTTACCAAATCTCTCTGCTGCGCCTAATATGGCATACACGGCTTTAAAACACCCTGATCACCTGACCGGAGACAAACCGCATATCGCGTCCCCCGTCGCGGACTAGGAGCGCCCCGTCATTGTCAATCCGACTCACGATGCCTGATACCGTGGAGTCGTCCATCTTTATGCGCACCTTGCGTCCAATCATTGCAGAGCGCCTTGAGCACTCTGCGGCTATTTGTACGGGCTCGCCGTGCACATTCCACATCTGTTCCAGGTTTTGCAAGAACGCTTGGACTGTCCTGACAGGCGAGACGCCGGGGGCAGATCCGACAAGGGACGCCGCAGGCAAGACCGAATCGCCGCATATGCTGCTGTTTATCGCATCATGGTCCACTTGGAAATTAATTCCAACTCCGAGCACGATGGATTTAATCTTGTTGTCGTCCATGACTGCATCGGCAATCATTCCTGCAACCTTGTGTGGCTTGCCGTCCCCATACACTACTAGATCGTTTGGCCATACAATGGATGTCTCTACACCTAATACATCGCGTACTGCATCACACAATGCACATGATGCAACAAGCGGAAGGGTGCCCGTGTCATTTTCATGCGAGCTTGGCTGCATTATTACAGACATCCACACTCCGCCATCCGGTGATACCCAGCGCCTATCCTGCCTGCCTTTTCCAGAGCTCTGAACCGATGCAACAACTATGTGGCCGTGTCTGCCGCCTGTCCGTGAAATTCTGAGCGCGTAATCCTGCGTTGACTCTATCGAATCAAAGTACTCGATGCTGTGCCCAAGAACCCGTGTTCCAAGGTTGCGTCCAAGCTCCCAGGGCAAGAGCTTTTTTGTGACACGCGTCATGCGCCACGCACCTGCGTCATGCGTCATGCCGTATCCCAGATCACCCATCTCGGATATGACGCGATGCAGATGCTCCGTATCACTGTCGAGTAGTCCGCACAACTCTGCCTCTGTCACAGACTCTGCTGAATGCATGTGCGAGACAATCTTTGAAATGTCTGCATGGCTCATATGCTCAACACCACACACTGACCCGGCTCGACTTTATCTATTATGCCGCAGGTATGAATCAAGGCGGGGCATAAATCGTGGTCGGGAATGACTTTCGGCGTAAAGACTCGGGCACAGAGCTTTATTCATCCTGCCGCTGCGAACCCACGGTACGGGGGGCAGGACAGGCATGACCACAGACGGGCCGGACTAGACGTCTCTTTGGGGCCGTCCAAAACAACCCAAAAACAGCCACACCATTAGTGGCTGGATCGCCGATTATACTCAAAATATAAATAAATGTCCTATGTGGCGGTGCCTGTAATGGCAGCACGGTCACGAAAGTCAACACGAGCAGCAAAGAAGCCACGAAAGTCGACTAGAATGACAAAAAAGGACTTGGAGGCCAAGATCAAGAAGCTAGAATCAAAGATTGACAAATTGGCATCCCCGGCAACGTCTGCCAAGGCGGCACCCCCACGCGGTAGCCTGCCAAAGGGTACTGCGCCACCACAACCAAAGGCATCGCCTCCACCACCACAACCATCATCTGCACGCGGCAGCCTGCCAAAGGGTACAGCACCCTCGCCGGCATCAACGACTGCACCACCGCCAAAACCGCAGGAAAAACGCGCCCCTGCCACAGTTGCCGCGGCACTCGAAGACGCATACCAAAACGCCCCAATAGTCGACACCTTTGGTGAAATGCGCGCAAAGATAACTGGATACACCCCGGCACCTAGCCGCTACTTTACACGCAACACTGCCCCGACCGGAACAGTTCCAACGTCGGACTGGAACCTGCAAAAGGCAACAGTTACAGGCTATACGCAACCATCAAACCAATACTTTGCAACACGCCAGAGGCTTGCGTATCATCCACCAGAAAAGCGTTTTACCGGATATGGAATGCGCGTAAACGGGACTGCGGCCACTACAAGTGCACCTCCGCCACCCCCCCCACCGCCGTCATCAACACACGGTAGCCTGCCAAAGGGCATGTCACCACCTCCACCACAACCATCGCCATCAGCTAGTACATCATCGTCTTCGAGCAGCTCATCGCGCACAGACGAGCTTGCATCATACGAGGAAGACTATCTAAAGCGCCTAGAGCAAGAGGCGGAAATGAGTGCAGAGATTGAGCGCGTTGCACGCGAGCGCATGGCAAGCAAGACAGAGCCTGCGTCAGGTTCTAGCCGCGGCACGCTTCCAAAGGGTTTCTAGATCCTATTTGCCGTAAAATTCGGACCACTGGCTGCCAAGCTTTTCGATTATCCTGTATGCGGTGCGGTCGATGTTGATGTGGGGCTCGGCCATCACCATGACAATGTCCTCACCCAGCGGAAAGCTCATCATGACCACCTTTTCTCGGCGTGAGGCCGAGTATTTGACCCGCCCGAGGTTTGAGTCAAACATCTTGCGGCGCGTGATTCTAGCCACCAGATCCTGGTATATCTTTTGCCTGTTCTCATCGGTCTCGACAAGATCCGCGCCTTCTCTGGCCTTGGCCACAATGATATCGCCATTGATGTCGATGAATCCGCAGAACCGGATCTCGGGATCCTCGAGTATGTGCTCGCACTTTTTTGTATACTCGCCACGACCCAGTACCGGTGGCGTGCCTACCATGATATCTAGTCCCATCCCGCCGTCATTAAAGTGTCGTGTATGTGCCCCAAGCTGTAATGACGCGGCAAGCGGCGATGGTTTTTAAGTCTAGATCGGAATCTCTGCAAGTGTATGAGGCTTGACAGGGTGGGCATTGTCTCCAAGATTGGCTCGTCTGACGCCGAGGCCGCATCTGTTGCAATTGCCAAGAAACTAGCGGGTCTCGGCTCCGAGGTCTACACGCTGGTGCCGACTAGCCCCGATTCTGTCGAAGTGGGCAGCATTGAGGATATGCGTGATGCGGACCTGGACATGCTTGTAACGCTCGGGGGGGACGGCACCACGCTGCGCGCAACACGCGGCATTGACAGCGAGGTGCCGATGCTCACGGTAAATGTAGGCGGCAACCGCGGGATACTGTCAGAGATTACGATGGAAGACATGGACTCGGCATTATCACAGATAAGCAAGGGCAACATATTCTTGGACCGGCGGGTGCGCGTGATGGCATCAATCCGGGGCCAAGAGTTTGCATCCGCGCTAAACGAGATCTATATCGGGCGCACTACATTGACAAAGACCTCGGAATTCAAGATAAAGTTCCAAAACGATACCGTAAAGCAAAAGATGGACGGAGTCATAGTGGCCACGCCGAGCGGCTCGACTGGCCACTCTTTCTCACTCGGGGGTCCCATACTGCACGAGAGCCTCGATGTGCTTATAATCACACCAGTGGCGCCCGTCTTTAGGCTGGCATCAATCGTGGTTCCAGACGAGCGCATAGAGATCACCAGCTCGCATGACTGCAACGTCGTGATGGACGCACAGGTCGTAAAAACGGCCGAGGTCGGGGACGCCATAACAATAACTCGCAACGAAAAGCGCGCAGTCTTTGTGCGGCTGAAAAAATCGGGCCTCAGACAGATGACCAAACTTGGGTTTTGACGTTTTGGACGCCTCGGCGTTTTATGCCGGGATACCGTTTGCCTCATCACAAAAGCACCATACGACGCCGCAAGTCTTTGATGAAATACGCCACATAAAGGCAGGTTATGGCGGGATCGAGGCACTCCTTGATGTGGGGCGGCTCATAGTCATGGAACCACCAAGGGACATGGTACTCCGGGTGCAGCAGACCGTAAAAAAGGCAGGCGAGACTGGCAAGCTCTCTGATGCAGACATTTCCGTAATTGCCCTGTGCGCCGAGCACTCTGGCAGCCTGGTAAGTGACGACTATGCAGTATCAAACATTGCCAAGATCATGGGCCTTCGAGTCGTGCCCGTAATGTCGGCTGGGACGCGGCGATTAAAGCAGTGGATAAGATACTGCCCGTCATGCAAGCGCAAGCTCCAATCCGAGGCTCGGTGTAGCGTATGCGGAGGCGAGGCTAGGCGGTACCCAAAGTTTGTGGGCTAGGAGCGCGGCTTTGCCTTGGTGCGGCGTCGCGCCTTTGGGGGTTTGGCAGATGTGGCCATTATGGCGTATAGTTTTAGTGCCCGCGCCCTGCCGAGCTTTTCCACCTGTGCCAGCTCGCCAACAGTGGCAGACATGACTGCCCGCGGCGTGCCAAACTTTTCTAGCAGCCGAACTGCAAGCTTTTCGCCGATTCCGGGCAGCCCGCACAGCATGGCTATCTGCTGCTCTTGCAGCGTGGCGCCGGTTTTTTTCCGGGGTTTTTTGAGTAGCGCGCCGCCACGCACGCCCTTGCGCGTGCCAAGCGATATGAGGAGCTTTGCAGTATGGGTTGCGTTCGGCGTCTGTATGACCGATACGCCAAACTCGACGGCGACCCGCGATACTGCGGCATAAAAGACAAACGGGTTGTCGATAATCTTTGCCAGCTTGTCCGAGCTTCCCTCCATTACCAGAACCGGATTCCGAAACTCTGCGTTGAGCCTGGCGCACTGGTCATAGAGCCTGCCGTCTGCAACCGATGAGACAAAGTCGCGTATGCTCTTTCGCTCGACCACGGTCTGAGACGCCACGATATAGTCGCCGGTCTTTAGCGTCACGATCTCGGTGTTGACGCCTGCGGCGCCAAGAAGGTCGGGTATGCCGCTTTTGCGCTCGCGCTTGTCAGCTATAATGTGGAGGCTCGTAATGTCCATCACGCACGGTTGCCGTGCAGTCCATATTACGATTGTGATGGGGGCGGCGGTGGCGTCTGTGACGCGGGTTGCGGCGTCTGGCCTCCACTGCCTGTGGGGTCGGAGAGCATCTTTGTGACCTTTTCCTCTAGAGTCTTTAGCTCTTCTCGCAGGCGTGCCTCTTGCTTTGATAGTACCACGCCGCGGGTTGCTGCAAGCTCTTTTCTCTCTTCAAGCTCTGCAATGAGTGTGGGCTTTGTGGACTTTATGAGAATGGATCCTGCATGCTTGAAGACATCATCGTTCTCGCCTGCCTTGTTGAGCTCTTCGAGCGCACGATCAGTCTCGATCTTTTCAGACTCTACATGCTGCTTTTGTGTAAGCACCCCTTGCAGGCTGTTTTGTGCCTGCTGGAGCTTGGCTATCTGCTCTTGGAGCCATGGCGGCATGCTTCTAGGATCAATTGACACGAGTGCGTGCTGTCACGACACCCTATTTTATCATATCCGGTTGTGGGCAGGATATTCAGAGTGCTCCCGCCGGGATTTGAACCCGGGATCACTGCCTTGAGAGGGCAGTATGCTTGACCGGACTACACCACAGGAGCTCAGATGCGCGCATTTTCAATCTCAATTTAAATGCCGCGTCCCGGTCATGCTCTTATACAAACTTGGCAATTCTGCGCCAATGGATCTCTCTTGGCTGGCCGAGGAGCTCGGCTATGACGCCCCGATGGCGCTCTGCGGTTGCAGGTGTGCCGGGGACAGCTTTGGGTGCTGTGAATACAATGTGACCGTGTTTGATGAACGGCACGGCTGTGATGAGGCCAGGATTGGGGATGCGGCAGTCTTGGTGCGCCACGACTCTGTTGAGCGGCCAGCATACGGGACATTTGCACACATGTCCCAGATGCGCGTAATACGTGATGATTCGTGGAGCATTGGGCCCAAGATATCCGCATTTGCCAAAAAACAGGACGCACTATTCAAGCATGCGGCAAAGATCTCACTCGTCCGGGCAAAGCTGCTCCTGCCAGCTGCTAGGG
Organism: Cenarchaeum sp.; assembly: GCA_020027325.1. Taxonomy (GTDB): domain Archaea; phylum Thermoproteota; class Nitrososphaeria; order Nitrososphaerales; family Nitrosopumilaceae; genus JAHRAL01. The sequence goes on along the minus strand of JAHRAL010000125.1, from coordinate 1,464 downwards.
CAATGCTAGATGGGGATGCGCAAGAGGCCCCGTTTTGGACAAAGTGTGCCGCATTCAAGCTTGCAGATGCGGTGTCATACTATAACATGGCAGAGCCTGGTGGTGCGCACATGATGTCGCGTCTCCGGGCGCTGCCAAACTCTGCGCCAAACGGCGTACTGTCCGTCGTGTATGACTGCCTCGGCGCAGAGCGTGCGACACCGTCGCTTTTGGACCGCATGCGAAAGTCTGCAATTGGATTCCTAGAGATGACCGGGACGGGGAGGATTGCATTGGAGATCATTGATGCAAAGGCGCGGCATCTAGAGTCCCAGTCGCTTTTGACTGACTCGTACTATTACATTTGCCGGGCCGTCTGCGCCGAGCTCTACTTGCAGAGATGCGTCTCGGGCATTCCGGACTCGCAACTATACGCGCTCAAAGTGGCCCTCGATCCCGACAACAACACACAGCATGCACTGGCAAGCATTGACTCACTAGAGCGGGCCGTGACAGAGTTTATGCCGCATGTGGGATGGAGCGCGCAATAGCAATGCAGGCCCGGCGCATCTGTGCCAGAGCATAGAGATCATTTTCGGTTCGTGATTCTGCCTCTATCTCTGATCCGCCCGATCTTTTTTGCCGGGTGGCCTCTCCTTGAGGGCCTTGCGTGATCGTCCATCAGGCCAGTTTTGCAAAAAATGGGGTGGCATTACGTCTCCCACTAGGCGTCAAGCCAACAAAGCCAACAAAAATCCGTCCAAGCAGCTGCTCAAAGACCACGATCTCACCTGATGCCACCTGATGCCACCTGATGCCACCTGATGCCACCAGGTCATCAAACTCACGTTCCGCATCCACGGGTGATACAAATTTCCGCTCGCAATAGTCGGTCAGCACTACGTGCTTTGAGAACGATTCTGCCCCTTCTCGCTTTGCAAGATACAGCATGTATTCCGAATCGGCCATGGTACTAGTCAACTACCACAACCTTGTATTTTTTCTCGACCCTGTCGAGCAATGTGTAGTATTATTGGTCGTATCCAAATCCCTTGAGCTAGATGAGCTGATGTCACGGGCTCATGTGGGTACGATCCTTTCATCTAAAATCATGAGCCATTCTTTTCTCAATCTTTTTGGGCACATCGAGAAAAATCACCTCCGTGGGGACTCCATTGCAGCCGTTAACACGCTCATGCCATCCCTATTGCCAACAAATGATATGCCTTGTACCATAGTCTGAAAACTAGTCCACACCAGCATTCATGTGATAATGGTAATGTCATCAGGTGGGTCTGGGATCTTTTTATGCGGGTCGCCGGGTTTTGTGCATCTCTTTAGGTACTCTTTCTCGTACTCTATACCATCGATCCTAAGTAATTTCGCCTACTTTGAGTCGCAATAGCAATGCTTATGGATCAGCACGTTCAGATTACTGCATGGGAAAACAGTACGACTTGGATGCCGCGCTGCACGAAAAGCTGC
>JAHRAL010000024.1 GCA_020027325.1 Cenarchaeum sp. | reverse complement strand
AGCGTGACTAGGAACATGGTCCAGAGGGTCGCCATGCAGCTAGGCGCGGATTTTGACAGGCTAAGGGGCAAGGGGACCGAGAAAAAGTTCCTAAAGCTCCTCGAGACCAGGGTGCCCGCAGAGTCGCCGCGGTTCAAGCTTGCCATAAAAGAAGAGATGGAATCAAGCAAGTTTGGTATATTCTAGTGGCTCTTTAGCCACTTTGAGACAATTTCTGCTGCAAGCTCGTTTGGGGTGATGTCCTTGCGGCGCGAGCGCGTTGCAAGTTTCTTTGCATGTCCCTTTGTGAGCTCTAGCTTTATCTTTTGCTGCGCGGTCATTACACGTGCGCGTTTTAGCAGCGTCTTGTGCGAGGAGCGCGGACTGCGCCCGTACGCCTGGATGTATCGTCTACGCGTCGGTGCGTCAAGCTTTGATATTTTTTCGGCGACTTTGACCGCCTTGCTGATGCTCGGCGCAACCCTGTACAGGTTTGTCGCATCATCGCGGGATATGGTCTTGGGCGTAAGCGACTTTAGAGCCTCTGGCACGCCGGCATACCCGTGCAGTTTTTTAAACGTCGGCATCGATATTCCGAGCATCTTTGCGGCCTTTGTCTTTGGCATGCGCTCGGCCAAAAATGCGCAAGAGGCCGCCATGTCGCGCGACTTCATGCCCCGCCTGTGCAGGTTTTCAACGACGGACGCGGCCTTGGCCCCGCCGAGGTCGTACTTTGACTGTCTCTTGAGTACGAGTACCGGTATCTTTTTGGCGCGAAGCCTCTTTAGTGCTGCAAGGCGCCTCTGCCCTGACATTAGCAGGTATCTGCCGCGTTCTGCCTGCTGCACCATCGGCGGGTTTTGAAGGCCGTCATGCTTTATCGACTTTGCAAGCTCGGCAATTCCCTCCCTGTCGAGCTTGCGCGCCTGCGCATCATGCCAGACATTGATCTGCTTGATGGGTATCTCGCGGAGGCGGTATCCTATTGCAGACTTGTATCCGCGGCGGGACACGCCAGAGCGCCTGGTCTTGCGGGTCTTTGAGGTCTTGCGGCGCTTCGTCGTTGAGCGGCGGCGGGTGGTCTTGCGCCTAGTTGATCGGCGTGCAGTCTTGCGGCGTTTGGACGATGTGCGAGTCGATGCCTTTTTGCGCCGCTTGGTAGTTTTTCGCTTGACCAATAGTCAGGCAAGCATGTCAATTTATCTTAAATCGCATTAGTCGGTATTGTTAGACTAAAACTCATAAAAAATTGATAAACCCTCAAAGACGATCATTTGGTACTGTGGTACGGATCGGCACAGTGCTGCACCCAATTTACGTGCGGGCAGTTCTGCAATGGCGGCATATTCTGTCCTTGGCCGCAGAAAATGACATTTCCGGCAGGCAATACGCGCACTGCAAATATGCAGCTTGGCCCCCAGAGTGCCCCGCAGGCCGTGTGCAGGATCGTCCATAGACGCGCAGAATATGTCCCGCACCACTTGGCCGTCTTGGCCGCCATTGAGGCAAAATACATAACGGGCCAATCACAGGCAGAAGCAATGAAAAAATTGACCCCCGCAGAGATCGATGCGGCACTAGAAAAGCTGGACGGATGGTCGCTCAGGGACGGCAAGCTCTACAAAAAGTACGAGTTTGCCTCGTTCAACGAGGCGTTTGGGTTCATGGCACGCGCCTCAATGGAGATTGAAAAAATGAACCACCACCCGGAATGGTCCAACGTCTACAACAGCATTGTTGTAAATCTTGTCACGCACGATGCCGGCGGAGTGACGGGCAACGATACGACACTGGCTGGAATACTAGACTCCCTGAGGTGACCCACGCAGGATCTTGCAAGAGACAGTTTAGCTATGCGTCATTGTGCTGACTGCAAATGGCAGGTCTTGGCCCAAGATTTGCCGAGTGCACGTGTAATAGAACGTGGCAGGCGCGGCGAATAATGCGGGCAGACTTTATATCCACATGCCCAGAGTCGGCGTGCTGAAATGACAGAACCGACAGTGTTGGATTCGGACTTTAGGTATACGGACGCAAAGGGCAACCTGTTTAAAACCAGAACCGAGCTCTCAGTTGCAAGGCTCCTAGAGTTCCTCGGATGCGAGTACGAGTACGGCTCCAAGGTAACAGTGGACAAAAAGAGTATCAGCGTCGACTTTGCAACAAAGCACGGGCTCATTGAGGTAATCGATACAGAAGAAGACATTGCAAAGTATACGATGCTAAAAAACGGGCTCTCCCAAAAGGTGATCGGAATTGGCCACGCAAAGTATGCCGCACGGATAAGCGAGCTTGACGAGGTCGTCACGTACGGGACCAGCTCGCCGTCAGAGACCGGCTCGATATTCATCGAGGACGGCTCGTTTACATTCGACTATGCGCACATACTCCCCCTAGTTGAGAAATGCTCCATACTCCACGGCCACACATCATCAGTCATGGTCGAGCTAGTCGGCAACACACACGACGGGCTCCTCATGGACTTTGGCGAGGCAAAGAGGATCATCCGCGGGGTCATCAGCGCCTTTGATCACAAGTTCTTCATAAACACAAAGTATGTCACAGACGAGGACGCCTCGCACTATCGCGTGGGCTTTGATGGGCCAAAGGGGAGCTTTGACCTGCGAGTCCCAAAGGACACGACGTACGTGCTCAGAGGCGAGGCGACAGTTGAAAACCTGTCTGGCGAGATAATACGCAGGCTGTCATCCGAGCTCCCAGAGAACGTAGAGGCAGTCGGGGTCTATATCTATGAGGGCTATAACAAGGGCTCGCACATAATATCGAGATTCAGGAGATAGCTTTCGTAATGGAGCCGACCATCAGCCAAAAGGCGTGGGATCCGTCACTCGAAGAGCCCCTCATGCGCGCATGGGAGGCAGAGCGCGTCTATGACTTTGACCCAGAAAAGCGGTGCTATACGATAGACACGCCGCCGCCGTATCCGTCTGGCAGGCCGTGGCACGTGGGTGCGGCTGCACACTATGCACAGATTGACATGATTGCACGCGTTGCGCGGATGTCGGGCCAGAACGTCTACTTTCCCATAGGAATAGACAGAAACGGCCTGCCAGTGGAAATGTACACGGAAAAAAAACACAAGATCAGGATGGCAGAGACTGAGCGCAGCGAGTTTCTCAGGCTGTGCGCCGAGTCCCTCAACGAGCTAGAGTCAGAGATGGCCCAGACGCTGGGCTCACTCGGAGTCTCGGCCGACATAAAGGGCAGGTACAGGACGGACTCGGAAGAGTACCGCATTCTCACCCAGTCCACGTTCATCAGACTGTGGAGGCAAGGTCTGGTCTATGTTGCAACCAGGCCCACCAACTATGACTGGGTTACGGGGACAAGCGTTGCAGACGCAGAGGTGGTCCACAACGAGGCAGACACGGATCTTGTCCACATGCGCTTTGAGGCCCAGGGCGCCACGATCATCATTGCAAGCACGCGCCCAGAGCTGCTTTGTGCGTGCAAGGCGATAATTGTAAACCCCGATGACTCGAGGTATGCCGGCATGGTCGGCAAGCAGGCAACGGTGCCGATATTTGGAAACACGATAAAGATAGTCGCACACCCGTCTGCCAGGGCCGAGTTTGGCTCCGGTGCTGTCATGGTCTGCAGCTATGGCGACCAAAACGACGTTGCACTCTTTCGCGAGCTGGATCTTGAAGAGGTAGTCGCAATAGGCATGGACGGGCGGATGAGTGCGGCTGCCGGCGACTATGCCGGCCTCCGCCCAAAGCAGGCGCGCGCCCGGGTAATCGAGGATCTCAAGGGGGCCGATTGCATAGAAAAGATCGAGGCCATCAGGCACAGGGTACCGGTGTCTGAGCGCAGCAAGAACCCCATCGAGATAATACCGCTAGAAGAGTATTATCTAAAGCAGATCGACTCGGTCCCGCGCGTGCGCGAGCTGTCGCGCAAGATAAGGTGGCATCCAGAATCACACGAGCAGATACTGGACAACTGGCTTGATGCAATATCAATAGACTGGCCCATATCGCGGAGGCGCTATTACGGCACAGAGATTCCGATATGGCGGTGCGAGTCGTGCTCAGAAGCACACGTGCCAGAGGAGGGCAGGTACTATCGGCCGTGGAAGGAGGAGGCCCCCTGGGAGTCGTGCACAAAGTGCGGCGGGAGGCTTGCAGGCGAGACGCGGACTTTTGATACGTGGATGGACTCGAGCGTATCGCCGCTCTTTGTCTCTAGGTATGGGCGCGATGATGCGTTCTTTGCAAACACGTATCCTGCCGCACTCCGGCCGCAGGCAAAGGACATCGTGCGGACGTGGCTCTATTACACGCTGCTGCGATGCTACCAGCT
>JAHRAL010000114.1 GCA_020027325.1 Cenarchaeum sp. | reverse complement strand
AGGACGGACTCGCCATCGGCCACCAGCGAGGCGATTCTCTCCCTTTCAGTCGAGAGGCGCGGCGAGAAAAAGACGCGGGCCACATCGACATCAAAGACGCACCCGTTCTCCCGGTATTCTGTCACAGTGCCCCCGCTGCCAGCTATCAGCTCGAGGCTGCGCGTCCTGTGGTCCCCTACAACGTCGCCGGTCTGGCAAAAGACGCGCCCAGCTCCGCTTGCCTGCTCTAGGACTGCGGCGCCAATCTCCTTTTTGCGCGAATATAGCTGCGCAGGTATACGGATTATTGCAATGTCGCCTATCTGATCAAATGACGAGCACAGCTCGTCGGCCTCGGACTCGCTCAAGGTGCCGGCCAGGCGGCGCCGCAGTTGGCGGGTCATTGCCTTGCATAATAGTACTGGCCCAATAACTTTTGCTCGCGGTCCAGACGGCTCTCGGGCTTGTTTATCCTCGGGCGCCGGGACTTTTCATCGCGCCTAAACGAGACGTCAAGCGAGCAGAGGAACCGGTTCATTGCCTCGTTCTTGGAGAGCGGCGCGCTTGCACGGCCAGACCTCCCCGACTCGCCTTCAAAGACGATCATCGTATCAGACACTATGTCCATGAGCTGCAAGTCGTGGTCAATTACCAGGACAGAGTTCCTGTGCGAGCGGGCAAAGCGCTGGAGAAACTTTGCGACGACTATCCTGTCCTCGATGTCCAGGAATGCAGATGGCTCATCGAGCGCATAAAGGTCGGCGGTCTGGAGGAGGCACGAGGCGACTGCAACCTTTTGGAGCTCGCCGCCGGACAGCGACTTTAGCGGTTTTGTATAGAATTTCGTTATCCGGAGCGGCTCTGCTATTAGCTCCTGCCCCTCGCTCTCCTCTATGCGCGAGTCATACGCCGCACTCAGCACGTCAGAGACTGACGCATCAGAGTCCGCCTCCAGATACTGGGGCTTGTATGATATCTTGATCTTTTTGTCGATAGCCCCAGAGTCGGGCGCAATGATTCCTGCAACCATCTTCATCATTGTCGTCTTGCCAAGCGCGTTGGCACCCATTATTCCGAGCACCTCTCCGGCCCGTATCTGGCCGGCCTCTACTGCCAGCTCAAAGCCCTCAAAGGACTTTGCAAGTGCGGGATATGTCACGACCGACTTTGCATCAGCAAAGCCGGCATGCGACGAGGAGGCATCAAATGTGATTCCCTTGTCACGGAACCTGACGTTTTCGGCGGGCAGATAGCCGTCAAGGAATATGTTTATGCCGTTTTTGACAGAGAGGAGGCCGGAGACTATGCCGTATGCGGCCGGCTCGCCGTACATGATCTCGATATAGTCGCTAAGAAAATCCAGCATTGCCAAGTCGTGCTCTACTACCATGACTGACTTTGACTCGCGCGTCAGCGACTGTATCACACGGGCGATGCCGTTGCGCTGAAAGACGTCGTTGTGCGACGACGGCTCATCAAAAAAGTAAAAGTCCGCATCGCGGCCCGCAGTGACTGCGATTGCCAGCCTCTGGAGCTCGCCTCCGCTCAGCTCGCGCACATGGCGCTCCATTGCATTCTCGAGTCCCAGGGTCTTTGCCAGGTTTGCAGACTCGCCGCGCTCGTCATACTTTGTGACAAGATCCTTTGCCGTGCCATCAAACGCCTTTGTAATCCCGTACGTCTGCTGGGGCTTTATCGAGGATCTTATCTGGCCGGCCTGTATTGCCTTGAAATGCTCGCGCAGCTCAATGTCGGACGTCTTTTCTATTATCTCGTCCCACGGGGGCGGCGTCCCGTAATTGCCCAGGTTTGGGGCCATGTTGCCAGAGAGTATGTTGACTACGGTGCTCTTGCCGATGCCGTTGCGCCCAAGGAGCCCGACTGCCTGGCCCTTTTTGGGAACGGGGAGCCTGTACAGCCGGAACATGTTTTGGCCGTACTGGTGGATCTTGTCCGTTGCAAGCTCGGCTGCAAGGTTTACGATTGTTATTGCATCAAACGGGCAGACCTTTACGCATATCCCGCATCCGTTGCAGATGTCCTCGTCGATCTTTGCCTTTTTGATCTCCTCGTCGAGCACTATGCAGTCGGCGCCGGACTTGTTGACGGGGCAGTACTTTATGCACTCTAGGCCGCACTTGCGCGGCTGGCACAGATCCCTGTCGAGTACGGCTACCCTGTGTGTCATGCAGAGTGTCTGAAAAGTTTGCTATTAAATGATAAGACGGCGTTGTCCGGCAGCCTACAAACGGTCAGATGACGCACTGGTGGGCCATCTGCAAGCTGGGCGCACACTCTTAAAGTGGCAGTGGCAAAGTCCTGACGTATGAAGTCTGCCGAGAGCGAGTGGGTCAATGTTTTAGCAGAGGTCTTTGAGAGGCTGAGTGCTACCAACACCACGATAACGTACGATTTCAAGGATGTCACATTCGAGGCCGACAAGGTCCAGGCGGGCGGCAAGATACTCCCAAGCGGCAAGCTAAAGATAAACGGCAAGATAACAATAACGTCTGGGTGATGCAATGGACAACCGGCTTCCCGCAGACCTAATCAGCTTTGTAAAATCAGGCAAGATTACGATTCACCAGGCCGACAAAAAGCTGGCAGAAGTCGACGCCAAGGACAACAATGTCACGGTCAACATACTAGACCTGCCGACCGAGGCCGCAGCAGCTGGCCGCATATTTGCAAAGATCTCAGAGGCGCGCACGCTTGCCAGCCTGCTGAGCAAGCGCGGCGTGACGCTTACGCTTACAAAGGACGACAAGCCGGTAGTGCGGCTTGGCCGCGATGCAAAGCCCAAGCTCTCAAGGCTGGTAACGCGGAGCAGCGATGTAGAGATAACCAACCTGCGCGAACTGCGCCGCCTTGATCGCCGCCTTCGCACCGGCTGAGCAGGGTAACATTAAACAACATGCGCACGCAAAGCTGCCTGACAATGGCGCATATTCGAATCAAATCCGTGGAGGCGCTCATAAGTGACGGCATGGGCGACGCCGAGGTCCTAAAGCCCATCCTGCGCGCAATGAAACGCGGCGAGGTAATCTCAGAAGCAGAGCACGACTATGTCCAGAAACTAGTCGATGCGCATCTTGTACAGGGCACAAGGCCCGCCGCTGCCAGGGCCGCAAAGCCCCCCGCCGCAGACGCACACAAGGAGACGTCGAGTACCGGCGCGCCGGCAAGAAAGCATGTCAGAGACGCCCCCGCGCCAGGCACTTTAAAGACGCAGAGACGCCCAAAGTGGATTCCGCGCATCTCAAAGAAAAAGATTGCAGTCTTTGTCATAATTGTAATACTGGTTGTGGGATCTGCATACGTTGCCACGCGCACGCCGGCCCCTAGCGCGCCGCCGGCCCCCCAAGAGTACTCGCTGCCTGCCGGAGTCATGCTTGGAACCGACCAGGCGGCGTATTCAAGCGGGGACATTATCCAGATAAGCGGGAGGACTGCGCCGGGCGCACAGGTCCAGCTGGACATGGCGGGGGCAGGCACCCCTCTCTGGCAGGACAGCGTATCTGCCAATAGTTCGGGGGTATACTCTACCATAGTTATTGCAGGCGGAACCGGCTGGGTCGGAGGCACCACGTATTCCATAACTGCAACTGCCGGCACGCAGACGCAGACCACAGAGTTTTTGTTCCAACGATAGCACAGGACAATGCGCGTCCGGCCGCCAAATGTGCGCCGCCGAACCCGATCTAAGATTTTATAGCAGTCATGCAAAACATGCGACGTGGGCCCGTAACTCAGCTTGGTAGAGTAACCGGCTCATAACCGGTGAGCCATGGGATCGAAGCCCATCGGGCCCACAGATCACATCTTGCAAATTGGAATAGGC
>JAHRAL010000100.1 GCA_020027325.1 Cenarchaeum sp. | reverse complement strand
TGGACGTAATGTTTGACTCGACACCCAGTCTTACGGCCTCGTTGAACATCCACCGATAATCGGCAAACACGCAGGCAAACTTGTCGGCCTGATCATGGGGCACTTTGACGCACTTTGTGGCTTTCATAAAGTGAATTGGTTGCCCAGTATAAAAGATGGGGGTAATATCATAATAGCCTACACGCACGGGTTTGGTTTGGAGGCGCTGCCCTTTGTAGCCGGATCATTGTGTCAGTCTCTCCTCCCAACAGGGTTGAATGGATTCTTGCTGCCCGGATCTTGTGATCTGTTCCTTTTGGCTGCCCGTGGTCTCTTTAGATGTCTGCGGCCCCTGCCATAAAACCTCGACTGCCTGGTGCTGGATAATCAGACATGATTTGTTGGAATAGGGCCAAGATCCACATTTTGCTTCAGCACCGCCGTCATACTCAATGGTTTCCGTCAGTCTGAAGGATTCAGATCAAGGCAGTATGCCAACCGGACATGCACTATAAAAATTCACCCGTCTAGCAGCGAATAATCCGGCACAGATGGATTGCCTGCCACACCCGCATACCCTTATTTGGCAATCCGCGCCCGGACAGGGCTGTTGGAGACAAAATCATGCGACGATGACGGGCTAGAAGCTGCCGGGTTCACCGTCTCAGACGGCGGCACGATCATCTATCCGACTGACACGGTCTATGCACTTGGGTGCAACCCGTTCAAGGCAGAGGCCGTCTCTGACGTTTACGTGATGAAGCGGCGCGACCCCTCAAAGCAGATGCCGGTGCTCTTTGCCACCCCCGAGGATGCGTGGGCGCTAGCAGACCTGCCAGAAAGCCAGCGCAACAGGGTCGAGCAGTTTTGGCCCGGAGCACTCACCGTCGTCGCACCACTCTATGACACGCTCGTATCCGACTTTCTCATGCTGCCCGACTACAAGATCGCCGCCCGCGTCCCGGCATGCCCGTGCACCAGGATGATCCTAGAGTCGTGCGGGCCGCTCATCGGCACTAGTGCAAACCTGTCTGGCAGCCCGCCGGTCCGGAGCCCGGACCAGCTGGAGGACCTGGGAGCTGACCTGCTCATTGACGGCGGCACCATAGAGGGTGACGGCGCCCCCTCGACTGTCATCGAGATTGGTGAGACCGTAAGGATAATCCGCCAGGGTGCAATCAGCAAAGAGGAGCTGCGGGCAGTCTGGACCTCATTATAACGTGTGCGCGGCACTATGAGGATGACGCCGGCGCAGAAATTGTCCAGCTGCTAGACACACTCGGAGATCCTGATGCGGAATTCTCAAAGACGGGCATTTCCGGGATAATCACTGCGACTGCTGCAATGGAGCCAGACGAGGCCATTGTCCGGCTGCGGGCGCGCCTTGCAGACGAGCCCTGGGAGTTTAGATATGTAATGAGGGTGATTCCAGTGCATGCAACGACGGCCACCAAGGCAGCAGACATTGCCACAGCTGCGCACCGGCTGGCCTCGCGCATAAACGACAACGAGACGTACAGGATCACGCTATCAAAGAGAAACTCTGGTGTAAAGGGCGCCGGGATAATATCGGCAGTCGCCGACGGGATAGAGCGCAGGGTCTGCCTTGATGATCCCGACTGGATAGTGCTCGTCGAGGTGCTCGGCGGCACCACGGGCGTTGCCGTAATCCGGCCCGGCGGGATACTGCGCGTCTCTGCTGAAAAGATGGCCGCCTCAGACCAAGACTATGGCTCGCTCGACTAGGATGTCCTCGAGCGGGTGCGGCGAGGCGACTGCACCCAGGTGGCGCGCAGTTATCCTAAAGCTGTGCTGCAAAAACCCGGCATTGGCATTTCTGCCATTGCGCACAATGCGGCCGCCGATTCTTTTTTTGAGCGCGTCGGCCCGTGCCTTTGGACCGACGGCGACTAGGACTGCGCCCTCCCCCCTCTTCATGCCGGCAGTCTCTATTGCCACAGATATCTGGCTTGTCCCTGCAAACCTCATCAGAATGTCGGTCTCTAGCCTTTGTGAGAGCAGGCAGCCCCGGCGTGCGGCGGCCTGTGACACGTCTGCAATCCTTTTTGCATGCCTCTCACCGAGGACAAATTTCTGGCGCACAATCTGGATTGCCATCGATGGAAACTCGGAGCGCACAGTGTCCAAAAACGCCGCATCTGCGGCAACACCCTTGTCCAGGCCGATTACCGTGACGTTTTTTGCCACGCCCCGGCCGCCATGCACAATCGGGATTATGCTAACTGTATCATTGTCATGCACAATGGCATCGCGCAAGGCAGACGAGTCGGCCCCGTTGAGTGCAACTAGCATTGTGTTGTAATCCAGCTCTGGCGCGCCGGCAGGAACCGCGCCTGCAAGCCGGTCCAAAACGTCACCCAGGGTAATGCCGCTGCCATCAATTGCCGGCGGGCCGTCTGGAAATGATCTGCGTGCGCCGCCCAAGAGTTCGATTTTGATCAAACGCAGGCCCTCCCTAATTGGGGGTGTCGTCGTCTTGCATCAGAACATCATCTGGGACGTCGGTCTCTGCCATATCTTGCGAGTCCTTTTCTAGTGCGGCGTCTGCATCTGCGCGCCTGCGGCGCTCGTCTGCATCGCGCTTTTCCTTGCGGATCGTGCGCGTGATGAATCCGGCTATCTCGTTTTTGAGCTCTTTGGACCTGATTATTGCAAGGCGCTC
>JAHRAL010000091.1 GCA_020027325.1 Cenarchaeum sp. | reverse complement strand
CATAGACGTCCTTGGACGACTCTTTTTGCTTGCGTGCAATCTCGCGAAAGCTCTCGCCGGACCAGTTGTCTGCACCCTTTTCGGTGACTCTGCGACTAGTTCCACGACCGCCAACACGTACTACTTTACCCATGCCTGTTTGAGCGCATACTTTCTTTTAAAGTTGTCCGACAGGCACAGGCATAAAGCACCGGATGCGCATTGTATCGCCGACATGAAGGTCAGGTGCCACAAGTGCAAGGCCAAGGCGGATCTGAGCCCCGACTATGCAAGGATTACCTGCACCTCGTGCGGTCTGGATATGAGCTATGGGGACTATGTCGGCGAGGTCGCCCACGCAGACCCGGCATACTCTGACATCCTGGGCGACTATGCGGGGAGCCTTGATGCCAGACGCGCCGGAACAGCTGATGACTGGGATTAGACAGTTTGTCTAGTGTTGTTAAATAACACCAAACCATGTCCTAGTCATTGGAGATCTTGTGGCCCGGCGTGCTGAACCTAATCGGATTTGGCGTCGGAGTTGTTACAGGGAGTCTGGCATACTCTGGCTACAAGAGCACTGCCAGTCCCACGCTGTTTCGCATATGCATTGCGTTTTTTGCAATAGGTGCGGGGTTTTTGATTATGCTGATGGGGTATTTTCTGACAGATGGCGCAGGCGGTGCAAACACACTGGCGCAGACTCTGGGCAACGGCGTACAGATGGTGGGATATTTTTTTATCACATTCTCATACGGACTAAAGTCGTTTTTTCCACGCAACCGAAGCCTTCGCTCCCTGATCTTTTTCCCCCCCGCTCTGTTTTCATACGTCCATCTTGAGCACATCTTCAAGTCGGTCTCTTTTGTACTGCTAGTCTATGGTGCAATAGAGACGCTCCTGTCATTTATCGAGAACAAGAACCGTGGAGCAGTGTTTGTTGCATGCGGATTCGTACTGCTCGCGCTGGGCGAGTTTCTTGCGTGGTATTCGCTCGTATTTCCGGACTCTGTGCTGTATAACGTCTCTGTCATCACAAAGATCGCCGGGCTCTTGTCCATGTTCGTACCCGTCTCTAGAATCCAATTCTCGCGAATGAGGACCAGATGACGCGCAGATTGTGCGTGTGTCAACAAGATTTGTGCGGTTGGTTTACGATAAAACATACTGCATTATGATAACTGCATGTTGGGATGGTATGGTGAATCAGCGTGAGTGAGAACCGGACGCATATGCACATAGTGACAGACATACTGACCAGTACTAGGGACGACATTACAGACGGCAACGGTACTGCGGTAACACACCTGACAAGGCATGCAAACATCTCACATGGCCGGCTTGTAAAGATATTGGAGACACTTGTATCTCAAGGCCTGCTAGAGCAACACAACTCGTCTAGGGCATGCCGTTACAAGCTAAGCGCGTCAGGACGCGAGTTTCTTGACGCATACAAGACATTCAGCGAGTTTGCCGAGGGGTTTGGCCTGTCCATCTAGGGCCGGCATGCGTTGTTTCAACTAGCAGAAATTCATAAAACTCGCGGTTTTTTTGTTTGCATTGATGCGCCTTTGTCGCATATCCCCATTGATTTTATGCACACCACGGTGTGATTATACCTTGCAAATCATGTACACATATGCAGGCATGTATATTGATGTTTTGAATTAATATGATTTGCTTGTTTTGATTCTAATCGCTTTGGCTTCAATGACGATTATCTGTAATTGCCTGTAACGCTGGCATGGAATTTGCCAAGTTTCCCGATTACGGATCGACTCTAATCCCCGTCGTTAAACATTGCAGCCATAACACTTGGCAATATTGTATTGGAGTTGATCCATAATTGAGAGCTTGCCAAATTTCGTGCCTAAAAACCAGCATTGCAGACAATTGCGGCTAATCTCTATTCCCGATAGGTCTGTTGATACAAGTGATTGTCATATTCGTCCGCTTTCCCAGACCGTGTGCCCGATTATTGCACAAATAAGCGGGCAACAATTCTGTTGTTTTCTACCGCGTATGCAACACGCTTCTAGTAACAAGTCGCCGATTTGATAATTGCCAATGTCCCAACCGACGTAACCCTGTTTGGCATTTATCCATCTCTAATCTCATTACCACGCATTCCCTTGCTTCAACCCCGATCCACCACACAATATCAGAACCG
>JAHRAL010000076.1 GCA_020027325.1 Cenarchaeum sp. | reverse complement strand
GCTAAAGCTTGCTGCTGCCTCACCGACCAAATCATACGCACACGTCGAATAATGATATAAAAAGCTATTCGGGACGATCATTGCAGATCTTTGGTTTTGCAACCCCCATGACCACTTCCCAAGTTTTGTTCGCTGGTCTGCACACTGGATGGGGACAGCTGGCCAGTCCTGTCTTGGGAGCCCTAGCCGTCATCATCATAGACTGGGATCTCGTGTCAGATTGCGCGATCGGTTGGGATGTCATCGGGGATATGGGAAAGCCATCTGCCAAGAAACGACATATGGGGAATGCAGACACTGTCAATCAAGCAGTCGCAGGCAACAAAATATATCGAGGTGGTGCTACATGCAATGGAATGCGCGGAGATTTATTGTGAACGACAAACCTGACTCTGGATCCACAGACTTGCCTTCCTTTGACGCCATAATGAAATACCTGATCAGCGTCATTGCGACCATTGGAGACAAGGATGCGTTTACCTATAGTCCAAGGTCTGGTAGGATGTACGATGTCACAAAACCTGGTCATGGGGGTGCACTGTTTCAGGAGCTGGTTACAAGCATTAGCCATTTCCGGCCCGATGTATCAATATATCTTATAGGTCTGACCGATAATACCGACATATCTGCAAACGACGCGCTAAAGCGGGCGTTTAAAATTCTGATGTTGATGACCGACCATCCCCTCTTTGGGACATGGGTAAACGAGGCTGGAAAGAGATGCTTGGATTTGGTGATCGCGGTCCAATTTATAAGGGAGTATGACGCAATAATGATGGGAAAATGGTTTGAGCAAGACAGCATCGTCCGAATCGACCCAAGTGGAAAAGCAGTCACGATTAAAGTTAGATGATTGGACCATAAAAAACACGTTTGTTCCCACCTTCGCTAATGAGTATTTTACACCGTCAGAGCTGCATTGTGTATGTAGGTACGGGTTTCCATTCGACGACCTGCCAGAGGAGGGCAAGGAGATGGTCAGGGCGTATGAGAAAGAGTACAGCAAAAAGCGTACAAATCTCAAAGAACTGCCAAAAAGGCTCCAGGAATGTCTAGACGACCCTAACGTAACAATAGCGGGGAGACGAAACTTGCCATTTGGATTCGACATTTGTCGTGAAGCTTCTAAGATAAGGTGACGTAATAAGGGTTGGAAAAAAGTTTGAGCAAAGCAGCATCGTCCGAATCGAACCAGACGGAAAAGACTACCACATTGATACACGGTAGAAAAACCATAAAGAACACGTTTGCGCCAAACTGTGGTAATGAATACTTTACCGACGCGACGCTGTTTTCGCTGTGCAAGTATGGATTTCCGTTTGATGACCTGCCAGAGGAGGCCAAGGAGATAGTCACAGAGTATGAAAAGGAGTACAGCAAAAAGCGTACAAATCTCGCCAAAGTGCAAAAAGCTATCCAGGAAATGCGAGACGACCCCACCGTAATCATGTGAGTGCGGGTGTGGGCTAGTACAAGGCAGCCACGCCCCAGAGGGCGAGAATACTTGGGATCGGCGGCATAGAAATGCAATCGCCTGCAATCAGGCCGTTACAACCAATAGAATATAACAGAGACATACCACATACGGTGAAATGGGCGGAGATTTCTTGTGAACGACAAACCTGACTCTGGATCAACAGACTTGCCTTCTTTTTATGCCATAATGGAATACTTGATCAGCGTCATTGCGACCATTGGAGACAAGGATGCGTTTACCTATAGTCCAAGGTCTGGTAGGATGTACGATATCAGAAAACCGGGTCATGGGAGTGCGCTGTACGGGGAGATGCTCACAGAAAATGGGAACTTTCGGCCGGATGCACCGATATACCTGATAGGTGTGACCGACAATGATGACATCTCTGCAAACGACGCGCTAAAGTGGGCGTTTAAAATTCTGACGTTGTCGGCCAACCAGCCCCTCTTTGGAACTTGGGTAAACGATGCTGGAAAGAGATGCTTGGATTTGGTGATCGCGGTCCAATTTATAAGGGAGTATGACGCAATAATGATGGGAAAAGAGTTTGAGCAAGAATATATCCTCCGAATCGACCCCTATGGAGAACACGAGTCTATCAAAGTTAGATGATTGGACTATAAAGAATACGTTTGCACCAAACTGTAAAAACAAGTACTTTGCACCGGGATCACTGTTTCATCTATTCAGGTTCGGGGGTGTTGCATTCGACGACCTGCCAGAGGAGGGCAAGAAGATGGTCAGGGCGTATGAAAAAGTGTACAGCAAAAAGCGTACAAATCTCAAAGAACTGCCAAAAAGGCTCCAGAAAGTTTTAGACGACCCAAACATAACAATAGCGGGTAGACGAAACTTGCCATTTGGATTCGACATTTGTCGTGAAGCTTCTAAGATAAGGTGACGTAATAAGGATTGAAAAAAAGTTTGAGCAAGACAGCATCGTCCGAATCGACCCCAACGGAATACACCATACGATCAAAGTGGGATGATTGGACCATAATGAACACGTTTGCACCAAACTGTGGAAACAAGTACTTTACACCGCCAGAGCTGTTTTGTCTATTCAGATTCGGAGGTGTTTCGTTCAACGACCTGCCAGAGGAGGGCAAAAAGATGGTCAGGGCGTATGAGAAAGAGTACAGCAAAAAGCGTACAAATCTCAAAGAACTGCCAAAAAGGCTCCAGGAATGTCTAGACGACCCAAACATAACAATAGCGGGGAGACGAAACTTGCCATTTGGATTCGACATTTGTCGTGAAGCTTCTAAGATAAGGTGACGTAATAAGAGTTGGAAAAGGTATGAGCAAAGCAACATCCTCCGAATCGACCCAGACGGAATACACCATACGATCAAAGTTAGATGATTGGACCATAAAGAACACGTTTGCACCAAACTGTGGAAACAAGTACTTTACACCGTCATCGCTGTTTCATCTATTCAGGTTCGGGGGTGTTTCGTTCGACGGCCTGCCAGAGGAGGGCAAGGAGATGGTCAGGGCGTATGAAAAGGAGTACAGCAAAAAGCGTACAAATCTTGCCAAAGTGCAAAAAGCTATCCAGGAAATGCGAGACGACCCCACCGTAATCAGGTGAGTGTTTGGGGTGGACTAGCTGTACAAGGCACATATCAATGGCGGAGAGCCGAGACTAAACAGGGTAACTAGATGCGGCACTTTTCGCAGAGCTTGCAAGATGACGCAATACGGATGGGTCCATGCCTGCCACCTGCCCAGCATAACCCGCATACAGTAATATTGAGAGAGGCGCAGATGCGGCGCATGTCACTCAAGGTAGGCGATCGCGCACCAGAGTTTGAGCTGATCGATACCGAGCTAAAGCCAGTCACACTCAAAGAGCTCAACCGGGACGGCAAGGTCGTGATCTCGTTTATAGTGGCTGCCAGCTCGCCGGTATGCGAAAAAGAGCTCTGCTCGTTTCGCGACTCGTGGGACGCAATAAAGTCCGCAGGCGCCAAGGTCGTGGCAGTCAGCAACGACGGGCCGTTTGCAAACAAGGCCTTTGCACAGGCAAATTCGCTAAACTTTCCGGTTCTATCAGACTATGCAAGCAAGGCCATACGCGACTATGGCGTTTTAATGCCGGACCTGCTCCACATAAAGGGCTATAATGCGGCAAAGCGCTCAGTCTTTGTGGTCATGGAGGACGGGACAGTGGGATATGCGTGGGTGTCAGAGGACCCCCTCAAAGAGCCAGACTATGACGCGATTTACAAGTTTGTTTCTGGCTAGCTAGTCAATATCTGCAATAACAAAGCCCTTTGATATCGTATCCCCCGGGGCCACTGCCAGCGTTGCTATCTTGCCGTCCTTGTGCGCCTTTATCGAGGTCTGCATCTTCATTGCCTCGACTGTGCACACGGGGTCGTCCTTTTTGACATCGCCGCCCTCGCTTACTGCAACAGAGATCACCTTGCCGGGCAGCGGGCTGACAAGTGCGTTCTTGTTTGCGCCAGCCTCGGACTTGCCGCCCGAATTCTTGTAGACTATATCGTCTAGCCCCGTGTGGCGCATTACGCCCATCTCTAGGCCGTCAAGGATCATCCTGGTCTCTAGTGGCGCACCCTTTAGGTATGTGACATGGTGGTGCTCGTTGTCCAGTACAAAGTCCATCCCGTCAGAGTCTGCATCAAGGACGGAGAGGACGTGCCTTTTGCCGTCAATAGTCACAGTGTATTGTTCTGATCCCCGATCCGCCTCGAGTGTGCACTCGTGCTGCCCCTCAATGCCGCCAATCGCATACTTCATTGGTGGCCCGGCCTCCCCCGCCAGCGGGACACGCCGACCCTGTCCGTGTGGACCAGCCCGCGCAGGTGCTCTGAGTGAAAGAGTGCGGCGGCCAGCGCGGCGTCCTTGCGCGATGCTGTATCCTTTGCAATGTCGTTTTTGAGGCGATCCAGCATGGAGTACCGCTTCAAAAAGTCAGTGGACAGCTCGCCGCGTGCAAACTCGTCGGATCGGAGTATCGTCTTGTAGAGTGGTATCGATGTCTCTACGCCGTGTATCTCAAAGTCCTCGAGTGCTGCGAGCATGCGGCGCGTGGACTCTGGCTGGTCACGGCCCCACGTGCACAGCTTTGCCATGAGCGAGTCATAGTATGGTGAGACCATGCAGTCAGAGTGGAGGTATGTGTCGCACCTGACCCCGGGTCCGGCAGGAATCTCTACGTGCGAGACGTGGCCGGTCGACGGCGCAAAGTCTGCAAACGTATCCTCTGCATTTATCCGGCACTCGATTGCGCACCCGTTCGGGGTTATGTCTGACTGGGAGAACGGGAGCTCTTCACCGTTTGCAATGTCTATCTGGAGCTTTACCAAATCCATTCCAGAGACCAGCTCTGTGACGGGGTGCTCGACTTGGAGGCGTGCGTTTATCTCTATAAAGTAAAACTGGCCGTCATCGAGCCTGAGGAATTCTGCCGTACCGAGGTTTGTATACCCCGTTGCAACGGCTGCCTTTACTGCAAGCTCGCCAATGTCTGCGCGTATCTTGGCATCGACGACCGGGGATGGGGACATCTCGATCAGCTTTTGGTTCCGGCGCTGTATCGAGCACTCTCGCTCAAAAATGTGCGCCGCATGGCCGTGCTGGTCGCATGCCAGCTGGAACTCTATGTGGCGGATCTTTTCTAGAAACTTTTCGACCAGGATTGCGGACTTGCCAAATGCGGCAAGCGACTCGCCTGTGACTGCCTCAAAGTTTTCCTGCAGCTCGGAATCATTGGCGCAGAGGCGGATTCCGCGGCCCCCGCCCCCATATACGGACTTTAGCAGCACGGGATAGCCGATCTGGTTTGCAATATCGAGGGCCTCGCTTACGTCTTTGACCAGGTCAGGGCTGCCAGGAACCGTCGGGACTCCCGCCTCCTCCATTGCAGCCTTGCACCTCATCTTGTCGCCGCAGAGCGCCATGGACTCGGACGTGGGGCCGATGAATGTAATCTTGGCAGACTCGCACTTTGCAACAAAGTCCGAGTTTTCTGAGAGAAACCCGTATCCGGGGTGGAGCGCATCGGCACCCGAGGCGGCCAGCGCATCCATTACGTTTTCCTGGTTGAGATAGCTGCTAGTCGGGGCCGCGGCGCCGATATGGTACGCCTCGTCTGCGTGGCGGACGTGCATCGAGTTGCGGTCCTCATCAGAGTATACTGCGACGGTCTTTATTCCGAGCGCATGGCACGTCCGGATGACCCGGAGTGCGATCTCTCCCCTGTTTGCAATAAGCACTTTTTGGATCATTTTACAGGTTAATGTTCCCGTGCTTGCGTGGCACATGCGTATGCCGCTTGTCAGTCAGCATCTCTAGCGCAGAAATGAGCGACTTGCGGGTGGTAGCGGGATCGATTACGGCATCGATTGTTCCGTGCGATGCTGCGCGGTACGGGTTGTCAAACTTTGACTCAAACTCGGCAGTAAGCCTTGACTTTAGCTCGTCTACGTTTGGGGCAGATGCCAGCTCTTTGCGGTTCATTATCGTGACTGCGGCCTCGGCGCCTAGAACCGCGCACCGCGCAGTGGGCCACGCATAGTTGACGTCGGTCCGCAGGTTCTTGCTTCCCATTGCAATGTAGGCGCCGCCGTATGCCTTGCCCACAACCAGGGTGATCTTGGGCACAGTGGCCTCGCAGTACGCGTATAGCAGCTTGCTTCCGTGGCGGATGATTCCATTGTGCTCCTGGTCAGAGCCGGGCATGTACCCCGGGGTATCGACTAGCGTGATTATTGGGATGTTAAACATGTCACACGTCCGGATAAAGCGTGCGGCCTTTGACGAAGAGTTGATGTCTAGCGCGCCTGCTAGGACCATCGGCTGGTTGGCAATTATGCCTACGCTGTGGCCGTTCATTCTTGCAAACCCCACGATTATGTTTTGTGCAAACCTTTCGTGGACCTCGAAAAAGTCGTGGTGGTCCACGACAGAGTGGATTATCTCCTTCATGTCGTACGGGGTTTTAGAGTCCTCGGGGACGACAGAGACGAGGTTGTTATCAACGCGTGCGGGATCATCAGAGGGCTTTAGCCGCGGCGGATCTGCTGTGTTGTTTTGGGGCAGAAACGACAAGAGATCCTGCACGCACTTCATGCAGTCATACTCGTTTTTTGCCACAAAGTGCGCAACGCCGCTCTTTGTGCCGTGCGACATGGCGCCGCCAAGCTCCTCTGCGCTTATCGTCTCGCCGAGGACAGTCTTTACCACGTCGGGTCCTGTCACAAACATTGTCGCAGTCTTTTGGACCATGACGACAAAGTCCGTCATTGCCGGCGAGTACACAGAGCCGCCGGCAGACGGCCCTATGCTTGCAGTAATCTGCGGTATGACGCCCGATGAGACGCGGTTGTGGTAAAAGATGTCTGCAAACCCGTCAAGGCTCATTATCCCCTCCTGAATCCGCGCGCCGCCAGAGTCCATTATGCCGATTATCGGGCACCCGACGCTGGTTGCATGGCGCATGAGCTTTGTGATTTTCTTGGCGCCCATCTGGCTCAGTGTGCCGCCAAGAATCGTAAAGTCGTACGCAAAGACAAAGACCTTGCGGCCGCGTACCGTCCCGTATCCGCCGACGACCCCGTCGCCTGCAAACTTTTTGTTTTGCATGTCAAACTCGTGATAGTGGTGGGTCACAAATGCGTCAATCTCTACAAAGCTTGCCTCATCGAGCAGGATGTCGATCCTCTCCCTTGCCGTAAGCTTGCCCTTTTCATGCTGCGTGGCGATGCGATCCTGGCCGCCTCCCTGATCGGCCTCGCGCCTCTTTTTTGATAAGGTGTCCATCTTTTCAGAATGCATTTGCGCAACGC
>JAHRAL010000072.1 GCA_020027325.1 Cenarchaeum sp. | reverse complement strand
AAAACTTGGGAAGTGGTCATGGGGGTTGCAAAACCAAAGATCTGCAATGATCGTCCCGAATAGCTTTTTATATCATTATTCGACGTGTGCGTATGATTTGGTCGGTGAGGCAGCAGCAAGCTTTAGCCCGATATTACTCATGTTCGGCTTTGCGGTGGCCGCAACTGCACCCGCACTCTTGCTGTCCCGCATGATATCACCGCGCCGTGCAAGCACCCCCGTCAAATTCCTGCCCATGGAGTGCGGCCAGGTTCCCACAGGCGAGGGCCGGACCCACTTTATGATGCAATACTATGCATACATACTCATGTTTGTGGTCTTTGACGTCGTGGCAATCTTTCTTTACGCGTGGGGAAGCGCGCTCCTTGATCTGCCAAGGGAGGCGACGCTGCCCATAATCGTGTTTCTTGGTATAATGTTTGCCGCAATGGCATACGCGCTGCGACAGTCAAAGAGGCGTGACATTTGGTAGGGGGTGCGTGGTCGCAATGATGAAGGATCTCCTCACGCCGCAAAATGCCAACGTCTTTGTGGGCAAGCTTGGCGACATACTAGAAAAGGCAGTCGGCGCACCGCTCGGGTACGCGATAAACTGGGGCAGGATATGGTCGCTGTGGCCAGTCCACATCGAGACTGCGTGTTGCAGCGTAGAGTTTGGTGCGGCCTCGGGGCCGCGCTATGACGTGGAGCGTTTTGGAATAATCGAAGCCTTTGGCTCACTCCGCCAGTGCGACCTCGTCGTAGTCCAGGGAACCATAACGCGAAAGATGGCCCCGCGCCTGCGGCTCGTCTATGACCAGATGCCCGAGCCAAAGTATGTCATTGCAATGGGCGCGTGTGCGATAACTGGTGGGCTGTACTTTGACTCTTACAATGTCCTGCCCGGAATTGACGGGATACTTCCAGTCGACGTCTATGTCCCCGGTTGCCCGCCGCGTCCTGAGACACTCATCCAAGGTTGCATGCTCTTGCAGGAAAAGATCAAGAGGATGAAGGCTAGGTCGCATGTGTGATGGCAGACCAGGTACCGGCAACATCTGGGGACGCACCGCCTGCGGACACACCACCAGAGCCGGCGGCCCTGCCAGAGCTTGACACGGGCCTGCGCTCAAAACTAGAGTCGGGGCTTGGCGATGCCGTCAAGGTGGCATCTGCGACACCGGGCCGCATACACATTGACGTCAATAGCAAGGACGTGGTCCGCGTCGCAGAGTTTGTGCGCGACGAGCTGGGCTTTGATCATGCAGAATCAGTCACGGGAGTCGACAGGCCGGCAGACTCTGAGATCGAAGTCGTCTACCACCTCGGCTCGTACACGCGCCCCGAGCTCGGAGGCTATGTCATGGCAATATCGACGCGTGCGCCCCGCCAGGACAATCCAGATCCTGGCAACGACTCGACGCGGCTGCCTACACTCCGCGAGGTATTTTACAGC
Organism: Cenarchaeum sp.; assembly: GCA_020027325.1. GTDB lineage: Archaea > Thermoproteota > Nitrososphaeria > Nitrososphaerales > Nitrosopumilaceae > JAHRAL01. The sequence goes on along the minus strand of JAHRAL010000072.1, from coordinate 9,597 downwards.
GTAGAGTTCCACGAGCGCGAGGCATTTGAGATGCTCGGCGTATACTTTGATGGACATCCCGATAACCGCAGGCTCCTCCTACCAGAGGACTGGGCAGACCTGCCTCCGATGCGCAAGGACTTTGCGATAAAGGGGAGATGAGAATGTCCAACATTGCAAAACAGATCGCACCGGGGCTAGCCCTCCAAAAGGTCGATGAGCGTATAATGACGCTAAACGTCGGACCACAGCACCCGGGTTCCGGGCACATGCGGATAATCGTCCAGATTGACGGCGACAAGATTGTCGCCTGCGATCCCGACCCCGGATACGTCCACCGGGGCGAAGAAAAGATGGCAGAGTACCGCAACTATATCCAAAACATTCCCCATTTGGAGCGCCCCGTAATCCACGACTCTTGCAACATACTCTACCCGTACTGCCTTGCAACCGAAGAGATACTACATATCGAGGTGCCCGAGCGCGCAAAATATGTCCGCGTCATCGCCGCCGAGCTCAACCGCTGCGTCTATACGCTGTACTGGCTTGCCATCTATGGGATATTTCTTGGCCACTCTACGATGTTTATGTGGCCGACAGGCGATCGCGAGCTGCTAATCGACCTGCTCGAAAAGATGACAGGTGCCCGCGTGACGCACGCATACTTTGTCCCGGGCGGCGTACGCAACGACTTGCCTGCAAACTTTGAGGACGTGTGCCTCCGCCAGGTCGACTATTTTGAAAAGCGCATCCGCGCATATGCAGACATTTTCTATGACAACCCGATACTCATATCGCGCACCCGCGATGCCGGGACGCTGTCGCGCCAGGACGCAGTCAGGCTCGGGACTACTGGCTCTGTCCTGCGCGCAAGCGGGGTCGACTATGACATACGCAAAAAAGAGCCATACGACTGCTATGACTCACTCGACTTTGAGACAAGCGTCCTAAAGTCCGGTGATGCGTATGCGCGCTCAAAGGTGCCGTGGCTTGACATGCTAGAGAGCTGCCGGATAATCCGCGATGCGCTCTCAAAGATGCCCCAGTCCGGCTCGGTGCGCGTAAAGCTAAAGCCGAATCCAAAGGGTGATGAGATGACCTCGTACAAGCGCGTAGAGTCTGGGCGCGGCACGCTTGGGTGCTATGTGGTCTCTGATGGCAAGCCCGAGCCATACCGTGTAAAGATGAGCGTGGGCTCTTTTCGCAACCTGATCAGCCTCCCGTACCTGCTAAAGGGTGAAAAGCTCGGCAACATGCCTGCCGTGTATTGGAGCCTAAACTATTGGCCAGTGGAGGCGGACCGCTAGTTGTCGACCATCGCCCCAAAGTTCAAGTTTAGCGAGTTTGTAAAGTCGCTCATTGACAATATCTTTTGGATTATAGTCATTGCAACGCTAGTCGGCCTGCCACTCATAATGATTGCACTGTTTTATGTGGACTTGCCCGTCATTGACGGCACGCTAGTCACGCCGTTTCTTGCACTCACGTGGCTATCGCACCCCGAGGTCGCACTCCCGCTTGTAAAGTCGTTTATGACGTCCGACATGTTTCGTATAATGGCATTTCCCGGGTTTGGCTTTGCAGCTTTGATGGCTGCCGGCACGATATTCATAGAGCGCAAAATGCTTGCCAAAATGCAGCTACGGGTCGGGCCGTTTTACTGTGGCAAGATAGAGGGGATACTACAGCTAATGGGGGACGGATTAAAGCTCATATCCAAAGAGATCATCATACCTGCAAAGGCCGACAAGCCCCTCTTTATTGCAGCACCGCTGCTCTTTGTAGGTGCTGCTGCTGCATTTGTGGCACTCATTCCCGTGGCCCCCGGATGGGTCGTGGCCGACGTGGACGTCGGGCTCTTGGCAGTCTTTGCAGTAATCGGATTCTTTCCCATCATCACGGTGCTCTCTGCATGGTCTGCCAATTCCAAGTTTCCGTTTATCGGCGGGATTCGGGCGCTCTACCAGATGGTCTCTTTTGAGATTCCGCTCATCTTGTCGTGCCTTGGAGTCGTGATACTGACTGGCACGCTAAACCTGTCTGAGATTGCTGCCAGCCAGTCAGTAGTGCCCTGGATTGTATTCATGCCGATTGGTGCAATAGTGTTTTTTATCTGCATGCTCGCAGAGCTGGAACGCATCCCATTTGACCTGCCTGAGGCAGAAAGCGAGATAGTTGCAGGCTGGCTGACAGAGTTTTCTGGAATGATGTACGGCCTGGTGCAGCTGGGCTCGTATGTAAAGCTCTATGCATTCTCTGCGCTCTTTGTCCTGCTATTTCTGGGCGGGTGGAGCGGCCCAGAGTTTTGGCCCCCGCTAGAGCAAGAGCTGTTGGAGGACGGCCAGACAATCGGCCCCATCAGCCTCCAGTTCCCCGGACTCCCGCTCTTTTCGCAGGAATTCTTTAGTGCCGTTATATGGTTTGTGCTAAAGACCATGGGGGTAATGTTTTTTGTACTCTTGCCCCGCGGAGTCTTTCCGCGAATCCGCATAGACATGCTGCTCCAGATAGGGTGGTACAAGCTCATCACGCTTGCGTTTGTAAACATCTTTGTCGCACTCGGCCTGGTGTATGCCGGCGTAATCGGTCCTGGGGGCATGTTTTGATGGGGACCGCCTCTGGAATCATCCGCGCTCTCAACTCTGGTGCAAAGCACCTGGCAGTAAAGCGGTTCACGCTCCGGTATCCAGAGGAAAAGCTAAAGTTTGTCGGGGACGGGTACCAGTTTGACCCGACGTCCGGCCTTGGGATTGCCGGATACAAGGGGCGCCACATGCTCTTTCATGACAAGTGCACGGGGTGCCAGCTCTGCTCGATTGCATGCGAGGGGATTGCCGAGGCAATATCGATGGTCAAAGTCGCAGAAGATTGGAAGCACAACAAAAAGGCGATAATGCCGCAGATTGACTATGGCAAGTGCGTCTTTTGCGGGCTGTGCGTTGATGCGTGCCCGTTTTATGCGCTGTATATGACAAACGATTACGAGCTATCATCGTTTTCAAAGGAGGGGCTCATCTACACCCCGTCCCAGCTCTCTGTAAAGCCGGCAATCTCACAGGACGTAGAGATCACGATAAGCGAGCGAGGTGCGACGCATGGCTGACCCGACGTTTGTCGCACTATCTGTTCTGACAATTGCGTCAGCAATTGCAGCACTCGAGCTGCGCTCGCTGATATATGGCGCAATTGCGCTGATGGGCACGCTTGGCGGGATTGCGGGGTTCTTTTTGCTCCTAGACTCGCCGTTTGTCGCAATGTTTCAGATTGCAGTCTATGTCGGCTCGATTGCCGTGCTCATACTGTTTACAGTAATGCTTGTGCGCCGCGAGCTCATATTCCAAAAGGTCGAGGATACCCGCCGCAAGTGGGCCGGAATCGGCCTGATGCTGGCAGCCATGGCGTCCCTTGGCGCAGTTGTGATAAGCTCTGGCATTGATGCCATAACGACTGCCGAGCCGGCCGTTGACTTTCGCGATATAGGTGCCGACTTTTTGACCACATACTGGCCGGCACTGATAATGATGGGGCTGGTGCTGGCAGGGGCGGTAATCGGTGCAATGATGCTCGCACGAAGGGAGGATATCGAAAATGACCAACGAACTAGTTGACTTTACGCTCGTCTCTGTCGCACTATTGTGCATCGGAATATACGGCCTTGCCGTCAAGCGCAACGCGCTCCGGATGCTCTTTGCAGTCGAGATTGTCATAAATGCTGCAAACCTAAACCTTGTCGCATTTGCCAGGTTTGTGCCAGACAGCGGCGGGCAGACGCTTGCACTCTTTTCAATCGCAGTAGCTGCTGCCGAGGTGGCAGTCGGACTCGGGCTCATCATCGTTGCGTACCGCATGTACCGCGACGTCGACGTTGCAAAGTTTAGGACGCTGCGGGGTTAGATGGCAATGGATTACGCGCTATTACAAGCAGTCTTTATCCCGCTCTTTGCCTCGCCGCTGGCATATATGGTGGGCCGCCGGTACGGGATGGGCGCTGCGACCTGGCTTACGTTTGGCGTGCTCCTATATTGCACGGTGCTAATCATTGCTGCGGCCATTGACGGCGGCGCCGAGGAGCGCTATCCGTGGACGCAAATGTTTGGCGAGTTTGGCCTGGTCCTTGACGGCTTGGCCTCGCCGTTTGCAATCATCATATACGCGCTCTCGACCATAATCGTGCTCTATTCGCGCCCCTACATGGAGCACAAGTTTGCAGAGCACCATGCGGCTGACGGCTCGTCCCAGACGCAGATCCAGTATGTAAACCAAAAGTCGGGGCTCTATTTTGCACTCTATCTGGTCTTTGCAATGGGGATGCTTGGCACAATCCTTGCGACAAACCTCATCGAGTTTTACGTGTTCTTTGAGGTGATGCTGATTCCGGCGTTCTTTATGGTTGCGCTGTGGGGTGATGGCAACAGGAGAAAGATCTCGCTAATGTTTTTCTTTTGGACCCACGTGGGCGCAGTCGTCCTCTTGCTGGGCTTTTTGGCACTCGGGTTCTCTGCCGGCTCTTTTGACTTTGCAGCCGTGTCTGATGCCGGCCTTGATCCAGACATTGTTCTCGCAGCAGCCGTTGCAATCGCAATCGGCCTCGGCGTAAAGCTTGCGGCATTCATGTTCCACATCTGGCTGCCCTGGGTTCACGGTGCTGCCCCCACGCCGATAAGCGCGCTGCTGTCCCCCGTAATGATTGGAATCGGCGCATACGGGATATTCCGCCTCATAGTCGAGCTCTTGCCAGGCGCGTTCTCCGAGCTTGCAGTGTGGTTCCACGTGTGGGGGCTGGTCACAATGATCTATGGGGGCGCAATGGCGCTAATGCAGGACGACATAAAGCGCCTCTTGGCATACTCTAGCATCAGCCAGATGGGGTACCTCTTGTTTGGAATCGGGTCATATTCTGTGCTCGGCCTGGCAGGCGCCGAGATGATGTATGTCACGCACGCCCTCGGCAAGGGGCTGCTCTTCCTCATGGCAGGCATTCTCATTGTCAGGGTGGGCACGCGGAGCCTCTCGCAGCTCGGCGGACTTGCCGGCAAGATGCCCATAACTGCCGTGTGTGCGGTTATCGGCGCGCTGACCATCGCAGGCGTCCCGCCGACTAGCGGGTTTATGGGGGAGTGGCTGCTATTCTATGGGGCACTCGAGACTGCGATAAACGAGGGCAGCACGCTGCGCTTTGTGACATTTGGCCTCGGCCTTGTGGCGACCGCACTTACAATGTCATACATGCTCTGGATGCTAAAGCGGATATTTTTTGGCAAGCTCCCAGAAAAGCTAGGCAAAGTCAAGGAAGCCGGCTGGCACATGCTGGCCCCAATGATGGTCCTGGCAGGCTTTACCATCGTACTCGGGATATACCCCGACATTTTCCTCGAGCAGATTGTACCATACATGGGCGGAGTCGTTGACGGCGGCATCGGCGTCGAGTATGCCGGCGCACTAGAGGGAATCCCGTCCCCCATTGACGGAGGTGCCGGCCACTAGATGGTCTCGCACGAGTTTGGTGCAGCTGCTGCCTGGCTTGTCTGGATAATCCCGTTTGCCGCATCGCTTGCAATGCCTGCCATTGCAAAGTGGCAGCTCCGCCCCGTCGGGTGGGCCGCAATCGGCGCTGCCGCACTGAGTGCCATAATGGCGGCCTCGCTTTTGCCCGGGGCAATCAGCGGTAGTGAGGTACATGACCAGACGTCGTGGATATCTGCCATCGGCCTTGAGGCCGGCGTGCTTGCCGACCCGCTGGCAGTCATCATGGCAAATGTCGTCGCATGGATATCTCTGCTTATCGTCATCTATAGCACCGGCTACATGAAGGGTGATCCAAACATTGCCCGGTTTTGGTTTTGGATGCTGTTCTTTATCGGCTCGATGCAGCTCATCGTACTGTCAGACAACCTACTCCAGGTGTTCTTTGGGTGGGAGGGCGTGGGTCTTGCCTCGTATGCCCTCATCGGGTTCTGGTACCGTGACAAGAAAAAGGATCACGTGGGCCAGGAGGGCCGGCGCGTCCTCGGGATGCTCGATTACTATTCGCCGACGCATGCAGGAATGAAGGCATTTGTCATGACAAAGATCGGCGATGTCATGATGCTAGCCGGCATGTTTTTGATATTTGCATTTGCCGGCACGTTTGGATTTCGCGAGCTCGTGGCAGACACCGCGTGGGCCACTGCAATGAGTGCCGAAGGGCTCTTGATTCCGGCAGCAGTCCTGCTCTTTGGCGGCGCTGTCGGCAAGTCGTCCCAGTTTCCGCTAAACGAGTGGCTGCTAGAGGCAATGACTGGCCCGACTGCGGTCTCGGCGCTGATACATGCTGCCACAATGGTAAAGGCCGGCGTGTTTCTGGTTGCACGCCTCGGGCCGCTCTTTTTTGCACTCGGCGCTGCCGGAATACTTGCCGACCAGTTTTTCGAGATTGTAGCATGGGTCGGTGCCATAACCGCACTCCTCCTGGCCACCCAGGCAATTGTAAACCCCGAGATCAAAAAGGTGCTTGCCTACTCTACTGGCTCACAGATTGGCTACATGATGATGGCACTCGGAATTGCCGGGCTCTCCGAACAGTTTGCAGACGGATACACTGCCGGGTTTTTCCACCTCATATCGCACGCAATGTTCAAGGCATCGCTCTTTATGGCAGCCGGCTCGCTGCTCCACATCGTCGGGTCGCGGTTTATGACCGACATGGGCGGGCTTCGGCGGCACCTCAAAAAGACATACCTCTTCATGTGGGCCGCCGGCCTTGCACTCATGGGGGCCCCGTTCATCACGACCGGGTTCTGGAGCAAGGATGCAGTCTTTGCAGCAGTGTTTGAGTCTGGCAGCACGTGGGCCATGCCGATATTTGCCATTGCAGTCATTACGGCTATAATCACGGCATTTTACACGACGCGCATGATTGGCATGGTCTTCTTTGGTCCAAAGTCCGAGCACGTCAAAAAGCGCGAGGCCGCCGGCCACCCCATCCACGAGGCCCCCCTCTCAATGTGGGTGCCGTATGGGGTCCTGGCTGCAATTACCATCGGCCTCGGCATAATGGGCCTGGCCTTTGAGGAGTCGCTCCACGACCTGTTTGCCGAATACTTGGACGGCTCATTTGGCATACATGCTGCCCACTATACGGGTGACTCGGTCCTCCCCGGATTCCTGTCGGGCCTAAACCCCGTGGCACTGGGCGCATCCGTTGCAGCGTTTGCCGGCGGGATCGGCCTAGGATACGCATTTTACATTGGGCGGTGGGTGAGCCCTGCACGTATAGTAAATTCAAACATTGTCTTTTATGCAATCCACAAGCTATTCTTGAACCGCTGGTACATCAACGCCTCCATATACTGGTGCTTTGTCGTGGCCCCCCTCTGGCTTGCCCGCGGCGTCTTTAGGTACTTTGAGAGGACTGCCATTGATTATGGCATGAACACCGGCTTTGAGCGCGCCGCCCTGTGGGGCGCAAAAGTCATTCAGCATACACAGACTGGTGTGACACAGTCGTATCTGTACGTATTTGGGGCTGGGCTGCTCTTTGTGGCCCTGATACTGTTGATCTAGGTGATATGGTATGGTAGACGTCTTTTCAACCCCGATTGTTGTAATGATGATACTGGGAGCCGTCGGCATGGCGCTGCCTGTAATCAATGTCCTCCGGCGCGAGCAGGGATCAAACACGTTTTATGCAGCCATCGCCTTTGGCGCACTGGCAGCGGCCATTGCATTTGTCCTCCACCAGCTTGCAATGGGGTACGTTTCTGCGACTGACGTCCTGTCCGGCGACGTGATTGCAGACGACATGCTTGGCAGCTTTTTTGCCATCGCCATGCTCATAGTCGCAGTCTTTACTACAATCAGCTCGTTTAGCTATATGCGGGGCAAAAAGTATCCTGCCGTGTATTATTCGCTCATACTCTTGTCCACGATAGGCATGGTGATGGTCGCCTATTCAAACGACCTCGTAGTCCTATTTGTCGCCTGGGAGCTGATGAGCATCCCTACATACGTCCTCGTCGGCTTTAACAAGCGAGATCCTGCCTCAAACGAGGCGGCGATCAAGTACTTCATGTTTGGCGCGCTTGCGTCAGCTGTCATTATCTATGCGATATCAATTGCGTACGGGCTGACCGGCACCACGGACATTGGCGGAGTCATTGCGGGCCTTGGCGCAATAGACGCATCGCTTGTGCCACTCGCACTGTTATCTGGCGGGCTCTTTATTGCCGGGTTTGGATTCAAGATGGGGCTCGTGCCGTTTCACATGTGGCTGCCAGACACGTACGAGGGCTCGCCTCCGCCGGTAGCGGCCCTCCTGGCTGCCGGCACCAAAAAGGCGGGGTTTGCAGCTGCCATCCGCATTGTCGTTATCGGGATGGCAGCGCTCAGCATCGACTGGTCGCTTGCTCTGGCAATAATTGCCGTAATGACAATGACTGTTGGAAACGTGGCAGCCATAATGCAAAAGAGCATATCGCGAATGCTTGCATATTCGAGCATCGGCCATGCGGGCTATATCCTCATCGGCCTAGCAGTTGCGCCATACTCTGCGTCCGCGCTGCCCGGAACGCTGCTCCACGTCCTGAATCACGCCGTGATGAAGGGTGCCGCATTTGTCGCAATCGCCGGACTCGTCGTGGCTTTGGCTGCCACCCACATTGAAAAGCTGCGCGGCCTTGGGCGCCGGATGCCCATAACTGCAATCGGCATCACGGTCTCGCTTTTGGCCCTTGCCGGCGTGCCGCCGCTCAACGGATTTTGGAGTAAGCTGGTGCTCTTTGGCGCGGCCATTGATGCCGGCCAAGAGGTATTCTGGGGCCCGTGGCTGGCAATTGCCGGCGTGCTAAACAGCGCGCTGTCCCTTGCATACTATGGGTGGATTATCCGCAAAATGTACTTTGAGGATGAGGCAAAGGCTCCCCGCGTGCACGAGCCGCGTGCCGTGGTTGCAGTAATGCTCTTTTCAATCGCATTCATCGTGGGCCTGGGCGTGTATCCAGAGCCTGCAATAGAGTTTGCACGCAGTGCCGCACCGCTAGTCGGCATCATGCCCTGATTGCTGTAAACTCTGCTAGGTGTTCCAGGCCGTCCCTTGATGGGTGCTTGATGGGGACGGACTCGTGTATCGGCTGACAGTTGATGGGACATACGAGCCGGTCCGCAACATTTCTTTGCAGATGCACGAGGTCGACGAGTCAATGTATGATAGCGACACTGCAAGACACGGAATAGGACGCGAGTCGGCCCACTTTGATCAGATGCTCCAAGACGAGGCAGAAATTGCGCACAAGATGCTCGAGGATATGGGGATTACAACGACTGCGCCTGATGCGGGATTTGTCCCCTCGCTATATGAGGACATGGACGAGACGTCCCGCACAGAAAGGCTGCACGATGACATTATACGCGAGACAGAGATTGCCGAGGAGATAATGAGATCCATGATACCCCGCCTCTATGATGATGTCGGCTAGGGCCGTGGTTGCCAAGCCGGGCGCTCAAAGAGGTCCAAGTCATACCGTGCGCTCTTGGAACTTGTACTGCCGGCATTATCTCCAAATCCATGACGCCCTGTGATCGGTGTGTTGTGTGATATATGGCTGAAAGTTGTGGTCTTTTTGACCGGCGTCATGCCTGCCG
>JAHRAL010000067.1 GCA_020027325.1 Cenarchaeum sp. | reverse complement strand
GCGTAGAATTGGGTCGTGCCATGAAGTTTGAACCATGTTCGACTGCGTGGCTTGACGGAGAGTATGTGCCGCTTGCAGGCGCGCAGGTGCCCATCACCACGCATGCACTCCACTATGGAACGTCGATCTTTGAGGGGGTGCGTGCGTATTGGAACGGGGAGAACCTCAACGTCTTCCGGCTCGGAGACCACATTGCGCGCCTTTTTAGATCCGCGCACTTTTACTCGATGAAGGTGCGCCACACAGAGTCCGAGCTAGTCGAGGCCGTGGTTGGCCTTTGCGCCAGAAACAAGCTCAAGCAGTCCTGCTATATCAGGCCCTTTTGTTTTGTGGGCGACTTTGGAATCGAGCTCAACATAACGGACAGCTCGCCGGTCCACACCGCAATGTACGCGTTTCCATCCGAGAGGATTTACGATTCCGGTGGGATAGGGGTGGGGATCTCGTCGTGGAGAAAGTTTGCAGACTCGGCAACATCGCACATTGCAAAGGCCGGCGGCAACTATCTCAATTCGATAACAGCGGTGCAGGAGGCCCATCGCAACGGGTATGACGAGGCGCTGCTGCTTGATTCACGCGGCCTGGTCAGCGAGGCGCCAGGCGAGAACGTATTCATAGTCAGGCACGGCAGGCTGCTGACACCCACCCTTGCATCCTCGCCGCTTGAAGGCATTACACGGGATTGCGTACTGAGTATTGCCTCTGATCTTGGTATTGAGGCACAAGAGGCAGACATATCGCGCAGCGTCCTGTATGTCGCCGATGAGATGTTTCTGTGCGGGACGGCAGCAGAGATAACGCCGGTAACATCGCTTGATGGCAAACGCATAGGTACGGGCGCGCCGGGACCCATAACAAGCAGAATCATGGCAACATACGACAGTACTGCAATGGGCAAAGACGACGGGCACTCTGACTGGCTCATGCCGGTGTACTAGATGCGGCTGCATATCGTCGGCAGCATGGACGGGATCTGCGGCGTACGGGATCTAGAGGAGGTCATACCTAGTCTGGGCAAGGATGTAGACGTGCGCAGGGCAGAGTGTGCGGGTGCAGACGACGTAGCCAATCTTGCCAAAGACGCCGGTTCGGGCGGTGCAGTGGTGCTGGGAAGTATGGGTGCCGATTGTGCGCCGATTCTTGGAGAGTTTTTGAGATCCGGGTTTGATGTGCTCGTAAACGACGTGCTCTCATGCACCACGGCAAAGTGGACAGAGCTGGAAGGTATTGCAATAAAGCACGGGCGGCGGCTACTTTGCAGCTCGCATGTACAGAGGTTCAATCCGGATCTGTATGCGGGGATGTCATATACCGGGGGCAGCGTCAGGATCAACATGCGCAACTCTGGCACAGATACCAGCGCAGAGCGCACACTCGGGGTTCCAGCAGACATTGCAATGCTTTTACATGGCTCTGTCCCCCAGGCGGTGTTTGCGAGCACAGAGTCCAGCGCAGAACAAGCCCAAGATACAGGACAGGATAATTGCGCAATTATGATGAGATTCGAGGGCGGGGCCAGTGCACTGATAGCATCATCGTGCACACAGTCAAGAGACGCAGACTCTGCACGCGGTACCGATCTGGATGTGGCCGTACATGACAAGAGCACGAGCCTGATGCACGCCGATGATGCGGGCATCGATTCCAGATGCGCCGAGATCGCCATGTTGAGGTACCTTATGGACGGAACCCTCCCAGACTTTGCCGAGTCCGGGCGCGCCAAACGCGGCATTGCGCAGAGCTCGTGTCCAAGTATTTCTCGCGTCATGGAGGCAGTCCTTGTATCAATAAATACGGGCGCACCGGTATACATCCAAGTATGAAACATGCAATGCTAGACATTCTTGTCTGTCCCATGGATCGCCACTCTCCCCTAGAGATCCACGTCTGCTCAGAGTCTGGAGGCGAGGTAGTCGAGGGTGCGCTATACTGCACAGAGTGCTCCAGGTTCTATCCCATAATCGAAAAGATACCCATACTCCTCCCAGACGACCTGCGCGATGCACGCCTTGATGCGGACTTTGTTGCAAGGAACCGCGGGACGCTGCCATCAAAGATAACTGACAAGCCGTAGCAGACGCACTACCTGCATCCAACGATAGTTATACATCATGGCTGCACCAGAGGGGCCCTGATGGACGGGGTAAAAAGGACGTTTAATGCGTGGGCAAAAAACGGCCGCGCCGAAAAGATGGAGCGCGAGCACTCGTACTCGGTCCTGCGGCGCCTCGAATCTGTAGAGGTTCCGCGCCGGTTTTTGGACGTCGGATGCGGCAACGGGTGGCTGGTCAGGCGCATGGCGTCAAGCCCGGAATGCCAAAAGGCAGTCGGAATAGACAAGAGCCCAAAGATGATACAAAACGCCAAAAAGCGTGCATATAGCGCAAAAGAGTCCTACGTTGCAACGGACGTCGAGTCATGGCGCCATCGCGGCAAGTTTGACCTCGTCTTCTCAATGGAGGCGCTCTACTATGCAGACTCTGTGGACGAGGCGCTTGCGGCCATTTACAGGCTCATGGCACCCGGTGCGACGCTGATATGCGGGACCGATTTTTACAGAGAAAACGAGGCGACGCGGTGGTGGGCCGGCGAGATGAAGATAACAATGCACCTGATGTCGCGTGCGCAATGGCGCGGTGCGTTGAGGCGTGCGGGCCTTGAGCCGAGCACAAGGACGATAACGAATCCTGACGGTTCCAAAAAGTGGAAGCGCAGTGTCGGGACGTTATTTGTCAGCGGCACAAAGCCGCACGCTGTGCCTGCGCCACACCACAACAAGCAGGGTTAGCAGGGACACCCCAAGCACGGCTGCAAGCAAAAGCGCATCACCGCCCGGCACGGATTCTGGTGCTGCCAGTGCGTGTGCGGCCGATACTGGGGGCAGATCTGTGCCTCCAGGTACGATGACAAGGCTGGTAGAGAAAATGTCGGGACGCAGGACGTCCTCAGATGAGGCGTATAGCACCAGGCTCACGGTCCCCTCCCCGATCGCCCCGGTCACGTCTGTGGGAACCACGATCTCTGCATTGCCGCCAGAGACGTCAACTGTCCCAGAGGCCGCAGGCGACATGCCTGTTGCCGAGAAGACATAGTACAGGTCCGTGGCAGACTCTGCCATGACCGGTATGATCAGCGGCGTGCCTGTTGCGTGTGTGTGCGGCACATTGACGTCAGTTATGCGCGCAGGGCTCACGTCTGTCAGCTCTGACCAGTGCCCGCGCCCAAACGGGTACGAGTCGTTCTCAAACGACCTGGTCGTGATTGTGCGCGACTCGGGCCGATAGCCCTCTAGATAAAACGGGCCGTTGGATATTACTGCGTGTCCATGGTCATCAATCCATCCCAGGGCAGAGTCATACCTCTGTTTTGCATACTCGGCATCGGCGCCAAGCTGTGCAAGCGGCGCAGGCACGTGCCCAGTGTCGCGCAGCTCTGCAATGTGATCCCCTACCAGGCCGGCGTCGGACTCGACTGCAAGTGAGAGCCATGTCACGCCAGAGGCTCCCGCACCGGACCGCGAGAATGACGCATCGCCAAGCGAGACTGCACGCCCCATTCCCGCATAGACCTCCCAGGGCATCCCGGCCCATACGGATGCCCAGCTGGCAATCTCTGCCTCGTCAAAGTGCCAATAGTCGACATACACGCGAACCGTGTCCGCATCAACCGGCTCGACCCCGCGCAGCGTGGTGAGGAACTGCCCGGCACGCGATGCAAACTCTGCATCAAACGTAGTGTCATCTGTGGTGCGCTCAGAACCCCACTCTAGCACAAAGTACACCGAGTACATGATGTCGCGCATGTCCATCATCTCGCCGTGGTGCCACTCGGATAGTGTAAGATCAAACGTCACCGCGCTGGACGCCAGGGTTCCAGGCTCGGCGCCCTTCCATGACTGCGACGGTGCGTCCCACAGGACGGCAGTAGGCGGCACTGCAATCGACTGGCCGGGGCCGGCAGTCTGCACGTCCCATGTTGCGCGAACGGGAATCGGCGAGCCGTTGTATGGGTGCCGGAACACTGCCGGATCAGAGAGCGTCGCCCATATGCGCGAGCTGTATGCATCGCCAAGACCCATGACTGGGTTCCACGCGCCCTGATAGATTTGGCGCACGCCGATCCTCAGCTCATCAGATGGAGTCTGCGCGTTTATCGGCGTAAAGCGCGACGGCACCCCGGCGCCAAAGTCGTTGACTACCCCCCGCACGTCAGGGCCTGTCGCATACAGGACAGAGCCGGCTGCAAGAAACACGCGGACTGATTCGCGCACCCCCGTGTTCGTGGCGCGCCATACAAGCTCGTCACGTTCCTTGGCGCTAGAAAACTCGCCAGAATATATCGCCCCCGTCAGCTCGTCAAGCTCTGGATGCTCATAGTTCCAGTACGAGGGATCGTTGAATCCGGGCATTGCAGAGAACCATGGCGCATACATCTGTGCCAGTATGACCGAGTCGTACCTGACAAACCCTGCCTTGCCGCCCCACCCCTCGGTGTAAATGTTCCACCGGAGATCCGCGGGATCTGTCCCATACACGATTACAAACGCCTTGTTGAGATCCCCGTACTCGCGCTCCACCTCTAGCCCCATCTTTGAGAGCTCGAGGGCCAAGAGCTCCCCGATCGACTTGCGAATCAGGTCGTCACTTCGGATGAATATGCCGACTGTGACGGGGCCGCCGTCGTGCATCCATGCGCCGTCGATAAGCGAGGCACCTGCACGCACAAGCGAGTCGGCGATGAGGCGCTGCGCCAGTGCGGGGTCGTATGCAAACTCTGGCACACCGGCAGCGGCGAGTGCCGCATAGTCTGGATCGTATGGCGAGTATGCAGTCGACATTGCAACCCCGTGTCCGCCCAAGAGATCGTTTACGACCAGGCCGCGGTCAATGATATGATTGAGTGCATACCTTGCATCAACGTCGGCAAAGACGTTGAGCGACTCGCCGACTGCGGGGTTGACAAGGAGACTGTATGAGCCGCTCTGCGACTCGTATATCTGCACGCGCTTGTCCTGCGCAGCTATGAGATCCGGTGCCAGGCCGCCGTAGTGCATGTCAAGCCTTCCGGCCTCGACGTCGGCAAGCGCCACGGCATCGTCGGTATACTGGACGTATGTCACACTCTCGACAAATGTCGGCGGCTCGGCCAAGGCCATGGACTGGAATCCACACACTCCGAGTATTGCCACAATGCAGCAGGCTTGTCTCAAGGTCAGGCTAGACAAGGATGAGCTGTGCAATAAATACGCCCATGCCTAGCGCGGACATTACCTTTGTGAATCCGAGTGCGCGGTAGAGCGCTGCCGAATAGTCTTCAAATATCTTTTCACCCATGATCTGCAGCTTTACATTGTTTACAAGCACCTCGAATGAGACGTGGCTTGCAGACTCTTGGGCCTTTTGCGCAATCTCTAGGTACCACGATGCCACCTTGTCTGGGTCTGTGACCACGCCGAACTGGTAGTACCCGTTCTTTGTCCTCACCTTTGTGCGAGAAAAGTGCGTGTCAGACGTGCAAATATCAAGCAGCGTCATCCCCGACTCTGCAAACTTTGCGACGATTTTTTCGCGCATGCCGTTTTCCATATTGTTAGAGTCGGCCCATCCAAGAAAGTACGTCCTCCCGTTTATCCTGAGGCAGAGTATCCCGATGCCGCCCATCCCCAGGTCCGGCGTCACCACGTCCATGCCGTCAGAGTTTGCGTATCCGACTTCGATCTTGTGGAGCGGCTTTGTGTGAAGAGTATCGAGGCACGAGCGCGCAGCTGCTAGCATGTCGGACTTGTCATCGCCGGATATCTCTGCACCCATTGCGTTGTGCGAGTCGATGACCATTACGCGGTCTATTCCAATCCTGCTTGCGTGCTCCTCGATCTCGGTCTTTACGCTGGTGGGAAGATCCTCCATCCCGTGCGGGGACAGCGAGAGCACAAGGAGCGCGTTGCGCTCAAACATGATTCCAATGGCACGCGCACGGTTGACCTGGACTGTGACCGGCTCGGTGCAAGACGAGCCGGTGCCCTCGACGGTGCTGGCGCTAAACGAGTCAAGGTACCTGTTCACCTGGCCCTTTGAGGGCAGGTTGAGCGTGTGGTTTGAGATGCTGTGCATTACCATTGCAGAGGAGTCGAGTTTTTCGTATATCAGATACGGTATGTTGCTCCCGCCGATCGGATGGTACGGGCCAGGGTGCACCCCTGGCAGGACCAGGCGGACATCGGTCTTTTCATCCCCGCTGCGAATTCGTATCTGCGTTGTGGAAATGTCGTGCGGGTGCGAGTTTTTCTCCAATAGATCCTCAATCTCGGTATTGTCGCGGCGTAGCGACAAAAGGTACGCCTGGATCAGCCTGTGAGTACTCTCTAGGATTGGCTTGCCCGCCCTGTCAGTCAGCATCGACCATGCGGTTCCCATGGCAAGAAAGACTGCCCCAAACATTATCGAATTGGGGTCTGCTAGCATCTCCTGCCACATTGCAGGCGGAATCAGCGCAAGAAACATTGCAATTGGGGGAACCATGCATACGAGCAGTGCCTTTTTTATCCCGGTTCCCAGCACGGAGGTGAGTATACCTACGCGAAAGCTTGCAAAGAGGAACAGTCCCACGACAAAGTACTGCGCCTGCGCCTCGGTCTGTCCGAGTATGGCAGAGGCCCCGATTCCTGCGGATATTGCCACCAGCCACGTCGCGGCTCCAAAGAGCGAGAGGTGTATTGATTTAGAGTATTCGCGGTTGCGGATGGCAAACGTGTCAGTATATTGCGTGGCCAAAAGGACACCCAGGACGGCTGCGACATGTAGGTACCAGTATTCGGACTCTGCGTATGAAAAGTGCGTCACCAGGCCGAGGACCGCGGTCACTGCAATCGAGAAGACCAGCGAGTGCTTGTGCGAGGAGGGGTTGATCAGGGTAAGCGTGTTCCACCTGTGGATGCTATGGACGCTGTCGGTGTTTGCCTTCATTGCCCAATCACGGTGCTAGAAAGATATCGATTACCCACGACACGACTATGAGGCTGATCGGTATCGACACTACGATTCGGGGGTCTATGCGGTAGCCCTTGGTCTCGTCTTCAAAGAACCTCAAGAGTCCCGCACTAGATGCAGGCAACGGCGCGGACTTGGATTTCTTGCTCACGAGCGACATGGCAGAATTATGGTTTAAAAATCTACTGTAGGCATGACCGTGCGGCAGGTACGGGGGCCTAGTAGACGCCCTCGGCATCCAGACGGGGCCTTTTTTGGCCCAAAGCCAGCAGCGCCACAGCGACTATTCCCGACACGATCAGCAGGATTTCAAGCCCGAGTGCTGCCACATGCGTGGACGCACTGAACAGCACGGTATCCGTAGCTATTGCAACAAAGTAGAGGTATGCAAACAAAAAGTAGTTTGTGGCCCAGTGGACGAGTATTGCAGTCAAGAGCCCGTGACGGTAGTAGACCCATCCAAGTATGGCACCTGCCACGCCTGCCTGCGTGACTTTGCCGGGACTCCACGAGCCGTCCCCGACTATGTGGAGTATGCCAAAGAATGTTGCAGAGACTATGACTAGCACCAGTGCAACCCTGATGCTGCGGTCCCCGTGTACAGAGTATGGGTTGAGAAGCGAGCGCAGTGTGCGCGCAGGCGACTGGCGGAACATGTACAGGCCAGCCAGCGGCGCACCTATCAAGAGGACGCGGAATCCCACCTCCTCGATAACCGGCGCCTTTGTCGCATTGTAAAACCGGTCCAAGTCATCAACATAATCAGGCGGCCTAATCAGCACGCCAAAGCTTGTCTGTACAACGTCGATCAGTGTGGAGGCCAGTATCAGTATTGTAAACCATGTGACTACGGCCACCATGTGGTTCTGGTACAGCCACGACGTATTGCCATGCCCGGACACTATGTTTTTGACTGCACGTATGATGCGCATGTGTGGGCCCATCAGTGCAACTGCCACCATTGCCGCATATGCGCACCAAAAGGCACCAAAGACGTATCCAAGGGTGAGGTCCACCGGCAGGAAAAGTTGCGTGCCTACAACCATTATTCCAATTTTTTCAACCGGAGAGTCGAGGCTTTGGTTATTGACTCCAAACACAACATATGCACCAATCGGCACAAACGCAAGAATCAGCCCGACCAGCATGATAGTCAGGATTGCGTGGTGTATACCAAGAATGCGCAGTGCTGCGGATCGCATGTCAATTTGCTCTAGTGGAGCTCGATTGAGGACTCGGCGAATCCGAGCTTTACAAGCGCCGACTTTATCGTGTCGCGGTGGTCGCCCTGGAGGAAGATATAGCCGTCCTTGGCGGTTCCCCCGCACGCATACTTTGCCTTTAGTTCACGGGCGACGTTCTCCAGATTGTTTAGTTTTGGATCCAGACCCTCGATCATCGTTCCCTTTTTCTTAAACCTGCGAGTCTCCAAACGGATGATAATCTTTACACTGTCCTTGGCAAGTTCGCCACACGCACATAGATCTTCTGGGAGACCACACGTGTTACAGATTACCGCCATCGAACAGTCCTAGATAGACAGGCTTCATTATAAAGCCTTGTCGGGCTATCTGGGCAAATGTTGCACCCCCACATCCCAGAACCGTCCGCTTGGGCGATGGGGATTAGATCCGCGTGGATTGAGCAAATATATTCAGCAAGGGGCCGCTACTGTACGCTAATGGATGCAGGCACGGTCGTGTGAGAGATGCCAGAAGAGGCCCTAAAAAAGGCAGTCGACATGCTCCTTGGAGGGGCCACAATGCTGCGCGAGCCGTGCCCGTACTGTGGCGGTGTGCGCGTCATCAAGGACGGCAACGCGCTGTGTACCGGATGCGGGCGCGAGCCGGACCCAATGGCAGATGTCCCAGAGGCGCCAAAACAGGCCCAGGGTACGCGCAAAGAGCTCGAAGAGAGGCTGATCAAGGCATCAGGGATGCTGGCCCAAGAGACCGACGAGGCTGCAAAGAGCGCCATCCTAGACGAGATTGGCGCCATTAGCGGGGCACTTGCCGCGCTAGGCAAGAAATAGGGAGTCCAATCTTACGGGTTTTGTCAGCTAAACTTGTCCATAAGTGAATATTGAACAAGGCGGGGCTCAAGACAGCATGGTTCACATAAAGCGGGTAGAGATCTTTGGGCTCAAGTCGTTTGGGTTCAAAAATACCACAATAGACTTTAGGCCGGGCCTGACCACGATTTCAGGCCCCAACGGGTCAGGCAAGAGCAACATACTAAACGCAATCATATTTGCAATGGGTGAGAACCGGCCAAGCATAATGGGCGTAGACCGGCTGCGATCCCTGATTCACGATGTAGGCGGCACTCACCGGGGTACAAAGATGACAAGATCCAGCATACACTTTGAGAACATGGATCGCAGGATTCCGGTCAATACGGACACTGTTGAGATCACGCGCGAGATGGATGGCAACGGCGAGAGTACGTACTATGTCAACAAAAAAAAGACCCAGCGCACCAATGTGCTCAACATTCTAGATACGGCAAACGCCGCCCTCAACCAGCTCAACGCACTACAGCAGGGAACGGTCACAAAGATAGCAAAGTCCTCAGCTGAAGAAAAGCGCATAGCAATAGAGGATCTCATCGGCCTGTCGTCCTTTGACGAGAAAAAGGAGGCGGCAAAAAAACAGCTCACAGACGCAGACCACAGGCTAGAGATAGCTCTGACCAGGATGAACGAGGTCAAAAAGAACATCGACGACCTTGAGGAGGCGCGCAACATCTACCTGCGCCACAAGGCGCTCGAGACCGAGATAACGCGCCTCAACGTGATTGATGCTGCCAGAAACTTCAAGGTCGTGACCGGCCAGATCGAGGCAGTGAGTTCAGAATCCGCAGGGCTGGCAAAAAAGATCCGGCTCGGCCAAGCGGCAAAAGAAGAGCTTCAAGCAGAGATTGAAAAGACTGATACAGAGAGAAAAGAGTTTCTTGCCAAAGTAAGCAAACACGACAGTGCAAAAGCAAAAGTCGAATCAGGTGTCAAGGAGTCGATACGCATCAAAGAGGAGGCCAATGCGGCCATTGCAGTCTCTAAGCGCCGCATCGAGTACATCATAAAAAGAGTTCCAGAAATAGAGCACGAATTGCGAGTAAATTCCAATGATCACAAGACCCTCGTGGATAATTCTGCATTACTTGAGAGCAGGCTAGAAGAGATAACCGCACAACAAGCCGGCATTAAAGAAGAGCTGAAAACAAACAACGAACAGCTTGCAGGCATACTTGGCCGCCAACAAGAGATAACAACGCACCGCAAGTCAATAGACGGCCAGATCAAAAATGCCAACAGACAAAAGCAGAGTGTCGAACACGGGGTTGCAGGATTCAATGCCGAGATATATGGGATCGACAAGCAGTTTGCTAGCAACAATTCAAAGCGTGCGGCAATTAAGACAAGCATTTCAAACTTGGAGACACTATCTGCACGCCTAAGAAGGCTCATCTCTGGGCACAAAAAGGCAAGCATGTCACACTTGGCCCGCATCAGGTCGCTAAACTCCAAAAAGGCCCGAATAGAGGGGGAGATTGGCGAGCTAGCCGAGATACTCGAGAAATCGCAGAACGCCATATCACAGTTCAAGGCAAAGCTCAAGGTCATACGCAACATAATGCACGAAGACTATTCGATAGCACAGCTCAAAGAGCACGCACACAAGATCGGCATAGTTGGCTTTGCCTATGAGATGCTTTCGTGGGACACCAAATACGAGCGCGCAGTACTAGCCGCGGGCTCGGAGTGGCTCAAGGCCATCGTCACAAAAGACATCGCCACAATGATAAGCCTCTCAGAGTATGCGCAGACCAAGGGCCTTCCAAAACTAAAGATAATCTCACTAGAGAGTCCTGCAAGCCCCATAGAGCCGGGCGGCGGGCTGGACATTCTCTCAGACCACGTAAGTTGCAGGGGCGGGCACAAGTCGCTGGCATCATTTCTATTTGACAATGTAGTCATTGCCAAGTCCACGCAAGATGCGCACAGGCTCTCCTCGCGCGGATACAGGGCAGTGACTCTTGATGGAAACCTAGTAGAGCCCAACTCTAGGGCGACCATAGTCGACATAAACTCAAAGATATCAAAGCTGACAAGAATCATTGCAAACGCCGCAACGCTTGACGGGCTCGTACAATCAATATCACTGCTCAAAGAGTATCAAGGCAAAAAACAGGGATACATAAAGCACCTAGAGGCACAGGTGGAACTCTCGCGCCAAAAGCTTGCAAAGAGCAGCTCAAACACCGCAACATCAGAAAACGAGCTAGAGCGGCTGCTTGGCACAATCGCCAATTCACAGAACAAGATCAAGGGGTTTGATGAACGCAATGCAAGGATAGCAGAGAGGAAGAGGTACGTCGTAGGCCAGATAGAGCAGCTCGGATCAAAAATCAAGGCATTCGAGGAGCAGATTGCATCCGTTGAGGCCAATATTGATAATTCAGACAGTGACAAGATTGCAGGCGAGCTAGAACGGCTCGGCTCATCAAAGATCGCACTAGAGGCAAAAAGCGGGCAGGCGCTAACAGATTACAACGGGGTCTCCTCAGAGCTCGCAGGGGCCAGAACAGAGATAGAGCGCAGCGCAGGTGATGCAAAAAGACTCGAGGAAGAAAAAGACGGGCTGCTCAAGGAGCGCACCGGGCACGACAAGACCATCGAGGAGAGCCAATCAAAGCGCGACACACAGTCACGAAAACTCGAAGAGATGCGCCAAAAGGAGCAAGAGATCATATCTGCAGGCGGCGCATCAGTGGCAGGGATAGCAGAGTACGACGAGCGGCTTGATGGGCTTCGCGGACGCGAACGCACAGTCGAACGCGAGATCAGCGCCGCAACGCGCAGCAACGACTCGCTGAGACGCGATCTAGCGGATTTGACATCCAGGGCGGCAGGATACAAGCGGGTATGCGCAACACACGATGTCAGCTGCGACATCGAGGGTACGGATGTCAAGCGCCTCTTGACTGCATTGCGCCAAGAGTTTGACACAATAGCAAACCTCAACACCCTTGCACCCTCAAAATACCAAGAGATCTCCACGGGTTACCGGTCGTTGTCAGACAAAAAGAACACGCTAGAAACAGAGCGCACAAAAATAGTCGGGTTCATCGAGGGCGTCGAGAAAGGCAAGCGCCAAAAGTTCCTCGAGGCGTTTGCCGTCGTAGACTCGGAGATCAGCGAGCTGTTCACCATGATGACAGGAGGCAATGCACGCCTAGAGCTCCAGGACGAGGACAACATATTCAATGCCGGGATATCATACATGACACAGTTTCCCAAAAAGACAAAACGCGAGTCATCTGCAACTAGCGGCGGCGAACAGTCACTGGCAGCGGTGGTCTTTGTACTGGCGCTTCAAAAGCTCAACCCATCCCCGTTCTATCTCTTTGACGAGGTGGATGCGCACCTTGATGCATCAAACGCCGAAAAGCTGGGCAAGGTGCTCAAAGAGCGCTCAGCGGACAGCCAGTTCATCCTCGTCTCGCACAAGGACACGATAATCAAAAAGGCGGATCTCGTGTACGGCGTGTATCCAAGCAGCGGCGCATCACAGGTCCTGACATACAAGGACAAGCGCGTCCCCAAGATCAGCAACTAGTCAAGCGGTGCAAAGCAGGCAACGCGCCGAGCAGCACCCGGGGGCCCGAGTTCGGGCACGTCAGAGCATTCATCGACTGCGTACGGGCACCGCGCACGAAACGCGCATCCTCCAAGGTCTTTTTTTGGGTCATCGAGTATCCTAATCTCCGTCTTGGGCCTGATCTCTGGGAGCGGGAGTGCGTCTAACAGCGCCTGCGTGTAAGGATGTCGCGGGGACTCGAGCACGTCGGAGATCCCCCCATACTCTACTATGCGGCCGCGGTACATCAGGGCAATGTTGTCCCCAAAGTGCCGCGCAGTGGCAAGGTCGTGCGTGATATACAGGAACGCAACCCTGCGCGAATCGCACAAGTTGCGCAAGAGATCCAGTATTCCCGCACGTACCGAGACATCAAGCATCGAGACGGGCTCATCGGCGATGATCAACGCCGGTTCCAGTACAAGGGAGCGCGCAATTGCCACGCGCTGGCGCTGGCCTCCGGATAGCACGTGGGGCAGGCGGTCCATGATCTGCTCGCCGTCAAGGCCCACGTCTGCAAGGGCCCCGAGAACCCGCTTCCGCCTTTGCTTTGGGTCGCGCATGCCATGTACCCCGAGGGGCTCGGCTACAATGTCATAGACGCTCATCTTTGGGTTCATAGAGTCGTATGGGTCCTGCTGTACAAACGAGCACCGCTTTCGTATCCAGGCCAGATCACCGGGGCTCGTGTCATCGATGGGGCGCCCCTCAAAGGATACGCTGCCAGAGTCGCGGCGTATCGTTCCAAGCAAGAGCCGTGCAAGCGTCGACTTGCCCGAGCCGGATTCGCCGGCAAGGACCAGGACCTCGCCGCGCCCAATATCGAGTGAGACTCGTATCAGGGCGTCGGTGCGCATTTTGTGGGCCGCCTCAAATGACTTTGAGATGTCGGTTACGCGCAACAGCGGGCCGTCGTCCATAACGACAGACGCAGACAATAAGCATTTATGTAAAGTGATCCGCGCCGCCTCTACGAACCCAAAGACAGTTCAAGAGGGCAGGTACAGGGTCTGCAGGCCCGTGGCAAGGCTAGAGTACTATGTGCCGCATGAGCAGATCAGGCAGGATACATTCTCGGATGAGATAATACGCGGCCTGCGCGCAACCAAAAAGCGCATAGACTCGAAATTCTTTTACGACAAGCGCGGCTCGGAAATATTCAGGGAGATATGCGGGCTCTCAGAGTACTATCTGACAAGGGCCGAGACTGAGATCCTAAACCGCGCAAGCGCAGAAATTGCATCGCTTTGCGGCAGGTGCACGAGGCTAGTGGAGCTCGGGAGCGGGGATGCGGTAAAGACAAAGATAATCTTGGAGGCGATGAACCGCGTGCAGGGGGACGTCACATACTCGCCAATCGACATCTCTAGCATACTCGTGTCAAGCTCGCACGGCCTGCTAGAGTCGTACAACTGGCTCTGCATATCCGGGGTCAATGACACGTACGAGAACGGGCTGCGCCTCATACACCAAAACAACGACGAGTCATCGTTGATTGTGTTTTTGGGGTCGAGTCTTGGGAACATGGATGCGGCACAGACCCACGAGTTTTTGTGCACGATACGCAAATCAATGTCAGAAGGCGACGTCTTTCTCATAGGACTCGACCTAAAAAAGGACAAGGACACACTCAAGAGCGCGTACAATGACGCCGCAGGCGTAACAGCAGAGCTCAACTTTAACCTCCTGCGCAGGATAAACGCAGAGATGTCGGCAGCCATCGACGTCTCAAAATTTGCACACCATGTAGAGTACAACGAGTCCGAGTCGCGCATAGAGACGTACCTGAGATCAAAGCAGGATCAGACCATAGAGATCGGCGGGGAGGCCCTAGAGTTTGCACGCGACGAGCTTGTCCTGACCGAATATGCACACAAGTACGACAGGGACGGCATACGTGCAATGATGTCAGATGCCGGACTTGATGTCACACGCATATGGAGCGATTCGGCAGACCGGTACGCCCTGGTCGCATGCTCTGCGTCTAGCTAGCGCACCGGAATCCTGAAAACATCCAGCGCTCGTGCGGCCGAAAAAAGTTGCGGTATGTCGTGCGTATGGACATGGTCGGCGTCGCATACGAGCCCCCGCGGAGCACCTTTTGGTTGCCAAACCACTTGTCATTATACTCCTCAAAGCCGGACTCAAATCCAGGATACGGCGCATACTCGGAGCTCGTCCACTCCCAGACATTGCCGATCATCTGCTCGCATCCTGCAGGGCTTGCGCCAGAGGCATACGAGTCAATGGGGGCGCACCCCCACAGGCCGGACTCGAGCAGGTTTGCGCGTGCGGCGCCTGGAGGCTCCTCGCCCCACGGATACGTGCGCATCTTTTGCGTGCCCGGATCATATCGTGCTGCCACCTCCCATTCGGCCTCTGTTGGAAGCCGCCGTCCGGCCCACCGGCAGTATGCGTCTGCCTCGTAATAGCTGACATTGCATACGGGCTCGTCGGGATTTACCGGACGCACCCCGCCAAAGTCGCAGACAAACCATCCGGCATCCTTTTTTTGCCAGTACAGTGGCGAGCTCCACGAGTGCTCCTGCACCGCGTCATACCCGTCAGAGAGCCAGTACCGATAGTCTTCGTATCCGCCGCCGTCTACAAACTCTGCATACTGGCCGCACGTTACTGGGAATATGTCGATCTCATAGTCCCCAAGGTAGACCTTGTGCGCAGGCGACTCGATGTCATAGCTGAACGTGCCGCCCGCATGTCCAATCTCATAGATTCCGCCGGGCACCGACACGCTCCTTGGCGTGGCAGTATCCTGCCGCCGCGCAGGCGGCTCGCCCCGGTGCTTTGGGGAATACTTTGGGCCAAGCATGTGCTGCAAGTCATACACCAAGAGTTCCTGATGCTGGCATTCATGGTGTATTGCAGTAAGGATGAGCCGGGTGGACTCGGGGTCAAGCTCCCTCGAGCTTACAAACTCTGTCAGGCGTGCATTCATCTCTTCAAAGTATGCGGCAAGCTCGGCAGCAGTCGGGCGCGACACCGCACCGCGTGCATTCTTTGGGTGTATCGGGCCTGCCTGGTTATAGTACGAGTTCAGGTACGGGTTGTTGGCAAACTGCGTCGGGGTGTACGAGTCGTCGATCTTGCGCATGACCATCTCGTATATCCAGCTTGTATGGCCCATGTGCCACTTTGGCGGGCTCGTATACTCGGCAGTCTGCACGCCATAGTCATCAGGCTCTAGCGTGGAGACTAGATCCATCGTCATATTGCGCGTTTTGGAAAACTGCTCCATGATCCCGTCAACGAGGCCAGTTACCGTAGCCATGTGCCTGCCCCGTCTGGCTCGAATTATTATGTGTAATTGCGACCGAATCTCAGTGTGGGGATCCGAAATTAGTAGACCCCCAATTTTGTGAATAACCTGCTTTCTTCATGTCTATTTCCTCTCCTCGTTCACGGCTATGCCGTCAGGAGGCATGCGCCTTTGGAAGGCCAGTGCCGGCGTCTCAAAGTTCTTCCAGTCCAGGGACTCGTGTGCCTTTACCTCGTTCCACCAGTGCACAAAGTCGTCAATACCGAATGCCAGATGGACCTTGCGGTTGAACTCCCCAAAGAGACGTTCAATCTTGCCGTTGGTTTCCGGGTGCCGCACGCGGGCAAGCAGGTGCCGGATGTCGTTTGCGACGAGGTATTTCTCAAACTCTGTGGCACCGCGCTTTCTTTCTTGTGCGGCCACCGCATAGAACTGTGTCCCGTGATCTGAGATTATCGAGGCCGGCTTGCCGTACTGCCTTATGGCACGTTCTAGAACGGTGACTGCGTTATGGGACGTTGCAGCATCAAAGACGCCATGGCCTGTAATGAACCTGGACGAATCGTCTTCGTACATGATGAGCCACTTGCCTTCCCACCGCTTGTCCTTGATCTGGTACCAGTCAGTATGCCACATGGAATTCGTAAATTCACGCTCATATCGCACCCATTTACGCCTGTTTTTCTTGCGTATCTCTTCCTGTGACAGCCCGAGTGACGCCATGACGTATCGTAGCTTGCGGTATGAGATATTTATTTCGGAATCTCTTGATATGTATGGAGCCAGGTGCCGTGTGCCGACTCTGTATTTGTAAAATGCCTCAATGACGGCAGACTCCTCCCGCCTTCCAGGAAGGCTGTCGGCGTGTCTGCCTGCGGTGCGTTTGTGCAGTACGGGCTTTTCAACAAGGCGGTATTGTGCCCAGAGGCTTTTTACGTACTGGACAGATAACTCCGCTATCCTTGCAATGTCCGAAGTGGTCATCTCTCCAAGACGCTTTTGTCTGATTATCCATGATAGCTTTTTCTGGTCAAGATGGCCCATTGGGTCATGGGCGCCGCCCCGTCCCAATCTGTTTGTTTGTCCTCCTGTGGAAATGTCGGCCTTCATGCTCTCTGGCCCCCCACGCGCGAGCCTGTGTCCTGTCTAGATCTGACCCACACACCACCATTTCCACTCTCAACGCGTTCCATGCCTATTGGTGTTGATGGGT
>JAHRAL010000057.1 GCA_020027325.1 Cenarchaeum sp. | reverse complement strand
GGTCACTTCCAAAAGTCGTCAAGGCCCACCTGTTTCTTGTTTCCGATAATCTGGTCAAAGTCCATCCCCATGACCGATATGATCTGTATCAGCGTCGAGTCGATTGTCTCGAGATACTTTTCAGTGTCAATCTCCCGAGCGTTTGCAATTTCAGTCGGCTTCACCCCGGGCTCTGTTATCGTCTTTACATATGATATGATGTCGCCTTTTTTGATCGTCTTTTTGGTGCCGGGGTCCGGCGCCGCGGCTCCAGAATACGACCCAATGTCCGCAAGGCCCGTGGATACATGCTCTAGCTGCATTGCGGCCTTTATGTGCTGGGGTATGGTCTTGGTGTACTCTGAAGGCGCCTTGCTCAAAGTCACGTTGAATGCAAGATCCTTTAGCGGGATTTTCTGGGCCTTGAGGTCCTCGACGCACGCGGACATTTCGTCTGATATCTTTTTTTTAATGCGCTCAAAGTCGCCTGCGCTTGTGACCTCTGAGAGTATGTCAGTTATGCGGTAAAACAGGTCGCGGATGAACGGGGGCGTGTGCGACTTTTTGCCCGTTAGGCCCTTGATGTCGACCTTGCCGGACTTTGTCACCCCGAAATAGTTTTTTTTGCGGTCGCTGAGCACGACATACCTGTACTCTTTGTCGACTTCGAGCTCGACGTCGTGCGAGTCCTTGGCGTACCTAATGATGCGCTCAATGTTTTCAGATGTCGGGTTCTTTATGAATATCGAGTCGGTGTCGCCGTAGAGTATTTCAATTCCCGAGGACTTGCACTCTGCTATGGTGTTTATGATTATGTGGCGGCCAACGGCAGTCGTGGCCTCGGCGGACGGAAGATAGTACAGCGGGAACATTTCTGCACCCATGACGCCATAGCTTGCATTGAGTATTATCTTTAGGGCCTGGCTGACAATAGAGTACTGCTGCTGCGCCGTCTCGCCTAGCGACCCGTCGCGTGAGAGCGTCTTGTAATAGTTGACGCGCAGATCGCGCAGCGAGCCGATAAGGAGTGACGTCATCCCGTTCTTTTTCTTGCACACCCAGTGCGGCGTATCGGGGATGGTGTTGGAGTGGCATTCTTCATGCGGGCACCGCACCGTCTCGTATGACAGGTTCTGCACCTTTATGATGGACGGGTACAGGCTTGCAAAGTCCATTACCGTGACATCAAAGTGGACGCCTGCCTCCGGCTCTACAACCAGACCCCCGCGGTACTTTTTGTCCTTTATTGCCGCGCTAGTCGTGGCCTCTGTCGACTTTGCCTCCAGCTCGTCGCGTTTTGGGATGATGATGTTTTTTCGCCGGTGCTCGTAATAGAGCAGGCTGCGTATCCACTGCGAGACGCCGAGGCGCGCAACATCGTCAATCGGCATCTTTGCAATCCGCGATATTACAACCAAGAGGTTCATCAGAAGGTCTCCGCCAAAGCTTGTCAGGTTGTATGTCAGGCGCGCATCGTTGTAACAGTATGTGGCAAGCTGGTCTGGGCTCAGCTTGTCAAGAGGCACGCCATAGTCTATCTTTTCTTCGCCGAGTATGGCGCGAGAAACGCTGTTTAGTGAAAACTCTGTATACTTGTTGGAGAATGCATATAGCTGGAACGCACGGTTTGAAAACGTCTTGTACAGGTCAATGTGCACCCCCCGCTTTAGCGTGGCCGAGTCGCGCATCATGTAAAACGGGCTGTCCTTTATTCCCAGTTTTGCGGCCCTGTTGTGCATGTATGGCATGTCAAAGTCATCGCCATTGTACGTCAGGACCACCGGATACGAGGCAATCTTTGCAATCGCATCAGTGATCATGGCCCCCTCATCATCATAATAGATCACCTTGGCAGGTGTGTCCGGCTCTGATGCGCCCCGCTTGCCGAGGACAAAGACCTCATGGACGTCGTCTGTGCCCTCAAACCCGACGGCAGTTATGCGGCGGTCTGCAATGTTTGGATCGGGTATACGGTTGAGCACAGAGTCTACCTCGATGTCAAAGCAGAGCCGGCGTATCGCAGGGATTGGCTCGTTGAGCGTGTCGGCCCACTCGCGCACGTATTCCTGGTACTCTGTCGGATCGACTGCACCACTCCCCGTATCCTTTTCAAGCAGCATTGACTGGAGTGCAGAGCGCACGGCGGGGGGGATCGGGCGCTGCTCGTGTGTGATCTTGTTGTCTTTGATCGAATAGTACATTCCTACGACCAGCTGGTTGTCATAGATGTAGTTTTCATGGTACTTGATGTCAGACTCCCAGGTCTCCATCGTGTTGCGGACGCTCTTGTCGCTCTGTGTCCCGCCGATGGCAAGCGGGTCGGCGGCAACAATCTTTGTGATCCGGACGTCCTCATCGGCGATATTGTCGTGTCTTGTCACGGATGCGATGTCAATAATGTCCTCGCGCCCCTCAAGGCCCGCAAGCTCGGAGGGGTCCAGGCGCGAATAACAGTACGGCTTGTGCCCGGACTCGTCGTGGTAGAGCTCAAGCGATCCCGTCTCGTGGTTGTAGAACTTCAAGAGCACGCGCTTTTTTGGGCCGTCATACACGGCAGACATTAGCATCGATGTCGGCATCTGCTTCAAGGCGCACATCTGCCATGCACCAAGGAATCACTCGCCTCCCGAGCAGAGCTCTACGAGCACGCGGTTTAGCGACTTTGGGTGGATGAATATGATCTTTGTATTCTCAGAGCCCCCGCGCACGTCCCCGAGAAACTCTAGGCCGCACGTCTTCATCCGCGAGACCTCGGCGCCAATGTCGTCGGTGCGCAGCGCAACGTGGTGCAGGCCGTCCCCCTTTTTTTGCAAAAACGCAGCTATCGAGCCGGTCTCATTGATCGGCGATATGAGCTCCACCCTGGCATTTTTTAGCGGTATGATTGCCACACGGACACCTTCGGACTCGACGGTCTCAAACCTTACCTCGGCTCCAAGCGCCTCAGAGTACCGCTTGGCAGCAGATTCAATGTCTGCCACGGCGATTGCAATGTGGTCAATTGCCAGGACCAACTAGAACACACCCTGTGGCGAATAGACGCCAAACACACGGCGCAGCGTGTCGCTAATCTCACCCGTCGTAGAGCGGGCCCTGACGGCGCCGAGTATTGCAGGCATTAGGTTTTCAGACTCGGTCTCTGCACTCTTTAGGAGGGACTCGAGCGCAGAAGCCGCCTTTTTAGAGTCGCGCTTCTTTCGCACCGCCTTGACTGCCCTTGACTGGGCGCGTCCGACTGACTCGTCGACGCGCAGCAGGTCAGCTGGCGGTGCGTCCTGCTCGTCGGCGAACTTGTTCATCCCCACGATTATTCGCTCATCGGTGTCGATCTCTTTTTTGAGCCGGTATGCGTTCTGGCGTATCTCGGACTGGAAGAACCCGCGCTCGATTGCGCGTATAGAGCCGCCCATCTTTTCGATCTTTTTGAGGTACTTCCAGACCCCGTCCTCGAGCTCGGCACACAGGGACTCGAGATAGTACGAGCCGGCAAGCGGGTCGACTGTCTTTGTGGCACCGCTCTCGTATGCGACTATCTGCTGTGTCCGGAGCGCAATCTTTGCAGACTCTTGCGTGGGCAGTGCAAGTGCCTCATCACGCGAGTTTGTGTGAAGCGACTGCGTTCCGCCGAGGACTGCTGCCATTGTCTGGAGCGCCACACGCGAGACGTTGTTGTCGACCTGCTGCGCCGTAAGCGACTCGCCGCTTGTCTGTGTGTGGAATTTCAGCTTTAGCGAATTTGGATTCTTGGCGCCAAACCTTTCCTTGAGTATCTTTGCATACACCTTGCGCGCTACCCGAAACTTTGCAATCTCTTCAAAGAACTCTATCGTGCAGCAAAAAAAGAACGACAGGCGCGGCGCAAAGTCGTCGATCTCCAACCCTCGCGCAATGCAGGCGTCGATGTAGGATATTGCGTTTGCAATGGTAAATGCGACCTCTTGGACCGCAGTAGAGCCGGCCTCTCGCATGTGGTATCCGGATATTGAGACGGGGTACCACAGCGGGACGTGCTTTGCACAGTACTCTATCATGTCGCCGACCAGGCGCATAGATGCTTGGGGCGGATAGATGTAGGTGTTTCGCGCAATGTATTCCTTGAGTATGTCGTTTTGCGTGGTTCCGCGGAGTTTGGCACTCTGCGTTCCCTGGATCTTGCCGAGTGTGATATAGTACGCCAAGAGCGTCGATGCTGTTGCGTTTATGGTCATCGACGTGCTGACGCGGTCAAGTGATATCTTTTCAAATGCGCGCATCATGTCGTCAATCGAGGATATCGAGACCCCGACCTTGCCGACCTCGCCTTCTGCGCTCTCCGAGTCCGGATCATAGCCCATCTGGGTCGGCAGGTCAAATGCCATGCTCAGCCCCGTCTGGCCGTTGTCCAGCATGTACCGGAAGCGCTTGTTTGTCTGCGACGCATCGCCGAACCCAGAGTACTGCCTCATGGTCCACAGCCTGTCGCGGTACATTCCGGCGTGGATTCCGCGTGTGAACGGGTATGCTCCGGGCTTGCCGAGTACACGTCCCGGCGCCTTTACGTAGAGATCGCGGACGAGTATCCCCGAGTCGGTCTTGGTCACCTTGGGCTTTGCAGGCTTTGCCATCTATTTGCACAACCTCAGTATCTTTTGTGCTGCATCATGCGGGTCGGTCTTGCCGTCATGCATGGACTTTACGCACTTTGTATAGGCGGCATTGTCTTTGGACATTACGGATGTGGCACGTTCCCGGAACTTGTTTAAAACAATATCCCGGAGCTCACACTCTAGGCTCTGCGCATAGCGCGCCTTTTTTGCCGGGCGGATTGCCTTGATGAGACGGTGTATGTGCTCGGCAAGCTTGGCAGTGCTGGCAGGGCGCTTTGTGGACGTCCGCAGCGCAACGACGCCCTCGCGCCGGCTTGATGTGGTGATGAACTCCTTGACGGACTCGAAGAGCTGGCCGGCCCCGCTCAGGTCGCTCTTGTTTACGACGTAAATGTCGCCAATCTCTGTGAGGCCGGCCTTTATTGCCTGGATGCTGTCGCCGGTGTTTGGGCTAAACGTTACGACCGTAATGTCGGCAATAGTCGAAATGTCCACGTCGGTCTGCCCCGCCCCCACGCTCTCGACTATTATCGGGTTGTACCCTGCAAACTCTAGCACACGGATGCAGTTGCGCAGTGATGCAGAGATTGCGCCAGTCGAGCCGCGAGAGGCGATGCTCCGGACATAGATCTTGTGCTCGTCAAGCTCGGCCATGCGCGCACGATCACCCATTATCGCGCCCCCCGTTATGTGGCTCGTAGGGTCGATTGCAAGCACGGCGGGCCTCATCCCAAGCGATGCCATGTGTATCGCAGTCTTGCCGATCAGCGAGCTCTTGCCGGCACCTGCGGGACCCGTGACCCCGATTATTGCGGCCTTGCCGCACGAGGGAAACATTTTTCGAAGCATCGGGCGCGCCTTGTCCGGCTCGTTTTCTACCAGCGTCAGCGCACGCGCAACTGCGCCGCGGTTTGATCTTTTAATGTCGGCCAGTGCGATCAATGCCGCAACGTCGGGTGTGCGGATAAAAAATGTATAGCCGTCAGTCCGACCTGCCGTATATTACCGGGGGCGCGTCTGCATCCGCGTCATGGACCTCGGTCTTTATGGTAATGCTGCCTAGCTCTGCATGGACGACGTCAAATACTACCGGGTGTGCGCGCCAGCCGTTGTCCGGAACCCGATCAAAGCGCACATCCTGGACAAAGCTGGACGAGGTGCGGACAGTATGAAAGGTGTCAGAGAGTCCCAAAACCTCGAGTGTCACGTTCTCGGTGGCAGATGCCATGTCATCATACGTGATTATGACCTGCCCCCTGTCTGGATACCACGTTGCGTCCACGTAAAACGTTGATGAATAGTCCGGCGCACCAAGCCACAGCGTGACTGCCACCATGGCTGCGCCAAATACCGTGGCAGGTATTGTGATCCTAGCCGAGCGCCCCAAGCTCGCGCCCCATCATGTCATAGAGGCCAGAGTTTATCCTGATTGCCTCAGCAGTCTGCGCCACGACGCGCTCTGTCCCCGGAACCCTCCTTTTTGAAAAGAACGACTCGAGGTCGGAGGCCACGCGTGCATCGCTTGATGCAATTCCAACAGAAGAGATCATCCGGGACAGCAGCGGGTTTCCGCGGCCAACCTTTTTGCCGATACTGGACCAGTTCTTTTTGAGCCACGGCCACACAAGGGCCGAGCCGTGCGGGTTGGCAGCTATGCGCATTACGGGTACGTGCATGTCCTGTGAGCGGACATGGCGCGTCTGTGAAAAATCCAGCGTCCTGCGCAAGAGCCCGGCATCAGTTGCAGCACACATTGATGCAAGAAACTGCATCCGTTCTTCCTGCGAGGACGCCGCACCATACAGCGACTTTGCACGGTTCCATGTCCCAGAGCCGCCAGATGCTACTGCAATGGAGCAGACGGGGGTTCGCAGATCAGCTGCGACGAGTCCGGGCCTGTGCAAAAACCGCTCAAAGCGGGACCGGGCATCAAGTATTATCCTGGGCTCGCAAAGCGAGTTGCCAAGAGTCAGAATCACCTCGCCGCGGAGCATCGAGTCGACGTGGTGCTCCCCGTCTATGGGAGTCCAGCCAAGACGCGCATGCATCCTTGCGTGGTGCTCTAGTGAGCGCTCGCGGAGGCGCCACTCAAACGGACGCCCAAACGAGAGGCGGTGCAAGAATCGCAGGTTCCGTGCAACGCCGGAACTGACAAGATAGCTCTGCTCACGGCACGCATCGGCAAAGTCAAGGTATGTGCGAATCCCGTACAGTCCTGCGCGGCAGAGTGCAAATATGTCGTTTTGGATCATCCATGCATCAATGCTCTTCATTTTTCCCGCAGCCGCGGCACGGCGGAGCTCATCAAGATGCGCCTCTTCGTACCGGACGCGGATGAATGCCGCACGGCCCGGATTTATCACGCCGGGAATCGCGCTGGGGAGGGTTGCGGATTTGGCAGAGACTAGCGCCGGCGCACCGCGGTTGCCTTGGACAAAGACCGGTATCTTCCATGTCTGGGTGCTGCGCCTCTTTGGAGGGGCAAGGTAGAACCGGGACTGGGAGACGCGCATTGCGCGGCGGTGCTGCCGGACATCGAGGAGCGGGTATCCGGGCTGGCGTATCCACGAATGCACAAACGGTGCAATGTCCTTTTTTGCACTGCGGCCGATCTCGCGCCACAGGTCCTCGCCGGCGGCATTGGCGTATGCGTATTTCTTGAGGTACCTGCGCAGCCCGCGGCGGAATGCCGGCTCGCCGACGACGCGCTCGATCATCTGGAGTATCGAGCCCCCCTTGTCATATGATATCGCATCAAATATCTCGCGTATCTGCGCAGGGCTCGTCACCTTGACGTCTATTGGGTGCGTCGACTTTAGCGAGTCAAGCCGGAGGGCCGCATTCACCGTGTCATCGGCAAACTGTTCCCACATTGCCCATTTTGGATAGAGCATGTCGACAAACTTTGTGGCCATAAACGTCGCAAAGCTCTCATTGAGCCACAGGTCGTTCCACCACTTCATCGTAACCAGGTTTCCAAACCACTGGTGCGCAATCTCGTGCGAGACAACTTCTGCAATGAGCTGCTTGGTCCTAGTAGAGGAGTGTTTCTGGTCATAGAGCAAGAGGTTTTCACGAAACGTTATTGCGCCCCAGTTCTCCATCGCACCTGCGGCAAAGTCCGGTATTGCAAGCAGGTCAAGCTTTGGCAGCGGGTATCGTATCCCAAAGTACCGCTCGTACCGGGCCAGGAGCTTTTTGGCAAGGCCCAGTGCAAACCGGCCTTGCTTGGCCTTGCCGCGGGTTGCAATTACGCTTATCTTGATCTTGCGGTATGTCGCAGATATTGACTCAAAGTCCCCGACCCCGAGATAGAGGAGGTATGTCGGCATGGGGGGCGTGCGTGCAAACGTATAGGCCGTCACTCCGCGGGACGTCACTTTTTTGGTTACGGGCATGTTTGATATTGCGCGCATGTCCTTGGGTGCCGTTATGGAGACATCAAATGTCGCCTTTGCAGACGGCTCGTCCCAGCAGGGAAACGCACGGCGCGCATCGGCGGCCTCGAACTGGGTGGTCGCAATCCGCATCTTTTTTTTGCCAGAGACGTACCCGCTAGAATAGAATCCCAAGAGGCGGTCGTTGAGCACCCCGTCAAACTCTAGCGCAATCCTGGTCCTGCCCCTGACGGGCCTGCCGAGTGTGATTATGAGCTCTTCAGTGCCCGGTGCCAGCCTGGTGCGCGACTTTATGGCGGCGCCAGCAGAGGACACCTTGCACCCGGTAATGGATAGCTCGGCGGCATTCATTGTTATGTTTTTGGTCGATGTATCAAACACGGCATCGATTACCGCGCTGCCAGAGAATCTCGACCTTTGCAGGTCCGGCTCAAAGTGCAGCGTATAGTGCAGCCTGCCCCCCAACATGCCATGTGCCAAAACCTGTCGCTTTATGTAGATTTACGCCAGATCGGTTCACTCTAGTATCTTTAGCGCATCCGAAGAGGTGATTATGCCGATAATTGCAGAATCCTTGGATACCATGATGCACTTTGTTATCCGTATAAGCTGCGAGAGCGCGTGTGCCGGCGTGTCGTGATCAACTATGGGCGGCGGGACGTCCATGGTCTTGTGCACCCTGACGCGCCGCGGGTCGGATCCCTCGTCGGCCATGTGGCGCATTATCCCGTCTTCAGATATCACCCCGATGACTGTCTTTCCTGCAAATACTGGTATCTGGCTTATCGAGTACTTGCGCATGAGCGCAATGGCGTTTTGCATCGTGTCACTAGAGCGCACCTTTACAATCTGGCGGTTGCACAGGTCCCCCGCGGTGTGCGATGCTGTGCTCTTTTCAAGGGAGACGAATGACTCGAATATCTTGCACGCAGTCTCATAGCTTGGCGAGCAGCGCCCCGACTCTATCTGGTTTATCATCGACGTGCTGACACCGACCATGGATGCGAGTTTCTTTTGCGTTATCCCAAGCTTGGTCCTCGTGGGGCGTATGGAATCAAGGCGCGGGAGCATTGCATACCGCACCACCAGGCCCGCTTATATTTTTGAATCAGTGCCCGCTGCTGATTGGTCCGCCCTTGCATGCGGCAGCGTGGTCGCGAATCCACTTGCCGTTCTCAGCAGACCAGAAATACCCCGTAGTCGCATACTCGAGGAGATCCTCGCAGTTCATCGACTCCATGAGGAGGAGCTGTTCGTCGGCAAGAGGTGCCAGAACCGCATCCTTGTACGCAGTCACCCAGACGGTAAGCCCGATGCCCACCGCAAGAAAGATGGATGCGATCAGAAAGCCGGTATTCAAGTCTACAGGCAGAGCCAAGTGTGTGAGTTTTTGAACGTTGCTATAATAGAAAAATATGGACGGGTCGCAGGTTACTGCGACTCCATCCTTGATAACCAGCTCGACTGTGCTTCACCGGTCATACTATCTGGAGACGCAGGCTCTGCTACATGTGCCACAAGTGGCACGGGTTGGGTTGGTGGTGGTGGCAGCGAGTCTGCATCTTCAGCGGTATGGCTTGGTGTGGGCACTTCGGGGAGCTTTTCTTCGGGGGCAAACCCGTTGTCCAGGTACGATACTGCAGAGTCCTGCAGGTCCTCCTGGGACTCGATGGCGTCAGTCACGCGCATGCTGAGGTCCGTGATTCGCCTCTGAATGCCAGTGATCTCGTCGTGTTCGCGTGTAAGCTGTTCTAACAGCCTCATTGTGTGGCTCTTGACGGATTCAAAGGCATCGTCGGTTATCTCGTTGCTCTTGTTCTGTACCTTTGCGTCAAATATGAGCGTCTTTATGCTCTTTAGCTGTGTGTCAAGCTCTGCCAGGCGAAACTCTAGTTTGGCCTTGATCTGTTCCTGGAGTGCGTCAAGGGACGCTAGTTTCTCCTTGTACTTGTCGTGTATGACCTCTGCGTCTTCTTTCATGTCGTCGTTCTCCTGCAATATCGCCACGAGTGCCTTTATGCGCCGCAGTGCAAGCTCTTTTTCGCGCAACAGTTTTTGCGAGTCTAGCCTCCATCGCGGGATGTAGATTACGGTGTCCGGCTGGACAACAAGCTGGTTGTGTGGGATCTGTTCGAGGCCGGCAAAGCCCCTGTCCACGCCTACTGTCTGCACAGTGCCATCAATATCAGTGATGGTTCCGACCACATGGCCCAGAGTTGCACCGTGCATGTCCTTGACACGCTTTCCAACGAGGGAGGTTTCGTTGTTGTTCATGCAACCTGCTACAGGATTGGGCATAATACCAATGGTGTAAAAAATTGTTGGAAATTGTGTTAGAATGATCTGACACGGGTATTTCGGGCATAGTTTTAAAATCTCGCAATGCGCGAACCGGCCAATGCTCAGCAAGGGGGATCTCACACAAGTCATGCGGTTTGTAGCCCAGCGCTGGGTCGAGATATCAGAGAACCACGACAGCAAGGTAATGGGCACGCTTCCGAGCGGGTTTTGGATGAACTCGGTCGGCGGCAAGGCCGGCAGCGGAAGGTGGATAACGACGCTGCTGTACACAGAGAGCGACGAGGATGCAGAAGCCTTCAAGGCGGTGCTCCAGAGATGGCAGGCCAAGGGGATGCAGGATAAAGGCTCACCCGATCTGATACAGATTGGCAACAGGAAAAACAATGCCTGATCGCGCAGAGCGGTTTACACGCGCAGAGAGGGACGAGTTGGGGCGGCACTTTAGCAATGTTGATGGTGACGTCTTTGTTCTTACTACTCCAAGCCAGGTGGACCGCGGCGCGCTGATGTCGCGCTATAGCCGCACGGACAAGAGCATGCGCCGCGTCTTTTTAGACGAGTTTGCACGCAATGACAAGCGCGGCGACGAGTTTTACAAAAAGGTCCTAGTAGAGTATGGGGACGACTCTGTTGCAGAGCTGGGCGAGATCCAGCTGGCAATCGAGCACCTCTCAAACATTGCAGTCAAAAAGATCGAGGACCGGCGCATCGGCCTGTCATATCTAGAGAAATCATCGCGCTATGTCATGTGGGACAAAAAGATAGACGGCAAGTTCAAGTTTTACCGCGACCCGTACATTATGGGGACACGGTTTGCCGACAGCTATGTCGAGTCCTGCAACCTTGCGTTTAAGACGTATGCGGATGCAATAAAGCCCATGCTAGAGCATGTCAAAGAGACGTATCCGATAGAGGCGTTCTCGTTTGTCGATACAAAGCGCGGATGCGAGGTCGGATTTGAAAAGCTTGCAAGCTCGGACGACATCGCCTCAGCTGAGGCCATATACCGGAGCTCGACGAGGGCAAAGGCACTAGACGTCCTTCGGGGCCTGCTGCCCGCATCAACGCTGACCAATGTAGGCATTACGGGCAACGGGCGCGCCTTTGAGTATCTCATAACGACGCTCCTGGCCTCGCGCCTGGACGAGGAGCGTGCGCTGGGTGCAGCAATAAAGGCAGAGCTTGAACTCACAATGGGCGCATTTGTGAGGCGAGCAGACGACGTGCACGGCAGGGCAATGCAGGCATACCTTTCAGGGCTCGGGAATGCGGCGCCTCGCATAAAGGCACACACCCCGCATGTAAAACAGTCCGGCGTGCACCTGGCAGAGTGCGACGCAGAATCGCGCGCACTAGGCCGCGTCATTGCCGGGCTCGCATACGAGGACGCAGGCGCAACCCATGCAGAGCTAAAAAGGCGCGTCCAAAAAATGTCAGATGCCTCAAAGAGGCAGATAATCGGCAAAGCAGCCGCAATGCGAAAGAACCGCAGGCACCGTCCCCCGAGGGCATTTGAGCTGGCAGAGTATTCGTTTGACTTTACGACAAACTATGGAATGTTTCGGGATCTACACAGGCACCGCATAATGACAATGCAGAGAAAGCTGCTCGGCACGGATCTCGGGTACGACATGCCGCCAGAGATCGCAGAAGTCGGCCTTGATTCAAAGTTTGCAGAGTGCATGAGCATGTCACATGACGTGCATGAAAAGATCTCCAAAAAGAACCGGCATGCCGCCCAGTACGTGGTCAATTTTGCATACAGGTACAGGTACTTTATGCGGATGAACTTGCGCGAGGCGTGCCATCTAATCGAGCTTCGGACAATGCCCCAGGGGCATGCAGACTATCGCGCCATTGCACAATCAATGCTTGCACAGATCCAGGCCAGGCATCCGACGCTGGCGCGGATCATAAAGTTTGCAGACACAAACAGGTACGGCCTTGAGCGCATCGGGGCAGAAAAAAAGACAGAGCAAAAACGCCGGCGCGCAGCAAAATCCTAAATACGTCCATTGATTTACTCCGGGCATATGGATCATGACAAGAGCACAATCGAGGAGCTAAAGACAAGGCTGAGCCCCGAACAGTACGCCGTCTGCTTTGGAGGCCAGACAGAGCCCCCGTTTTCTGGCAGGTACCACGACTCCAAGGAGGACGGGACGTATGTCTGCGCCTGCTGTAGCAGCGAACTCTTTGCCTCTGATGCAAAGTTTGATTCGGGCACTGGATGGCCGAGTTTTTCTGATCCTGCAAAGGCCGGCAATGTTGCATGCAACGAGGATTCAAGCCTGGGAATGCTCAGAACCGAGGTGTGCTGCTCTGTGTGCGGGGCGCATCTCGGACACGTCTTTGATGACGGGCCTGCGCCGTCGGGCATGCGGTATTGCATAAATTCCGCATCGCTTAATCTCAGGCGCACCCAACCACAATAGATGCGCATCCCAGATTCGGACGAATTTCCATAAATGCGGCGCGCCAATCTTAATTAGTCCTAAACGGCACGCAGTAGCATTGCGCGTAATTCTGTGCGGCTTTGGCGTCGTGGGCCAGAGCCTCGTAAAGCTCCTAGAGTCAAGGGCGGACAACCTGTACTCTGCATTCGGGCTAAAGCCGCGCATAGTCGGCGTGGTAGACAGCGGCGGCGGAGTGGCGGATACTGCCGGACTGGACAGCTCGGCGCTAGTCAGTGCAAAAAAGCGCGGCAGTGTGTCGGCCTATGCGGGCGGAAGGCCGGGCATGGCAGGTGCGGAGCTAGTCGAGGATACAGAGGCGGACGTCCTCATAGAGACTACTAGCAGCAACTACAAGGATGCCGAACCCGGAATGTCGCACATTACTGCTGCAATGCGGCGCAAGATGCACGTAGTTTCAGTAAACAAGGGTCCGCTCGCACTCGCATTTCCGTCCCTCATGGAGCTGGCCAAATACAACAGCGTCTCACTCAGGTTCAGCGGGACAGTCGGCGGGGGGACGCCGATACTCGACTATGCAAAAAACAGCCTGCGCGGGGAGCGCATAGAGTCGTTTCGGG
Organism: Cenarchaeum sp.; assembly: GCA_020027325.1. GTDB lineage: Archaea > Thermoproteota > Nitrososphaeria > Nitrososphaerales > Nitrosopumilaceae > JAHRAL01. The sequence continues at coordinate 6,507 of JAHRAL010000057.1, read as the reverse complement.
GGATACTCAACGGCACGACAAACTATATCCTGACAAACATGGCAGGCGGAATGTCCTTTGATGCCGCACTCGGGGACGCAAGATCCCGGGGCTACGTCGAGGCAGACGAGTCCCTTGACTTGGACGGCCTCGATGCCGCAGCAAAGCTTGTCATACTTGCAAACTGGATAATGGGAATGAAGGTGACCATGCCCGATATCAAATGCACCGGGATACGCGACATTTCAGAGTCGGACATTAAGCGCGCCGCATCAAAAAAGAGTGCCATAAAGCTGGTCGCCGTGTGCGACGATGACCTGTATGTTGCGCCGCAGGACGTCCGTGTCGATGACCCGCTCTGCGTCAACGGGACGCTCAACGGGGTATCAGTAGTGTCCGAGCACTCTGGAACACAGACCATAATCGGTAGGGGTGCGGGCGGTACCGAGACAGCAAGCTCGATAATACGCGATCTTATCGACATACGAAGAGACATGATGCGCCAATGAGGACAAACCTCCTCTCAAAGAGCAACACGGCAGAGCTTTGCGGCCGCATAGCAGAGCAGTGGGGCGGGATCACAGTCGAGCGCCAAAAGAATGCGCGCGTCTACCATCTCGACGGTGCGCAGCTAGTCGAGATCGGCGGGATGCGCATACTAGACATTGACGGCGTCTTTTTGCCGTTCCTAGATAGCACCGACCTTCTCAAGAGATTCCCAAGCATTACAGTTGACATGGGCGCAGTAAAGTTCATGTGCAAGGGCGCCAACGCGATGCGCCCCGGAATCAGGGAATATACAGAGTTTGCAAAGGGGGGGATCGTGTGCGTCGTAGAAGAGTCGCAGCACAAGTTTCTTGCAGTAGGCCACGCGCTAGTTGCCAGCTCGGATATGAAAGGCATGGATCACGGCGAGGTGGTAAAGAACTTGCACTATGTCTCGGATTCATACTGGGAGACTGTAAAAGAGATAAACGCTAAGACGGCTCTGTAAACTCTTTTGCGCCGTCCTTTGTCATGACAAGCACGTCAATGCCGTCCCCGCTTGCAGTGTCGCGCAACGATGCGGCGCGGATCGCCTTTTTGACCAGCTCGACTGCATCCTGCTCGGACATGCCGTCTTTGAACTGGGGGTCTAGCACGCCGAGGGCCATCTCAGCCCCCGTGCCGACTGCGGCATACTTGTCAGGAAGTATTGATCCTAGCGGGTCAAGAGTATAGATTGCCGGCTCGCCGACGACGCCGCCGACTATAACCTGGGTGAGGAGTGGAAAGTACCTGCGCTCGTACATCATGTTTGACATCATCTTGGCCACGGTGTTTGGCGGCACGTCGCGCTCGATCTCCATTGTGCGGATCTTTGAGAGGGCAGATATCTGGAGCGAGAGTATCTGCATGTCGGCGACAAGGCCGGCGCAGACTGCGCCCACCTTTGAGGTGATCTGGAAGACCTTTTTGGTCGACTTTGATACCAAGAGGTTGCCATAAGCTATGCGTTTCTCGCTTGCAAATACGACTCCCCCGTCAAACTGCACGCCTACTGCCGTGGCGCCTGGCATGTACATATACGACATGTCCTCCAAGCCGATTTTGAGGCAATAAAGGCTTTTCGTGCACGGTCACGCCGCGCCCAAGCTCGTCACACGACTGCATCGAGTGGCATCATTGCCGGCGGGATCTCGTCTATCAGATCGGTGGCCATTATGTGGCACCCAAGGCGCGCCTGTGCACCGGTGCCGGCGGCAGCATTGATGAATGCAGCGGCTGCTGCGGACTCGAGCGGGTTGCGGTTGCGCGCCATCAGCGAGGCGGCAATTCCGGAGAGCACGTCACCCGTGCCGCCCACAGTCATTGCGGGTGCAGACTTTGCACAGAGATACGTCGTGTGCCCGTCAGATATCACGTCAGTCGGACCCTTTAGGAGTATGGTTATGGAATGCGCGGCGGCATTGCGCTCTACCTCGTCTGCGCGCTCTGTAACCGACTCTGGCGGCGCCCCGCCAAACATGCGCGCATACTCGCCTGCGTGCGGCGAGATGACACAGTTCTTGGAGGCAATGAGTGGGAGTATGTTCGGCGACAGCGAGCCTGCATCTAGCAGCAGGCGGATGTCTGCATCAACCATGGATGAGACGAGCAGCTCTAGTGCGCCCTTTTCTGCCACAACCATTCCCATGCCGATTGCTGCTGCGTCTACGCCCTTTGGAACGGCACCTAGCAGCTTTTTGGCGGTCCCACGCGTCAGCTTTTGATCTGCCATCGGGATTACAATCAGGCTAGCAGACAGCGAGCGCGTGGATGCTGCGTTGTGCTTTGGAACGGCGGTATAGACGAGGTCAGAGCCTGCGCGCAGTGCTGCAAGCGATGACAAGACCGGTGCTCCGTGGTATGTCGTGCTTCCCCCCACGACAAGGACGCGGCCGTTCTCACCCTTTCGCGAACCCCGTCTCCGTGCCGGCACGAACTTGCGCACCATATCCAGATCAAGCGTCACAGACAATGCAGTGCACCCACAGCGGATCGCGTCATAAAGTCTTTTTCGCATCCGGCTCGACGGTCTTTGGGCGTGCGCGACCAAAGTGCGCCTTTCGCGCATAGCAGAGGTATGCCGTGTGTCCTATTGCCCGAAACGCGTGGCGCGTCTTGCCCTCCCGGGCATTGATCGGGCGCAGTATGTGCTCGGTGCTCTCTATATCGGTAAACTCGTTTTGGATGAGCTCCGTAGTCAGGGTTTCAAGCTGGTTCATGGTGGGGCAGACTGCAAAGAGTGCGCCGCCGTCGTTGAGCATCTTTCTGACATTTGGTAGCACCGTCCAGGGGTCCCCGAGGTCTATGATTGCAAGATCGGCCCCCGTGACGGGTATTCTTTTAGAGCTCTTTATGTCGAGTTTTTTGAGCGTCACATAGTCTGAGACGCCTGCGCGATCAATGTTCTTTTTTGCAGTTTTCATGAATTCCTCGTCGACGTCAAACGTGTGGACGTGTCCGGCAGGCATTACAATGCTTGCGGCAAATATGGTGAGTGCGCCGCTTCCGGTTCCGATCTCCACTACGGTCTGACCGCCGCACAGTCCAGAGCGCGCAGCGATATACCCGAGATCCTTTGGGTACACGATCTGCGTGCTGTGCTGGAGCTTCATTACGTGGTCGTGTATCGTGGGCTTTAGAAGGTAGACGTACTTTTCCTTGTTTGTGAGAAGGCGTGATCCGTACTTTTTTCCGATCGTGTCATCGTGCATGATCACGCCAAGGTGCGTGTGGAACTGCCCCTTTGGCGTTATCTTGACGAGCCACTTTTTTGTGCTGTTATAGTAGAATAGCACGTCAGAGTCTGCGCTTATCTTGTCCATTTGGGCACAACCCGGTTTACGGTGTAATATATCCACAGCATGGTTTGAAGCCTACATCCTTGGCGGTGCGGGTATTCCAAGCAGGCCGAGCGCATAGGCCAGTGCGGCCCTAAAGGAATCTACTAGCTCTATCCGCGCAACTGTTACGGGGTCGGCCTCGCTGCTCCCGATAACCCTGACGTGCTCGTAAAACGCGTTGAATGCAACCGTGAGATCGCGTGCATACCGTGCAACTACCTTTGGAGATAGGTTTACTGCCGAATCGCGCAACGACAGGCCCAGTGTCCCGATTGCACGTACCAGGTCCCGCTCGTGGGCTCCGCACAGCGATGCATAGTCGGCCCCGCCCCCGGGCCGGTCGGCCTTTTGGAGTATGCGCACTGCGCGTGCATGTGCGTACTGGATGTACGACGACGTGTCCCCGTCAAGGCGCATCGAGCTTGCCAGATCAAACGTGATCACCTTGTCCAGATCCTGGCGGATCATCTCGTAGCGCATTGCACCCACTGCGATCTGCTCAGATACCCGGTCAAGCTCATCGGCGCCCATTTCGGGATTGCGCCTCAGAGTCTCGGCGCGGGCGCGCTCTTGGAGCATGTCCAGGACGGCGACTGCGTTTACAAACAGGCCGCTTCGCCCCGACATTTGGACGTTCTTGCCGCCTGTCTGCTGTCCCATCTGTGCGGCAGTCTCGGCGCTGAGTGTGACGGACTCGTATGCCAGGTGGACATAGTCCTGCTTTGTTGCGCCAAAGAACTTTGCCAAAAGCGCAGTTATGATCGTCTGCAGACGCGTCTGCCTAGAGTCAATTACCGTGATGACACGGTCGGACTGGAGATCGGCCCCTGCGCCTTCTGGGGCCGAGAGGCTGGTCTGCAAAAGGGGCACGTCTGGCTGCTCCTGTGCGCAGGGCTCGTACCCAAAAGGGTCCGGTATCTTGCCCAGCTTCCATGCGGCATACGGGATGTCCTTTGCAATGTAGGTGGCAACGCCGTTGCTACGCACAAGGACCTTGTCGTCCTCGGGCGCCGAACCCGGGACTATCCAGCATCCGGCGTTCTTGCCTTCCGTCTCTAGTCGGACCATTGAACCTTTTTGCAGGTCTGCAAATATCCGGGCCCACATTCCAGAGCGCACAATGTGCGATTCAAAGTTGAGGCAGTCGTATCTTGCCCCGATGCGCCAGCATGTGTCCAGCTGTGAGCGCAGGATCTTGTGCGATATGCGGCTTGCAGTCTGTGCCAGATCGGTTGCCTGATCCTCCATTGCCTCCAGGATTTCCATGGACTTTGCCTTTAGTGCGGGGTCGGCTTTGATCTTTTCTGATGCCTTGACATACACGACGTCCCCGCAATACTGGTCAAACCTCTTGCCGCCGGTGTCGGATTCTGAAAACCCGAGCTCGGCAAATCCGAGCACGAGTTCGGCGACCTGGAGTCCCATGTCATCGACATAGTTGAGCACGCGTACGCGGTGGTTGGTGCTTTTGAGTATGCGCGATATGACGTCGCCTATCACGACGTTGCGCATGTGGCCGATGTGGAGCGCCTTGTTGGGGTTTACGCTCGTGTGCTCTATGGCTACCTTGGAGCCATGTCCCACATCGACTGCAAACGAGCCGCCATCAAGGGCCGACGTGATTACTGACCTGTTGAGTGCTGGCACGTTTGCAAAAAAGTTGATGTGGCCAGACCCGTGGGCCTCTATGCGCTCGATTAGATCCGTGGGCCGGCACTCTTTGGCAATGTCGACAGCAATCTCTCTGGGGGCGCGGTGGGCCGCCTTTGCGGCAAGAAACGCCACATTGCACGAGACATCGCCAAACCCCGGCTTTGATGGGATTTCAACCGTATAGTCGTCATTATCGATGCCCAGCTCACGCAGTGCGCCGGCCACAGACTTGCTGGCATGGTCCAGCAGATCGGCATAGCTCATGGCAGGCCACATCCCGGGCGTTTTGTGCGGCATGCGGCGGGCTTTGCACAGTCACGTATACTATCAGACACCGGCTCCAACCACATCAAGGATGCACGGCAACAATATTAAGAATAGTGCCAGAGGCGGTGCAAATGGGAATCCCAGAAAAGATCAAGGCCATACAAGACGAGATGGCCCGCACCCAGATCAACAAGGCCACAGAGCACCACCTCGGCCTCCTGCGCGCAAAGATAGCAAAGCTCAAGCACGAGCAGGAAAGCGCGTCCTCAAAAAAGAGCTCAAAGGACGACGGCTTTGATGTAAGGCGGACCGGCGATGCAACCGTCGTCTTTATCGGGCTTCCAAGCGTCGGCAAGTCTACCCTCCTCAATGCCCTGACCGGCGCAAAGTCTACTGTGGGTGCGTTCCAGTTTACGACGCTGACGGTGGTTCCGGGGATCATGGAGTACCGCGGGGCGCGCATCCAGGTTCTAGACCTGCCGGGAATAATCAAGGGTGCGTCAACCGGCCGCGGAATGGGAAAGCGCATGCTTGCAGTTGCACGCAACGCAGACCTTGTGCTCTTGGTACTAGACGTGTTCCAGCCGTATCACGAAAGCGTCCTGACAACAGAGCTTGGAAACGTAGGAATCCGCCTCAATCAAACCCCGCCAAACATTACAATTGAAAAGACAGGCAAGGGCGGAATCGCAATAGCACAGCAGGTAAAGCTTGCAAGCACGACAACAGAGTTTCTCGAAGACGTGCTCCACGTCTATGGCATAACCAGTGCACGCGTTGTAATAAGGGAAGACGTCACCACGGAACAGGTGGTAGATCACATATCCGGCAACAGGACTTATGCAAAGGCACTTACAATAGTCAACAAGATAGATCTGGTGGATGCAAAGTTCCTAGAAAACATGCGTTCAACGCTAAAATCAGAGTGCGTCGAGGTCTCAGCCGACACGGGGACCAACGTAGAGAACCTCAAAGAAAGGATATACGAGTCCCTGGAGTTCATCCGTATATACATGAGGCCAAAGGGCGGCAAGACGGACTATGACGAGCCCCTCATAATGAGGAAGGGCAACACTATCGGCGACGTGTGCGACAAGCTCCACAGGACGATGAGGCGCAAGTTCCGCTACGGCATGGTCTGGGGCACCAGCGTAAAGTTTGGGGGCCAGCGCGTCGGGATAGTGCACCAGCTTCACGACGAGGATGTCCTGACAATAATCAAGGAAAAGTGGGCATGACG
>JAHRAL010000043.1 GCA_020027325.1 Cenarchaeum sp. | reverse complement strand
GCTCGACGCTAAAAGACGTGCTAGAGGCAAACAAAAAGAGCGCCGAAGCAGAGTCCTCAAAGCTTGGTACGGGCGATGATGTAGAGCCCGCAGAGGCAGGCCAGGCCGATCCGGGTGCCGCACACGGAATGCAAAAGATAGAACCGGCAGACCATAGCGATGATGTTGCCGCCAGTGACGCGGCTGGCAGTGATGTGGCCGCCAGTGACGGCAATGATGACGGTGCAGCAGGCGGCGGCGAGGCCGCAGAGTCCCCCGATGCAGATGCGGCAAGCGCCGACTCCCCCAAAGACACGCAAGACAAAGAGAGCACCTAGTACAGGGTACGTACCCAAACGGCACAGACTACAGTCATGCGCGCCATGCTCGCAAATATACTTAACACCGTGCAACGCACTTTGGAGCTGCAATGTGCTCAATAATAGGATACAGGGGAGGGCGCAAGGCAGTACGCGTTCTTATCAACGGGCTGCGCAACATGGAGTACCGCGGTTATGACAGCGTCGGCGTGGCCACCATGGACGGTGCAAAGATCCAGGTAAGAAAACGAGTCGGGCGCGTCGATGATGTAAGCAAGGCAATGGGGCTTGACGAGCTTGGCGGCACGTCCGGCGTGGGCCATACCAGGTGGGCAACACAGGGCGCACCAACGGACAGGAATGCACACCCGCACGTCTCTAGCGGCGGGCGCGTTGCAATCGTGCACAACGGCACCATAGAAAACTTTGCAGAGCTGCGCACGTCCCTAGAGTCGCAGGGGTTTTCATTCAAGAGCGAGACGGACAGCGAAGTCATTGCAAACCTCCTAGAGTCAGAGCTTGACGGTGGCGACGGCGTCCGGGGGGCGGTACTGCGTACCATTGCCAAGATCCGCGGCCACTATACGTTTGCTGCCATATTTAATGACGGGAGCATGGCAGCTACCAGGCGCCGCGAGTCGTTGATTGTGGGGGTGGGTGATGGCGAATACTATGTTTCAAGCGACGTCCACGGCTTTGTCGAGTATGCCAACGATGTGATATATGTCAATGACGGGGACGTCGTGGTTATTGATGACGACGGCCTAGGCATCTATGACGGGGACGGCAGGCGCGTGACGACAGAGCTGACAAAGGTCTCGCGCGAGCTGGCAACGATATACAAGGAAGACTATGCACACCACACGCTCAAAGAGATATCAGAGCAGCCCGACGTCATAGGGGCCGCAGGCGCAGACGAGTCCGCCGTCAGCGCAGTGGCAAGATCGCTCAGGGACGCAGGGACGGTCTATATCGTGGGCAGCGGAACCAGCTATAATGCCGCACTTGCAGCAAAGCACCTCCTCCTAGAGTACGCCTCGATCCGGGCCGAGGCAATCGTTGCAAGCGAGATCCCGGTCCATGCCAGATCGCTTGAGCGCGGCGGCATCATGCTTGCAATATCGCAGAGCGGCGAGAGCGCCGACGTGCTAGAGGCCGCAGGCATTGCGCGCAACGCCGGAATAGACGTGATATCCATTGTAAACCACCCAAACTCTGCACTTGCACGCGAGTCAACGGATGTGATCAGGATCAACTGCGGTCCAGAGATCGGCGTAGCCGCAACAAAGAGTTTTCTCTCACAGCTGGTAGTGCTGTACAAGATCGTCGGCGAGCTTGGCGGGCCGGGAATCGACCAAGAGGTGATCTCGCAGGCAATATCAGGGGCGCTTGAGAGCGGCCCGCACGTAAAAGAGATTGCAAGGCGCCTCCGGGATGTAAACGACGTGTATGTCCTTGGACGCGGAATACACTATGCCATAGCCCTGGAGGCGGCCCTCAAACTAAAAGAGCTCACATACATACACGCAGAAGCCATGCCCGGCGGCGAGCTAAAGCACGGGCCGCTTGCGCTTTTGGATGAGGACACCAATGTCATAATCATCAACCCCCCCGGCACGACGCACGATGATGCTCTGGCCGATGCGGCAAAGATACGTGCAAGGGGTGCGCACGTGATTGGCATCGATACTGCGGATTCAGACGCGTATGACGACTGGATTCCGATACCAGAGTCCGACGAGGCGGCGCACACGATAGCCGAGATCGTCCCGATCCAGCTCCTTGCATACTATACTGCGCTAGAGCGCGACACGAATCCGGACCGGCCGAGAAACCTGGCAAAGTCAGTGACTGTGCGATAGTGCGCACGCGTGCTCGGACTCGGCGATGGCGCAAAACTCTGCTGGCGTCATGGAGCGCTTTAGTACCGCCGCAGTTATTGCGCCGCCGGCCCCGGCGCCCTCCTTTGCATGGCCCTGCGAGAATGCGCAGAGCCCCTTTACGCCCGAGGATCCAAGATGGGGATCCACGCACATTGCGGGCACGGACTCTGTCCGTGCAATGTCGGCAAAGTTTGCAGAGTCGTCGCGCACGATATACTCTGTTGTTGCAACAGCGACGTTTGCCTCATCGAGCTTGCAGAGGCGCCGGGCAAGGAGGAATGCGGCGAGCATCTGCGTGCCGCCTGCAAGTATCACGCGCCGGTCCTGCGATGCAGACGCGGCCATTGCGCACACAAACCCGAGCATCGGGTCGCCCAGCTCGCGCAGCACGTCACGCGCACTGCCGTTATGGACACGTCCGAGTGCGGCTGAGACTACTCGCTCCTTTAGAACAGCCGGGTTGTCCTTCATGCTAGAGCTTACGCGTGCCTCGATTCCAAGCCCGCGCATGACACCTAGTGCGGTTGTAGTCCCGCCCGGGACACTCTCGCCGATTATGACGCACTCAGAGACGTCTGCTGCATGCCTGCCCGCATCGTGGCCCCGCCGTAGAGCAAGGTCCAGGTTTTCAGGCGTCATTGCAGGGCGCCTTGCAATGTCCTCACCGTGGACAATGCCGGTCTCTACATATGACATCTGCGGGCGCGAGACGCTTCCTGCGTTTATTGCCATGGACGAGATGGATGCGGCCTCTAGTGCGGCGCGGGTCAGGAGCGCAGGCGTCGGCAGGCCGTCGGGCGTCATCGGCACCGTATCAATTGACTTGCAGTGTCCAAAGCGTATGTACTCTGCATCTGCTGCCGGCGTCATGCGCATGGCTTCTGGCGTGGCTCCGGCCGCAGATATTCCGGGTATCTCACACGTTCCCGTGTATGACATTACAAGCGTAAAGAGGAACTTTGTATCTGCGCCAAGCGAGTCTGCCATTGCGCGCGCACCCTGCGCATTGCCAAGGAACTCGACGCCGTCCAAGGACTCAGCCGCCAATCAACGCTGTAAACTCTTCGAGGCTACCTGCCATGAGGTACGGGTTGGTCTTTCTTTCCTGGCCCAAGGTAGTAGTCGGATCGCTTGCATAGTCGTGGCCGGGGTATACGACTACATTGTCGTCTAGCTTGCCAAAGACCTCTTTGAGGCTGCGGTACAGCACGCTGGCGCTGCCGCCCGGAAAGTCTACCCTGCCGCAGCTTCGGATAAAGAGCGTGTCCCCGGTAAAGACCTTTGAGTCGCCCAAGAGGCTGATCCCGTCAACGGAGTGCCCCGGGGTGTGGAGTACCTTTAGTGACGATTCTCCAAACTCGACGGTGTCGCCGTCGCGCAGCTCGCGGTCGTGTTCTAGTTCGGAGTCGACGTGCTGTGCAATCGGGACGCCGAGGGTCTTTGCCATCTCTTCGTTTCCGATCGTATGGTCATAGTGGTGGTGTGTGTTGACAATCAGCTCGATCTCTATGTTGTCCTTGCGTATTGCGTCTGTGACGCGGTCTAGATCCCACGACGGATCAAGCACTATTCCCTTGCGCGTCTTTTCGTCTGCAATGACGTATGTAAAGTTCTGCATTCCGCCCACGAGGATCTGGTGCACGATCACAGGACTCCGGCCTCCGCTTCTGGGGGTATTCCAATCGGCTCTACAAAGATCTTGCCGCATACGTCGCCGCGTCCGGACATGCCGGACTTTGCGCGGTGAAACGTCACAGTCATGTCTGCGCGCACGCACTCGCCTGCGGCCTCGCCGGTGGTGGCATCGAGGCCCGACGGCACGTCCACTGCAAGCTTGAATGCTTCGGTCCTGTTGATAAACGAGATTGCAGACGCGTGTGGTTCGCGCACGTCTCCGGTGATTCCGGTTCCAAGTATCGCATCAACGAGTATGTCCGGCGAGCTCCCAGCATAGTCATCGGCGACTCTGATCGAGTCCATCTTTGCCAACAGGCCCCAGTTCCAGGTGGCCTCTTCTGTGCGAATCGAGGACGCCTCGCCAAGAAGCGATATTGTGACAGACGCGCCCAGGCCCGCCAGATGCCGCGCCATTACCATCCCGTCGCCGCCGTTGTTGCCAGTGCCTGCGACAACGAGTATCTCCTTGCCGGACACGTTAAACGCGTCTTGGAGGCGCCTGACGGCAGCGGCACCGGCGTTTTCCATCATGAATTTTTTAAGAAAACCCATGGCATGGCCGCGCTCTTCGATCTGCATCATCTGCCCCACGCTGATCTCCATGGAGCGCCGGTGCGGGTGCCAAAATAAGAGCGTTG
>JAHRAL010000037.1 GCA_020027325.1 Cenarchaeum sp. | reverse complement strand
CTCCGGCACCAGAGCAGGTACCAGACGTGGCCACTCCGGACCAGGTGCCTCCACCCCCGCCAGCACCGCTTGTTCCGGACCCAATACCCGAGCCTGAAGCCGAAGAGTTTGAGAGCATCTTTGATGCAATCATCAACTGGTTCAGATCCCTCTTTGGGGGCTAGCCGCGTTTTGTGCTTGCCGGCAGTGACATCGTGGGTTCAAATCCCACACTTGTCGGATTCCAGTCCTGCTATGTAATGTTGGACGGTGATCAGCAGTACGTGTATGGTGCCGAGGCGGATACAAAATTCAAATACCCTGACTTTGACGCGATGTCGTGGGCGAATCAGCAGATAAAAGCAGGGAGGCAATATCCGGAGCATTTGAATATAATTTAAGCAATTTGCAGAAACTGTATCGTGATCTTGAAAAACAGATGTTGAAATTTGATGAAATCCTACCATATGAACGCCAAGAGACGGGCAAAATATACTCGCCTCGATTGTTAAACATGATGTTGGCATGTGGTCCACAGATCGAAGCAATAACCAAACTAATCATAGATCTATGCGATCTTCCACGTGGCAATATGCCTAATTCAATTAAAATGATAAACAAAAAAGCTGGCTTGGGCGCCTTAGTCATCACTTCAACTGTGCACAAGTTGGGATTTACACCGTTTACAAGCGATTTAGCATGGTGGACTGCATACAATAAATTAAAACATGACCTAAATATAAAACAATTCAAACTGCCATACTCTACAGTCATGAATACATTTGCTGCATTGGCCGCACTTCATTGTCTAGCAGAACAAATTAAAATTGGAAATAAGGAGCAGATACAAGAAACTCTGAATGTTAAAAATTGGCCAAATGATTCACTGCCATACAAATCACTGATATTTGAAATATCCACAGTCCGGAAAACTGATTATAGACAAGTAATCTAATAGCGTTCCTCTATAATCGAGAAACTTGCCAGAGTTTATACCTGAAAACCAATATTGTGGGCAATTACGGATAATCCATATTATGACCAAACCCCGCGGACGGCCTCAGAAATCAATGCCCTTTTTGGCCTTTATCCCGCGCTTGAACGGGTGCTTTACCTCACGCATCTCTGTCACAAGGTCTGCTACTTCCACTACCTGCGGATCTGCGTGGTTGCCAGTCAGGACTAGAGTCATTCCCTCCGGCCTTGCACCAATGAGCCGCAGGACATCATCGGCCCCGATGAGCTCTAGCTTTACCGCATAGTTGATCTCGTCTAGTATCACAATGTCATGCTTGCCTGAGACTATGGTGTCGTGGCTCTTGCGCAGCGATTCCTGTGCCGCCTTTACATGGACAGACCTGTCGCTTGTGTCATCGATGATGCCGACAAACCCCTCACCGGACGCTTGCATCTCAAAGTACGGCGCAAGGAGCCCTGCCGAGTCCAGCTCGCCATAGTGCCACGACCCCTTGATGAACTGGATCATGCACACGCGTTTTTTGTGGCCTGCTGCGCGAAGCGCCATGCCGAGTGCAGCAGTAGTCTTTCCCTTGCCGCCTCCTGTGTACACTATAACAAGGCCGTCTGCTGCCATGGTGCACGGAGCCGTGCGTTGTGCTAATAATATTGCTATGGATGGTGTGTTCGTCTATGTGGGGATCCGAAATTAGTGTCCGCCCTGTTTTGTGAGTAATCTGCTTGGTTCATCCCTATTTGCCCTCCTCGTTCACAGCTAGGCCGTTGGGGGGCATACGCCTTTGGAAGCCCAGTGCTGGTGTCTCAAAGTTCTTCCAGTCCAGAGACTCGTGTGACTTTACCTCGTTCCACCAATGACCCTAATTTCGGTACTACGCACATGAGTGAATCCCCGGCAATAGCTTTTATACACACGTTGCCACTCTAGGTGAAAATGGTCTTGATTGGGGAGATGGACAGATTCACAAGCGAGTATGTAGTTCACTTGCGTACGTGCCTTTTAGGCGCAAATCTTGACAAGCTGTTAACGCCTGCAGGCCGACCTGATGTGAATCTAGGCGGTGCCATGTTTGTTACTAATGATAAATTTGCAACTATTGGAGATGCGTAATTATCATTCCCATCAATCACTTAAAATATAGTAAAACCGAGATTAATAAAGCCGGTTCTGACTTTGCAACTTTTAACATAAGTTTGCCTATAAATGATCCAGATTATAATACCGTGTTAAGCAAAGTGCAGTATTGGAGGTCGTTACACAGACACCCACTGCAGATCGTGCGTGTAAGAATGGACAGATTGACAGGGGAAATTGCCTCTCGGACAACGGTTGCATATAGATTAAAACGCCTTAGCTCTATTCACAAAAAATTGAACAGAAGATATCATAACAACAATCCTACAATGAAACTTACTCAAATGCAAGACATAGGAGGTTGTCGTATCGTTGTAGAGAATAAGAAATTATTGTTTGCATTGAAACACCGCATATATGAAAATATGCCAACTTCTGTTTTTAAAGAAAAAAATTACATAACCACGCCAAAAGCTGATGGTTATAGATGCATTCATTTGATTCAAACGTATAAAACTAGTGGCATGACGCACAAATGGCTGAATGGATTGAATATTGAAATCCAATTAAGGACAAAATTACAACATTTATGGGCAACAGCTGTTGAAACTGTTGATTTATTTACCGAACAGGATCTTAAATCTAACAACGGTAACGGAAAATGGAAGGAATTCTTTAGATATCTTGGCCTTGAATTTGAGTTTCTGGAAGAAAATTCAAATGCAACGGTCTCCGAACAGAGAAAAGAACTGCAATTTAAAATCAAAAAAATCAGCAAAGAGTTGGATATAATAAATAAAATGAATCAATGGGCAAACGCTCTAAAGATAATTGGTGAGACACGACTTGAAAAATTCAAATTCTTTTTGCTGTCATTAAATGTCAAAGATAGAGAAATGTTGATAGAGGGATATGTTGATGGTGATAGTGCATACGAGAATTACATACTGAATGAGCATCTTTCCCGGCCCAAGCCCAATCTTGTTCTTGTTGAAGCAGCGGCCACAAAAGAGCTTAGAAAAGCTTTTCCAAATTATTTTGCCGATACAAAAGAATTTTTAAAATATATTAAACGAATCGCTAGTGCATAGTTATCGTGCCGTTCATAGGTCATTGAGTAGTTTTGGTGCTGACCTGTAGAGATGCGTGTACAGATCATCCTCGGGTAGCATGGCCCACCACCAATCCTCCCCGTCCCACCCAGCAGCTTTGCCGCCTCCATATGGTGGCACGCCCCATACTTTCAAAACTCCTGCGCACTGGCATCCATTGGTAGTTACCCTGTACGTCTTGTTCGGATTGTTCGCGGACTTGGGACCTGTACGAACCATCAGCCTCCGGCATGACCCCGTCCGAGCGCATCTGCCCGGCCGCCGCCTCTGCCTTTTTTAAGACATTGGCGCTGGCTGCCGGCAGATTATAGGCCCCGGCATATCCCCCATCATCCTTTCGCGGCGACTCCCTCCGCCTATACTCTGTCGTTGGCGCAAAGTCCACCCCCACACCAAACCCCTTGTGCGGGCACAGCGCCCTAAAGACACAATCGGCTTGCCGTATCCACTTAAAAAACTCGTGGTATGTGCAGTGCCGATGGGGCGGCGAATTGTAATTGCAGGCGTTGCTAGCGGGGTCGGCAAGACGCTTGTCGCATCTGCCGTATCATACGGGATGCGCAGGCGCGGATACGCCGTGCAGCCCTTCAAGGTAGGGCCCGACTATATCGATCCCGGATACCTCTCGCTTGCCGCAGGACGCGAGGCAAGAAACCTAGACTCGTGGTTGATGGGCAGGTCGCAACTAGTCGAGAGCTTTGCCTCATCTGCTGCCGGCGCAGACGTCTCTGTAATAGAGGGCGTCATGGGGTACTATGACGGCATGTCCGGGAGGACAAACAGGTCTAGCACGCACGAGGTCGCATGCATTCTAGGTGCGCCAGTCATCTTGGTAGTCGATGTCCGCAGCGCGGCGCGCTCTGTTGCAGCCGTTGTGGCGGGGTTTGCCAGATACCAGCCAAACGCCCGGATAGCCGGCGTCATCCTCAACAGGGTAAAGAGTGCGCGCCATGCAAGGTTTTGCACCGATGCAATTGAGCAGCTCCGCATCCCGGTTCTTGGCCTCATCCCGCACAGCGAATCATACGCACTAGAATCGCGGCATTTGGGGCTGGTTCCGCCGGTAGAGAGTGCGGCCAAGCGCAAGCGCGCAATGGCTGCAATCGCAGCTGCTGCCGATCACATTGACATTGATTCTATCGTGCGAATATCGCGTACCGCACCCAAACTAAAAGTCCGCCCCAGACCGCGCAAGTCCGGACGTGTGCGTGCAAGGGTGTGCGTTGCACTGGACTCTTCGTTCAACTTTTACTATCGAGACAACCTTGACGCACTAGAGCAAAACGGAGCAGAGCTCGAATTCTTTAGCCCCGTGTCTGACAGGCGCCTTCCAGAATGCGATGCGATATACCTGGGCGGCGGGTTTCCCGAAGTCCGGGCATCGCCGCTGTCACGCAACTCTGCAATGCGAAACGCGATAAAAAAGCACGCAACCATAGACCGGCGGGCCATATATGCAGAATGCGGGGGGATGATGTACCTTTCTCGCGCAATAAAGTCTGGCAACCGGCGCCACGCAATGGCAGGCGTCCTTGATGCGCAGACGGAGATGAAAAAAAAGATGGTACTAAACTATACCCGTGCGACGGTTGCAAAAAACTGCCTTGTTGCAAGGCGCACAAAAAAGCTACACGGCCACGAGTTCCACTATTCGCATCTGACCGGCGTGGGCCCTGACACGGAATTTGCCTACCGACTTGATGACGGGGTCGGAATCCGGGACGAGTCAGATGGCATACTCCAGGACGGGGTGCTGGCCTCATACGGCCACCTGTACTTTGGGTCTGCGGTTGCAGACAGAATCGTTGACGGTATCTGCACAGCTGCGCGCCGCTAGGCAGACTTGAACAATGCGTTGATTATTGCAGCAGCCGCTGCACTCCCGCCCTTTCTCTTGCTGTTTGTAATACATGTGAGGCCAGAAGCTGCCAGCGCTTCTTTTGACTCTGCTGCTGAGACAAACCCGACGGGGACTCCGACTGTGAGTGCGGGGCGCGCAAGCCCGTTGCGCACAATCTCGAGTAGCTCTAGGAGCGCAGTCGGCGCGTTGCCTATCACCACAACGCCCCCGTCGATCTCTTTGCACGACTCGCGCATTGCGGCGCGTGATCGCGTCGTGTTCTCGCGCTCGGCCCTTTGTGCGACACCCTGATCCGATACCCTGCACACAACCGTGTTGCCACACTCTGCCGTATGCCTAGAGCTTATCAGCCCCGTGACGCCGTGCACGTCGGCTACTATCGGCGCACCCCCCTTGAGGGCCTTGGCACCTGCGCGCACGGCATCCCCGTGAAACGTAATGGCCGACTCGCGTGCAAACTCGAAATCAGCCGTAGAGTGTATGACGCGCCGCACTATGGGCCACTCTGATTCTGAATACCGGTGATCGCCGATCTCTGCGTCAATGATGCGCATGCTCTCATCCTCGATTGACTGCCCCGCCCTAGTCTGCATATGACTCGGCCTCCGACGCCCTCTCTATTATCAGGTCTATCATCTTTGGGTCCGTGCCCAGATGCTCTGTTATGAGTGACTTTGCAATGCCCGATGCGTCTAGTGCGGGGTTGAGGTCGGTGTAAATGTCGCGCTTTACATGCGCCCCCTTGTGCAAAAAGTAAAACACTATAACCAGGATCTCTGGCGAGTCTGCCTCGCAGCTTGCAATCCCGCTTGCAATGTCTGGCTGCTCAATCTCTAAAAAGCAGTACCTTGAATTCCGGTAATGCGGCCCAATGTTTTCAATAATGTAATCAAGCGATCTCCGGGCGTTTGGATCCACGCTGCCATGCCCGATGATCAGGACGTCGACGTCGGCATCCCTTTTATCGCCCAGCCCATCTCCGTCGAGGGCCGAGCGCACCCTGTTGCGGACAAGCTCTACTAGCGTCTTGTGCATCCTCATCGGCCTCGATATCAGGATCTTGGTCTTTGTTTCCTTTTGCATGGCGATTGCATTGTTTACTGCGTCCTTTAGCTTTTTTCCGGGATACAGGAAATACGGGACTATTGTTAGCTCGTCAAGGTTATTTTGGAGCGCAGAGTTCATGCCTTCGGGTATGAACGGGCCAATGACTTCTAAAAAGCAGTACCCGACATAGTCATAGCCTGCCTTTTTCCTTATGCTCGCACAGATCTCGCCTAGCTCTTCTTTGACGTCGTCCTCGCGGCTTCCCCTGTCTATGAGGAGTATCCCGCGCCTCATTGTGCCATCCTCGCCACGGCAAGCGTGAGGTCTGGGGGGAATTTCTGCTTTTGTACGACCAGTTTACCGTGGTTGGAGCACGACAGTGCGGCCGCCTCTGACACGCTCGGCGTGCCTTCGAGCCTTGCAACTGTCTGCGAGGGGTTTGGCGTGTCTAGCTTTGCAAGCTCGCCGCGCTCAAGCAGCCTCAGCTCCACTCCCAACTCTGTTGCTATTGCACCCAGTGCGTCTATATCGACTGGCTTTTTGACCGACGCCAGGCACATTACAGACATTGGACTGAGCGCATTTTGCCCTAGCACCTCTGCAAGCGAGTCACGTATCTTTGATTCGTGCGTGTCGCGGTGCAGCCCGACTCCGACAATGAGGGACTTTGGCCGATAGATCACCGCGGGTTTTGGGAGCGATCCTACCTGTCGGTCGGTAATGACCAGCATTCCTGCACAGTCGGACTCGCACATCTCTGCCAGTGTGCCATAGACTGTGACATTTGATGGGAGCGACTCACCCAAGGCGCCGGTGTTTCCTGCGTCCTGATAGACGCCAATCTTTTCTAAATTGACCATCATCGCACTCACCCTTGTCACGTCCTGCTCTCCGTCAATCCTCCATCCAAGATCCCTGCCTACCATGTCCACTGCGATTGTCTTGTTTACGTCAGCCGCCGTGGTGATTACCGGGGTCGCGCCGGTCTTTGCTGCAATCCCGCGTGCAAGCTCGTTTGCACCGCCCACGTGTCCAGACAGTGCACTAATGACAAACTCGCACCGGTCGTCTATGACCAGCACTGCGGGATCTGTCTTTTTGTCCTTGAGGTGCGGCGCCAAGAGGCGTATCACTGCGCCAAGTGAGAATATGCATACCAGCCCGTCGTACTGCCCAAAGAGCAGTTCCAGCTTTTTTGGCGTGGGTTCTACAAACCACATTACGTCTGCGCCATCATCGCTGAACTTGGATGGGGCGTGTACGTGCCATCCGGGATAAAGTGTTGCCAGGCGGCGGCCTACTTTGATGCCGTTTTTTGTGATCGCAACGACTGCTACGCGCTCCATGGCAAGACACGGCTCCGAGTTGCTATAATATCCTACTCTGCGGGCCACCGTGCCACCGGCTTGCCGTCAAACCCAAACATTGTGACCCGGAGCTTGACCTTGGCCTCGCAGTGGTTGCTCATCTGGGTGTGGGCGTGCCGCGCAATGCTCTCAAAAAACCCCTCTACGCCGCCTTTTTCTGCAATCTCGCCTGCATGGCGTGCAGTGTTTGCGTGCGTTATGGCATCGACTGTCCCGGCATCGGCCCCGCACTCGGCTGCAATCCGCGCAAGAAACGCGGTATCGACCTTTGAGCCCTTTACGTGCGTCTGTTTAACACCTGCTGCTATCTTTGCCAGCTTGCCGATGAATCCTACAATGTGCGCGCTGTGTATCCCCGACTTTGCACACTGGCTTATTGCATATCCTGCAAAGTCACCCATCTGCACATAACAGTGGTCTGCAAGGCCGGCGTCAAGCTTGCGCGCATACTCTTCGCTCCTTCCGCCGGTGCTCAGTACTATCGAGTCATCCTTCATTGCAACTGCGACGTCAATGTTTTGGCGCACGGATGCGGCAAACGCCGCAGTAGAGAACGGCACGACTATTCCGCTGGTGCCAAGTATTGATATCCCCTCTAGTATCCCGAGGCGTATGTTGTCAGTCTTTGTTGCAATCTGTGCGCCGTCCTTTACCGAAATGGTCACATCCACGCCGTTTCTTGAGACATAGTCTGCGCCGGTCTCATGCACCCCCTCTGTGATCATCTTGCGCGGAACGGGATTGATTGCAGGCGCGCCCACCTCGAGTCCGAGTCCGGGCTTTGTGACTATTCCCACCCCGTCCCCGCGCCGGAGCTCTATTGTCCCGGGCCTGTTGTTTGGCGTGCACTCTACTGTGATCGCCGCACCGTGGGTGACGTCCGGATCATCGCCGCCGTCCTTTATCACCGTGCAGCGTGCACGGTCACCAGAGAACTCGCAGGACTCTATTGCTATCCTGATGGTGCCGCCGCGTGGCAGCGGGACCTCTACGGCATCCGTCCTTGACTGCAATGCAATCGAGGTCATGCATGCGCGTGCAGCCGCCGTTGCGGACGTGCCGGTTGTAAAGCCGGTGCGGAGCTTTTTTTCAGACATTGTATGGCATACTCGGCGCATTGTGTATTATCTTTTGGCGTATGCAGACAACCTGCATTGATGGCCAGTTGTGTGACTATACGTGAATAGCGCCGCATTGTGCCATATTCTGATATACGGGGGATGGAGATATACGGTATGCCGAGTCTGGATAGAGCCGATATGGGTAAGAGCATACAACGGGAGATTGAAAGTTACCGTGCCTACGAGGGGGAATCCCTAAACAGCATACTGACTCGTATTTTAAAAGACGATCCAGATATAGGCAGTGAGGATATTTCGGGCATTGTAAGAGGTCTAGCCGACATTGAAGCTGGGAGAGTTACGTCGCATGAGGATGTAATGAAGGAATTTGGTTTAGAATAGATGTAGTGTAACTTGGTCAGATGAGGCTAGAACAAACTATGCATAAATTGAACATATTCAGCAACAAAGAATATTGAACGCAATCAAACACAGCATGGAGGATCCACCGAGATATACTGCAAGGCTCAAAAACCTTCAACACAAAGAGAGACAGTTATACAAATTGCGGGTAGGCAATTATAGAGTGATTGTATCGCTAGACGTGGTTGGCCGATCAATGAATATTGTAAAGATGGGCCATAGGTGCAACGTATATGATTTTTAGATAGTGGTCAGGTGCAAGACATGCTCGCTAAAAGGAGTATCTATAGATACGATCCAAAGTTCATGCGACTAGATAACCCGTCCCAAATAGGAGAGCATTATGCATACTGGGAATCGTATGAATAAAGGACTGTGTAAACTGTATGGAAATGACTATTGAATAACAGAGATACACAACACCAAACAGTTCCAAGCAATGATTATATCGGGGACATGCCGCATCCAGCAGAATGTGCGGTGATCCCTTGTGAAATACAAACCCGGCTCTGGATTCACGGTGCCGCTTGTAATGGCTATCGCAATGCAATACTTGGAAGAGCTCATTGCAAACATTGGAGATTATGATAAGTTTACCTGGAGTCCCAAGACGCGTATGATCTATATCTTCAAGACCAAAAAACAGGTACTCGCCCTTTTTTGGGAGCTGGTTGAGGGTAGCAGGAACTTTCGTCCGGACGTGCCCATTTACCTAATAGCCGTGACCAACAATACCGATATCTCTGTGAATGCCACGCTGAAACGGGCGTATCAGATGCTGGCAAAGATAACCAACCAGCCCCTCTTTGGATCTTGGATTAACGAGCACGGTACGCGGTACTTGGACGCCGTGCTCCAGTTAAGTCAAAAGTAGACACGATTCTGACGACCCAAAACACGCACAATTGGCACAAATCGAGCCAGTTACCAGCTCAAATGGCGGCTTTGGGAATGTAGTCCCCATCTGACCAAGCCGTTTTTGCAACATCGGATCTCTAAACGCCGGTCAACATCAAGAACGAACTCGACGCATGCCTACGCCACGCATTCTCTGGAACGTATGTCACGGGGTTTGTTCCACATGACGGCCCGCCCTGCATACATGCTGCAATACGCGTCGTACAGCATGGCCAAGGCGCGTATCCTGCAACGGTTGCCGCAGTACGGGCCGTGCCATGTTGCGTGTCCTATCCGGTGGAATCGGGGGATGGTGGACGTGGCAGATCAGCAACAGAAATTCCTTAAAGTCGTCCATGGTAACCGGCCTTCCAGTCATCCTGACACCGGACATGAATGCAAGCATTGCATTGAACGTGATCCACGCATTGTATACGATCGCGCCGTACACAAAGCACAGGAGGCGGGCAGCTGCCTCGGTGCTCCGCGTTTTGGGCAACACAAGCCCGCCCATCCGGTAACCGGTCTCTATCACCCACCTTGAATCGTACCGGTTCAGGTCAATGTCCGGGCAGTTGCTTGAAAACCCTACAAACTTGTCCCACGGTTCCGTACCGGCCGCACGCTTTCTTGGCACGATGCGGAGAAAATAGCAGACGGATTCCTGGTCCCGGTTTTCCATGTACGCCACAGACGTCTCCCCGCGCAAGCCATCGGCGTATTCGACAATCATATTCTTTACACGGGGCGTATTCGGGCGGGGAATAATGTATGCCAGTCCGAGCTTGTCAAGCGCCTTCATTACGCACACCGAAGAGAACCCCCTGTCAAGCATGACCGTGCCGATCTCAAAATCCACAAGACCCATAATGCGGAACAACAGCTCCTCCTTGGTGTCCAGCATTCCTACCGGAACTATACCCAGTATAAGCGGGGCGTCCCCTACCACGCACTGTATTGTGAGATAGACCTCGTTTGGCCCCGACTTGCCCTTGTGCCGGGCACGTACAAGCTCCGGTCCGTAGCTCTTGTCGTATCTGGTCTTGAAGTGCATGTCACATGCTATGTCGATTGTATGCGGCAGTATCTTGTGTCTCTGCAGCCTTGCAACCGTTGCGTTTGCCTGGGCGGCAAACGTTTCCACCGTGTGCTCTGTGTCCGCCGTGGCTATGATATTTCTGACCCACTGGGGCGTCGGCCTCTTGCGGTCCGATGTTGCGCGGTCGGCCCTGGCCTTTCCTGCCACGGACCCGCCGCTCAATGACGCACGTTGCATGGCACGAAAGAAATCATCGAATCCAAATTTGGTATTGTGTCCCCTCGGCATTTCCACCAAAGGGTCAAGCGAGTTCTTGATGTCGTCGGCGACACGTTCATAAGAGATCCGGTCTGTACGAATGTTGCGTTTCGAGGGGTATTGATTCAACTACATTACCTTTCGAAACGCACTTGTATTGATCAGTTTCTATTTGCCTTCCTTTACTTTTAGGATGTATTTGCGTATTTTGGGCCTAATTCTGCATACTTTAGGTGGATTTAGTATACTTTTGACTTAACTGTGCTCCCAATCCAACTTATATGGAAGTCTGACGCAATCCGTATGGCTAAGCAGTATGAGCAAGACTATATCATCCGAATCGACCCAGACGGAAAATACGACATTATCGAAATTACGTAAGTGGACAATAAAGAACACGTTTGCTCCCAACTGCAAAAACACGTACTTTACCCCCGTGACGCTGTTTGGCGCATGCAGGTACGGGGTGTCATTTGAGGACCTGCCAGAGGAGGGCAAGGAGATGGTCAGGGCGTACGAGAAAGAGTACCTCAAAAGATGCACAAAGCCAGGTGATCCACCAAAAAAGATCCCACCACTTCCGGATGATATTACCATAATCACCTAAACGCTGGCATGAACTATTCGTACAAACCTCATTGGATACTGGGCAAACGAAGGTGGAACAAAATATTCGAATATGAATCAAGCTCCATGCCCGCGTCTTCACGCCAAAAGTCATTCTCAGACATGATTTACGCCCCGCCTTTGTTCATACGCTTCCCAGTATGCATAATGCTCTCCTATTTGGGACAGGTTATCCGGTCGCATGAACTTTAATTCGTATCTATAGATTCGTTTGTATCCAGAGTGTGTAATGCCGTGGACAAAATCATCGAATAGGTCAATGGGCTCTGTCCATGAATGATGACAGAAATTCAGAGTAAAACTTGATGATCAATAGCACGCCGAACCGAAAAAAGCTTTGGAGCAAGATTTTGCCATAATTCAATGACTGCACAAAACAGGGGTTATGCTAGAACCGCATGTGTCCACCCCACTGCTATGGCGGCAAGAATACGGCACGCAGAGCCCCTCCCATGCGAGGAGCAATTCCAGAGCAGGGCGCAGGTTTTAAACTCCGTCTGCCATTATGCCGAGGTGTGCGCAACAACATTGCCATAACCGGAGTCGGCGGATACGTGGGCACAAACGTCCGCCGCACCCTCTCAAAGATGGGCGTGCCGGTCCTGTGCATCACACAGAGAAGCATAACGCCTGCTGCCAACGAGACCGTCATGAGCTTTGATGCGTGCCTAAACCTCTCCGCCCTCTCTACACTATCAAAGTGCTCTGCAATGATACACCTTGCAGGGGTGGGGCGGCACACGGGGGGTGCGGGATACATGCAGAATGTGGCACTGGCCCAGAGTGCTGCAAACATTTGCCTGCGCGCAAAAATCCCAAAGATTGTATTTGTGAGCGGGCTTGGCGCCGACACTGCAAACACTGGATACTTTTCCTCAAAGCTAGAGGCAGAAAAGATAATCCGCTCATCTGGCATACAGCACACGATATTTCGTGCATCATATATCGTCGGCAGGCAGGACGCCCTAGTTGCCAAGATACGCAGGCTGGCAAGAAAAAAGCTGCCCATAGTGCCGGGGGACGGGAGCTATATCATACAGCCGATTCACATTGATGATGCATGTGTTGCAATAATCGACGAGGCGCTCTCTGGCAGGCGCACAAGCAGGACGCTTGACCTGGTCGGCCCTGACAGGGTGTCGTACAAAAAATTTGCAGGGATGGTCGTCGGCGCAAATGCTGCAAGATCATACCCGATACAGGCTGCCGTGCGCAACGCAGTCTGTGATGCCCGCGCAGCGTACGACATTGACGAGCTGGCAATACTCCTTGGAAGCTTTGGCGGGGATCATGCGACGCTGGCAAAGAGATCGAAAATGACGTTTTGCAAGCTAGGCGACATGCTATGATTGTTTCAAGCGGTCTACTGCGTCTGTGCGCTCCCATGCAAACCCGCCGCCAGAGCGCCCAAAGTGCCCGTATGCGGCTGTCTCTGCATATATCGGCCTCTTTAGCTCTAGCCTCGATATTATTGCCGACGGCCTCATGTCAAAGACCGCACCTACGCGCCTCTCAATCTCTGCATCAGGCACGGTTCCTGTCCCAAACGTGTTTACCATGAGCGAGACGGGCTCTGCCACGCCGATTGCATATGCGACCTGGACCTCGCACCGGGATGCCAGCCCAGCTGCTACGATGTTTTTTGCCACATACCTGCACATATAGCACGCAGAGCGGTCCACCTTTGAGGGGTCCTTGCCAGAAAACGCCCCCCCTCCGTGCCTCCCAAACCCGCCGTATGTGTCTACGATTATCTTTCTGCCCGTCAGGCCCGCATCCCCGTGCGGCCCGCCGATGACAAACTTGCCAGTCGGATTGACATGGATGGTAATCTCCTCGCTCCACATGCTTCCGCACACCGGCTTTACCACGTTTCCAATGACAAACTCCCTGATCACGTCGTTGGCAGTGTCCTCGTCGTGCTGTATAGAGACTACGACTGACTCGATTGCAACTGGCCTGTGGTTCACGTCATACCTTACGGACACCTGGGACTTGCCGTCGGGGCGCATCCACGGCGCCTGGCCGGACTTGCGGAGCTCTGCAAGGCGGCGTGTCATTGCGTGTGCAAGCATTATCGGCATCGGCATGAGCTCGTCTGTCTCATTGCACGCGTATCCAAACATCAGGCCCTGGTCGCCGGCTCCTTGCCCTTCGCCCGAGTTGACACCCCGGCTAATGTCCGGGCTCTGCGGATGGAGCAACATCAGCACCTTGCACGAGTCTGCATCAAACTTTAGCGCGGGATCATCATAACCAATGTCGCGGACGGTCTTTCTTACAATCTCTTCTTGCTTTGCGGGATCAATCTGCGCCCGCGTTGTCACCTCGCCGGCCACTGCGATAAAGTCCGTCGTTATCATGGCCTCTATTGCAATCCTCGAATCGGGATCCTGGGAGATAAAGGCGTCCACTAGTGCGTCAGAAATCTGGTCGCATATCTTGTCGGGGTGCCCCTCGGTCACCGATTCTGATGTAAAGAGGAATTCGCGGCCCATGCGGACTCCGTCATATGTCGTTTTCCAGCTTTATGAGGAGGACGTTGTTTCCACGCAGTATGGCGCGAGAATAGTTGGCAACAGGCTTGCTCTGAAACGTCTCCTTGGCGTCTGTCATTATGAGGTTCATGTACATGTCGATATTGTCTAGCCTCCCCCGGTACTCTGTGTCGTTTTTCAGGCGGACCGTGACCTGTTTGTTTGTGCATTTTTGAAGTACCGTAAGCGGACGTTGTCCTTGTGATGATGACATTAAACTTGGACAAAATCGTCCCACTCTAGAATAAAAGCCTTATGCAAATAAGGTAATATCGGCTTTGTGCCCGTACACCGCCGTTCATACATGATGATATCTACAGGGCATGAAAAGCTTGACTCGTTGCTTGGCGGCGGGGTGCGCCCCAGTGCAATAACAGACATCTATGGCGCCGCAGGAACGGGCAAGACACAGCTCGTAAAGCGCATAGCTGCCAACTCTGTCGTCTCTGGCAAGCGCGTCTTTTTTGTCGATACCACGGGCAAGTTCCGCCCCGAGCGCGTCTTGGAGATGGTCCGGGATCAAAACCGGCCAGACTCGCTAGACTCGCTGTACGTGATGCGTGCGACAAGCTCGTCTGAACAGTCCGACGCGTTGCGCGCACTAGAGTCCAAAGAACCGGATCTTGTTGTCGTGGACAGTGCGTCGGACCTGTATTCATTCGAGTACGGGCGCGAGGCGCAGTCGGCCCTAAAGAACTCGCTATTCATGCAGTACATGCACGAGCTGTCCTCCATTGCACTCCGCCTCGGGATTCCGGTAATAATTACAAACGTCATACGCGAGTTTGACGGGGTGGTGCGCGAAAACCTCCAGCCTGCAATACGCCAGTTCACACACGCAAGAATCGGGCTCTCCAAAGTAGGCACGGGGTTTGTGGGGCGCGTCATGCTTCCCGGAAAGACTGCCGAGTTTGCTTATGTGCTCGGGCCCGCGGGCCTGTGCGAACCGACTCAACGTATTTAACATGGACGCGTGCCTGCGAATTGCAGATTGGCGGCAATATTTGACGTTATACCCATGCTCATAGTCGTGCTCTTTGCCGCCGGTATCGTCGGCGTTATGGCTTATGAGAGGGCAAGGCCAAAAGAGTCTGAAAAAAAGTCAGGGTGAGCCAAAATTTGCCGCCGCCTTTGCAGCACTTGGATTCGACAGGCTGACGCCGATCCAGAAAAAGGCGGTTCCGGTAATTGCGCAAAAGCGCGACACGCTGGTAATCGCACCCACGGGCTCTGGCAAGACCGAGTGCGCCGCGATCCCGATATTTGCGCGCATATCTCGCACAAAAAGAAAGGGGCGCATCAAGGCGCTCTACATCACGCCGCTGCGCGCACTCAACAAGGACATCTTTCGAAGAATCGAGCGCTATGCCGCCGCTGCCGGACTCGGGCTGGGCATACGCCACGGCGACACGCCCCAGTCGGCGCGGCGCAAGATGACCCTGGACCCGCCGGACGTCATGATAACGACGCCTGAGACGCTAGTCGTCCTGCTCTCACAACCAAAGGTCCTCGAGGCGCTATCCGAGATCGAGTGGGTCGTAATCGACGAGGTCCACGAGATGCTCCCAAGCGAGCGCGGCGCACAGCTGTCTATAAGCATGGAGCGACTCGAGCTCAACTCGTCGCGAGAGTTGACGCGGATCGGCCTCTCGGCCACCGTTGGAAACATTGCAGATGCCGCAAAGTTTGTCGTGGGGACTGGCCGCAAGTGCAAGATTGTGCAGGACCGCTCCATACGCAAGTACGACGTGGACGTCCTGCTAGCCGACGGCGGACTGCCAAACGTCATAGACGCAGTTATCAAGAATGCGTCCGAGACGGCAAAGGACTCGCCGGTCCTGGTCTTTACCAACACGAGAAGCGAGGCCGAGCTGATGACTGCAATGCTGCGCGAAAAGCTCGGGGGAAAAATCCCCGTAGACTTGCACCACGGCTCGCTCTCACGCGAGGTGCGCGAGGAGAGCGAGTCCTCGCTTCGGAGCGGGCGCGGCGGCCTGGTCGTATGCACGTCCTCACTCGAGCTTGGAATCGACATCGGCAACGTCGAGCTTGTAATCCACTACGGCTCGCCAAGGCAGGTATCGCGGCTGGTCCAGCGCATAGGCCGGAGCCACCATTCTAGCGGCAAGTCTGCAAGGGGCGTCATCATAACGAGCACTACTGATGACTATATCGAGGCGCGCGCAATCCTGGACCGCGTGCGCACCGGCTCGATCGAGAGCCAGGCCGTGCACACGTGCGCACTGGACGTACTCGCACACCACATAGTCGGCCTTGCAATACAGCTCGACGAGGTCCCGATAGGCCATGCACTGGAACTGTTCCAGAGGGCGTACCCGTTCCGAAGCACGACGCTAGACGACCTGGTCCAGACAATCTCGCTGCTAGAGTCCGCAAACCTGGTCCGGCTTGACTCCAAGTCAATGTCATACACGCGGCGCGGCAGGTCGGTGCGCTACCACTATGAGAACCTCTCTACTATACGCGACATCCTAAAGTTCCGCGTCTATGACACTGCGCGCAAGTCGTTTCTAGGCACGCTTGATCAGCGCTTTGTCGGCGACTATGGGGAGGAGGGCAACATATTCGTCCTGCGAGGCATGCACTGGCGCATCCTCAACGTGGATGAAAAGGCGCTGCGCATCAACGTCGAGCCCCACCGCGCCGGCGGAATCACCGTCCCGTACTGGCGCGGAGAAAACATCCCGATTGATTCGCAGACTGCGCGCCGCGCAGCGTCGTTTCGCACGCGCAAGACGGGGATGCTCGGGCGCATTGCCGCAAGATGCATGGCCAATGCAGAGTTTGATGCGCCGGACCAGTCAAACATTGTCATAGAGTCGTGCATAGCAGAGCAGATGATTGTAATCCATGTCTGCTATGGGACTCGGATTAATGCGACCCTTGCAACCCTGCTCTCCCTCATGCTCTCCTCGCTTGTCGGGCGCACAGTAGAGACGCGCTCTGATGCATACCGGATTGCAGTATCATCGCAGGCGCGAATCAGCAAAAACATGCTATACGCCGCGCTGGGGGACCGGTACGAGGAGATTGCAACGCTGGTCCAAAGCTCGCTTGCAGGCAGCCACAATGTAAACTGGCACACGTGGTGTGTTGCAAAGCGCTTTGGGCTGATGGACCGCACCGCCGTGTATGACCAGCGCGATGCGCGGATAATCTATTCAAGGTACCTTGGAACCCCGATTACGCGAGAGGCCATACGCGAGCTCTACCACGACAAGTATGATCTCGAGGGGACACTCGAGCTACTCGCAAAAATCCAAAACAAGGGCGTAAACCTCGTGTGGGCCGACGTCGGGAGCTTTTCAGACCTTGCAGGCCCGATACTCGGTCAGACCGTCTACCGTGCGCTTGCCTCAAACGTGGACAGGGGGATAATCGAGATGGTAAAGGCCCGCCTCTTAAAGGCACAGCACCGCCTAGTCTGCATGAGGTGCGGGAAGTGGAGCAAGCTTGTCGAGACATCCGAGGTCCGCGACGCCCCCGCATGTCCGCGGTGCCGGGCGCACCAGATTACTGCCACATACAAGACTGACGAGGACATTCCGAGGATCATAAACCGCAAACGTGCAGGCAAGACACTCGGTGCAGACGATGCGCGGCTCTTCCGGCGGTCATGGAAGGTCGCATCGCTTGTCGCAAACTTTGGACGGACCGCGCTGATCGTCCTGTCCGGCTATGGCGTGGGTGCGGACACTGCGGCGCGCATACTGCGCGACATGACCGACGAGGACGCAGTCTACAAGCAGGTCTATGAGGCAGAGCGCCGCTACGTGATGACACGCGGGTTCTGGGACGACTAGGACTCGTCCTGCCTTGTCAGTGCAGAGTATGGGGAGAGCATTAGATCGATCTTGCCCTCCATTCCAGACCGCGCATTTAGCCCGGTAATCTCATATATCTCGCCGGGTGCGCACTTTGCAACCAGTTCTGACTGGCCGCGCCACCCCTTGACCCAGATGGGCCCCGTACTGTCCTCGACGTACATCTCTGCGAGCGTAATCGTGTCCCCTGCCCTTGTCTGGATCTCGCGGATCTCTTCGGTCTTTAGCACGATAGCCTTGATGACGTACGTGTTGCCCACCGTCACAGACGCAATGTCTGTGCAGAGCTTTTCAAGCGTTGGAATCTCTGCGTCCGTTGTGTCCAGCTTGCGCACAAACGAGGACTCGTCAAGGGTCATCGAGCTGGCAAAGGCGCTGGTGGGCATGATCTCCACAATGTCGCCGGTCTCAAAGCCTGCTGTGACCTTTGCAGTGTCCGTGATGAACGCATAATTCGAGTCAGAATCGACTCCCAGAACCATGGCATCGCCCACCTTTGATACTATCCTGACGACCCTTGGCTGGACGTCGTTTGTGCCCTCGATCTCTGGCACCGTCGCATCGTTGCCGTGAAGCTCCAGGCCCTGGTTGCCTGCCCTGCCATCGCACCCTATGATCCGAACCCTTGCGTTGCGCGGTATGAACTTTGGAATGTCGCGCTTTGTCTTGCCCCACAGTGTCACCCTGACCGTGTTGCCGTCGCTGCCGCTTATGCTCATGCGCAAAACAGTGCCGCGCTTGCCATCGCTCTTTCTTGTAAATTCCGAGTCGCTGATCTGTCCAAACACTTTGCCTGTGACCACCATGTTGCGTCCGTCTTCTGTGACTGCCGATGCGTCGATCTCGAGTATGTCAAGCCCGCCAATGTCTGTCTCTTGGTTCTCGTCGCGCTCTAGCGTAGCGCCAGAACCGATGTTTATTGCCGGTGCCCCGCTCATGTCTGCCTTTGCATACGCCTTTATGATCTTGATCATGTCGCCGGACTTTATCTGGTCGATTTCTGGGAGTATCGCCTTGTCGTTCCAGAGCTTTACCCCCATGCGAGCTTCGTTGTCATAGACGGTCATTGTGCGGATCGCGCCCTGCATCCCGTCCTTGCTTGTAAACTGCTTGACAGGCGAGATGTTCATGACCCTGGTCCTGAGTGAGACGTCCTTTGCACCGTCGCGCACGTCGCGCAGCTCGATTGTGGCACTGCCAGTCTTTGGGACATTGACTCCCAGGTCTGCTGCCACCAGGTGGACCGCACCGCGCTCTGTTAGAAACCCGCCCCCGACTTTTTCCAGCTTTTGTGCGACAAGCTTGTCCACCTCTTGGCGTGTAATCTCGGGCCTGCCTTCTAGTATAGAGTTGATCGCATCCTCGTATTCACTCATGTGCGTGCGGTTGCGCCAATTACCCCTTTTAATTCTGCCTTTGGTCGGCTTCAATCGGAGTTATATTTGGGCAAGATCGCCGTGCCGATTACCCTAGATTAGAGCGTGTTGACGGATCGTGAGGATATGGCCGTACTGGCCCGAATGTGATCCATGATTCACCCAGGCGCGCCACAGAGGGCAAGCCCCAGTAAAGGAACCCTGCTGAGACATTTGGTTATGGCCGGTGAGGCAATGGTCAGTCAGAGCTGGGGGACAATCCAAAAACAGCGCGCAGCCGCAGCGATCCGTTGATATAACGGAGCGGCGTTATGGTGCGCATGGCAACAGCATACGTACTCATCAATTGTGAGCTCGGCTCCGAAGAGTCGATAATACAGCAGCTAAAGGGAATCGAGGGTGTCCGCGAGGTTCACGGAACGTTTGGCGCATACGACATTCTAGCAAAGATCGAGTCTGACACGGTGGTAAAGCTGCGCGAGACGATAACGTGGAAGATCCGCAAGATCGAAAAGATCCGCTCGACACTCACGCTGATGGGCATCGAAGGCCAGAGCTAGGGTTTGCGCATACGCGCCGCGCCGAGGTGGGTCACTGCCCCTTGATGTTACACTTTATCTTTTTGGTACATGACGACGAGCTAGAGTCGCGCCGCGGCGAATACGAGTATGTAAAGAGGATGGCGGCATTCTTCAAGTCGTGGATGCAAGATTCGTTTGGGGTCGATTATGCCGTAAAGTGCGACCAGATGATAGTAGAGCGAACACACGTCCTCACAAAGCCCCGGATTGAGGCGCTCCTGCGGGACCACCGCCAGCGCGGCGAGTCCACATGGCACTTTTACCTTGCAAACTTTAGGCCGCTGTGGACCGACTCGCTGTCAGAAGGCTACCACTCTGAAAACATGTGCATGGTAATGTGGTCAAGGCCGAATCCGGATTCGGACGCCCTTTTTCTTGCAGAAAAGAACTGCACCGCAGTATCCTACGAGATTGCGCACGAGCTCCTCCGGCAGATGGGCCGGCGCCTCTCGATCAACATTGTAAACGATGCATGGGCGCGCCACTATTCGGGCGAGCAAAAGTTCAGCGCGTACGGGGCCGACCACAAGCCGACTGACGGGGTCCCAGAGTTTTTGACAATCGACCCGCAGGGACTCAACAAGATATCGTAGAATAGATATTGTTTTCAAAGTTTGCCGCACGGAACGCAATTGCGCCGTCCAGGCTCTTGCCCTTTATCTTTGAAATCCGCGTAATCTCTGTGAGCGCCTCCTCTTTGAATCCCACCGACGAGCAGTATGTGGCCTCGCCGAGCTGGGTTCCGTGGTCGCCGCGCTTTATGTCGTATGCAACGTCGTGCATCCGCGACATGTCTGCCCTGCTGACGGGCCTGCCAGATGACCTGTTGAACGCGATTGCGATATAGACGCCGTTGCTCTTTATTGCAATCGGCACCTTGTGGTTCTTGCCGGTCTTGCCCGGTATTATCTCGTTTATGATGACCTCGCACTTGTGGTGGGTGCTAGAGACGTATGCATAAAACCTGTATGTCGCAAACTTGCCGGCCTCGTCCTGCTCGCACTCTACAAATATCCGGTAGAGCATCTCGAGGGACTCTTCGTTCATGCTCTGGAGCCTCTCATCCACCCTTCCCTTGTCCTGGAGGTCCGACTTGCACTGCTTTGCGACGAGCTTTAGGACAAAGTCCGGAAGGTTGTAGTTTTTGAGCGCCGTTATGTGCTTGCTGTCCTGCTTTATTCCAAACTGGGGAAAGTTGGTGTTTACCATCAGGAGCTCTGCCCCCGTGCGTCAAACCGTTTGGCGTAATGTTTCAAGCGCAACAATGACTGCGTGCTTGTTTGTTTATAATTGTTGAGAGGGGGTAGACCCCGTGCAGCAAATCCTAATTTAGGACACGCGTCTGCGTCTGCGCAGATGACAGAGATCGCAAACAGTCCCGAATCCGTCAGCCGGGCATACTCGCTGATAGGGGAGCGAATCGCCGCATACTCGGAGCTGGTAGGGCGCCCCCTCTCCCTCTCTGAAAAGATTCTTGTCGGCCACATGGCCTCCCCCCCGGGCTCTGATCTTGACTCTGCTGCGGGCCGGTATGCGTATCTCCGTCCGGACCGCGTTGCGCTCCAAGACGTCACCGGTCAGATGGTGATACTCCAGTTTATGACAACGGGGCTGGGGCAGACAAAGATACCCACTACGATCCACTGCGACCACCTGATCCGCGCAAAGGTCGATGAGGCCACCGACATGAAGGCATCGCTTGGCGAGAACGACGAGGTATTCGAGTTTCTGCGCTCGGCTGCTGCAAAGTATGGATGCGGATTCTGGAAGCCTGGCGCCGGAATAATACACCAGGTGGTACTAGAGAATTACGCGTTTCCCGGCGGGCTGATGATCGGAACCGACTCGCACACACCGAATGCCGGCGGACTTGGGATGATTGCAATCGGAGTCGGCGGAATAGATGCAGCAGAAGCCATGGCGGGTCTAGAGTGGGAGGTCCGCTATCCGAGGAGAATCGGCGTGCATCTTTCTGGTAAAATGAGCGGATGGACCGCACCAAAGGACGTCATACTCTGCGTGGCCGGCAAGCTCGGCGTGTCCGGCGGGACCAACTCGATCATTGAATACTATGGCGAGGGTGCCGAATCGATCAGCTGCACGGGCAAGGCGACGATTACAAACATGGGTGCAGAGATTGGCGCCACGTGCTCGATATTCCCGTATGATGCAAAGATGAGCGCATATCTGCGGGCCACGGGCCGTAAAGGAATTGCCGACATTGCAGATGCAAACTTGCAGCTCTTGGTCCCAGATGAGGGTGCGCACTATGACCGGGTGATAGAGATAGACCTCTCAGAGCTAGAGCCGCACGTGGTGGGCCCGCACACGCCGGACCTGGCCCGCCCAATATCAGAGATGGCAGCAGACGTGCAAAAAAACGGCTACCCTGACACCATATCTACTGCCCTGATTGGCAGCTGTACAAACTCGTCATACGAGGACATGACCCGGGCTGCAAGCGTTGCCAAACAGGCCTCCTCGCGCAACTTTGAGGCACGCACGCCGCTGCTGGTGACCCCGGGCTCTGAGCAGATACGTGCAACAATCGAGCGCGACGGACAGATGGAGACGCTGCGGGGAATCGGCGCAGTCGTCCTTGCAAACGCGTGCGGACCGTGCATCGGCCAGTGGAGCCGTCCCGAAGTCGATCAGAGCCGGCCCAATACCATTGTAACGTCATACAACCGCAACTTTCCCGGGCGCAACGACGGGAGCCGTAGCACGATGAACTTTATTGCCAGCCCCGAGATTGTAGTTGCACTATCGCTTGGAGGACGCCTCTCGTTTAACCCGCTTGCCGATGAGCTTAGCTCACCGGACGGAACAAAGTTCGTACTAGTGCCGCCGCCTGCGGCCCCAGACATTCCAGAGCGCGGATTCGCCGCCGGAGCCGAGTCATACATTGCGCCCCCCGACGATGCCGCCGGGATTGCAATACAGATCAGTCCGACTAGCAAGAGGATACAGGCGCTTGCCCCCTTTGATGCGTGGGACGGATCCGACTTTGGCGGACTGCACGTAATGCTAAAGGCAAAGGGCAAGTGCACGACGGATCACATATCTCCTGCCGGCGCGTGGCTCTCGTTTCGCGGCCACATTGACAACCTGAGTGACAACATGCTCCTTGGTGCAGTCAATGCGTTTGGGGGCCATGTCGGAAAGGGAATAAACTCACTTGGCGGCAAGCTGGAGCCGTTTCCGGATATTGGCCGCGCATACTCGGAGGCAGGCCACCGGTGGGTAATAATCGGCGATGAGAACTATGGCGAGGGCAGCAGCAGGGAGCACGCAGCAATCACGCCGCGCTATCTTGGATGTGCGGCAGTGATTGTGCGCAGCTTTGCGCGGATACACGAGACCAATCTCAAAAAGCAGGGCGTACTTGCGCTCACGTTCTCGGATCCTGCCGACTATGAAAAGATTCTAGAGGGTGACACGGTTGACATTGTGGGACTTGACTCGATTCGGCCGTCCGAGCCGGTCAGGTGCGTCATCCATCACGCCGACGGCAAGACAGACGAGATAAAACTCGCACACTCTTACAACGAGCAGCAGCTGGCCTGGTTCCGCGCAGGCTCTGCACTCAACGTCCTCAAGACGCGCACGTGATGGTTTGATGTGGGGCCGACCGGAATCGAACCGGCGACCTACGGGTCACTACAGCTCCAAACTTACATCATCCCTCGAGTCAGTAGTTTCAGACTTTGACCTCTGGAGCCCTTAGCGGTGATCACTTGCACTGTCGCCCTACCGGACTAGGCTACGACCCCACAAAACATGGCCCGCCGTGCTTGGATTTTAAGCTATTCAGCCACCAGAGATATGCTGTCTGCCAAACCAAGACTTATGACACAATCGGGCCAGACGCCTGCCTGTGACAAGACTGTCATTGGTGATGGGCTGCCTGATAGCCGCAATAGTGGCAACCCTGCTAGTAGTTCCAATACTTACAACGGATCGCGTCCCGCCATCCACGCTGCTGGCAACGGACACAATCGAGTTCGAGTACACGCAGCGCACCATAGATGCGGCTTCGGGCATAGTCGAGAGGGTGCAGACACTAGAGTCACAAGTTCTCGAGATCGACGACTCTGGATATGCGACACTCCATACTGCTAGCATCTCAGAGACTGCCAGCTTGGAGGGCACAGTTGATGCGGACTCACTGCACCGTCTTCGGGCTCTGGTAAAAGAGACGGGATTCATCGAGATTACTCCGACGACATTTCTGCCACAGGACCAGCCTGGAGCATACGATCTTTACACGCTCAGCGTAACACTGAACGGAATGGAAAAGAGCGTGCGCTGGTCCGTAGACGGAGACGGGGAAAACTTTGTTCCACCCATAGTCACAATGATTCAAAACGAGCTGGATGAGATACGCTCTGTGCTAGAATAGCTGGCGTCTTGCGGCATGTCGGGCTTTGTGTGCCCACTTATGGAGGAAAGACTGTGATCTGATACAGTTTGTCTGAATATTTTTTGCTTAAATGCAATGCTTCTTTTTCTGCTTCAGATTTTGTATTAAATGTCCTTATGCCATAATGATCACCCAGCCATGTATTGTCAACCATCTTTACATCAAATCCCCTACCACCCATGTATTTTTGAATCTTTTTGCAATAATCTGATTTGCAATCCATCACAAACTTGTATTGGCCACTTGTTTTGCCCATCTAGTGCACCTCTATCCCGATTAGCAGTATTTGACAGGCCGTTATATGTATTATCATCAATTCGTTCACGCTCCCTTGCACGCAAAGCACTTTCGAGCAGATTTGAGTTACTTGCAAATGTCCTGTGCGCTTGTGTCTGTGCCGATCTTTGTACTCGCAGAATCGGCTTATTCCAAGAAAATTTTCTTGAATATTAGGCCCTTGATCTTTGAGAGGATATAGATCCACAGTATCACCATCAGCACTGCCACGCCGCCCTTGAACACAGAGGTCAGCGTGGGATCAAGCTCGCCGTATCCTGTTATGGAAATGGGCCCGAGTATAACGACTGCGATTCCGCCGCCTATTATTATCATGGCCCACATTAGCACCATAAAGGCGTACAGCTCTTTCAAATCCTCACACCCGACAAGAATGCCGTAATAATCGCAAGAATCCCAGAAAACACGCCAAGGCGCAATATCGTGCCTGCAACCTGCCTTTCTGTCATGGGCGCCTTTGCCGTAATAATCTGCAACAGGCTCGTCAGGGCATCGAGGTTCCGCGTCGCCTTTATCTTGAAATCACCTGTAATGATGGTTGGCTTTGTCTTTATCTTGCGGTATTCGACTATCTGCTTTACCCCGCTCAGGAACAAAAATGAATTGATTATTGCAGGCAAGAGTGCAATGGCGGCTAGCACTTCGACTCCACCCACGATTGCAATCGTGCCATACATGCATCCTAGTACGAGTGCGCCTGAATCCCCGGGAAATATCCTGCTGGGAAATTTGTGATACTTGTAGAATGCGAGTGAGACGAAAATCAGGGGCAGGGTGGCAACTGCAATGTCGTAATTTCCCACGATGACCAGGCAGATAGCAAGGGATGTGCCCGCAATTGCCATGTACCCGCTTGCAACGCCGTTTAGGACGTCGATGGAATTTACGGTGTTTCCCGTCACGACAATCATCATTACCAGGACCCCCATGTAGAGCAGCGGAATGCTGACATTGCCAAACATGGGAAATGTCAGGTTGGTCTCATACGCCCCGAGCAGGATTATTGCAACGGCGGCCCCTGCAAGCGTTAGCGGCTTGTACCATCCGCCCATGGGCCTCTTGTCATCCACCAGACCTATCAAAAACGCAATAAAGCTCACGGCCATTACTGCCAGGATGGCAGTCTCTTGCAGGAATCCATACAAGACGGCCTCTGATGCCAAGACTCCGGCAATGATTGCAGGTCCTCCCGGGTGTGCAACCATTGTCTTTTCTTT
This sequence comes from Cenarchaeum sp., assembly GCA_020027325.1. Lineage (GTDB taxonomy): Archaea > Thermoproteota > Nitrososphaeria > Nitrososphaerales > Nitrosopumilaceae > JAHRAL01. Next base: position 4,142 of record JAHRAL010000037.1, on the reverse strand, counting down.
TTTAAAACTATCCGGGACAGTGCACCCGTTTTTGCGCAGATATTTGATCAGAAATGATGTCAGCATGTACGTCGTTGCAAACGCGGTTGCAGATACGAGGACTGCAATAACGCCCAAAAAAACCGGATCTGTTGCATATTCGGGGGCCATGACGCACTCGTGTTTTTTCAGGCACCATTAATCTATTTTGCCAATCCCGTCTCCGCATTCGCGCTGATTTTCTGGCCCTTTGGGAGCACTAGATGGGAATCCGGCATTTGATCCGGCCCACGCAGGGCATGGTCAGCCCGACTCTATGGCTCTTGCAATCTTTACTATTGGGTCCTCCATGGAGGATGCCAGTCTCTCTGCCCGCCTCTTGTCAGGATCGCGCCTGAGCATCCTGCCCACCATGCCCGAGATCTTGCGGGGATCAGTCATCCTTGTTGCAACGCGTTTTTTGACCAGGTACTCTATGACTGCGTTTGGCACGTCATTGTACGATATGGTCGGCACCCCGGTGAGTGCGGCCTCTTCGGTCATTGTACCGCCGGAGCCGATAAAGACGTCCGTGTTTTCCAGTATGTGCATGCCGTCGTACGCCATGCCGGTCACCACTGCGTGCCTGCCAAAGAGGCGCCTCAAGTCCGCAATCTGTTCGCGATAACGCGCCAGCACCACGATGTTGTGCCCGCCGTGATCCTTTACCAGCTGCCTGATTATGGGGCGCGTAAACTTTGATCTCTGCCTGTATGAGGACTGCTCTTCTTCGACCCGCATCACGATATTTCTGGCCGGCTTTTTGAACGGGAGTGGCGCACTCCGGTCTATCCTGCGGCGCATGGTGACTATGGCATCCATTGCGTTGTACTGGATTATGTTGCGCGGGTCCACCCCGTATCTGGTGTATGCCGACTTTGGTATCATGCGCGGTATGAGGAGCGTGCTTACAAGCGGCATCGTGAGCCGCATGACGGCACTTATCCACGGGGCGTTGCTAAAGGCCACGTGGCGGATGCCCAGTCCGTAGGCTATTCTAGAGGCATCAACTGAGCAGTGGCTTACTGCCACGTCTGGTCCAAACCTGGTTATTATGGGTACGAGTTTCTTCTGCCTCTCAATGTTGGCCTCTAGCTTTGATTGGAGTGATGCGCCGCCGTACCTGCCTGCAAGGACGAGCTTCATGCCCCTCATACGTGCAAGCCCGGTTATCTCGTCAAACCTTCTTGACGTGCAGAGCACACGATGTCTCTTTTTTTTGAGCATTTGTATGAGGGGCTCGCAGAACGGAACCTCCTTTGGAGCAACAATGTCTATCCAAATCTTCAAGTGTGGCATGGAGCCGTTGCATGTTCAATAAATCTTTGCTGGATGAACAGGGATTATTCAGGCAGACGTGATTTTGGGTGCTACGTTCTATACGCTGGCACGCTGGGACAGGTCGAAATTCTCGTTCCATCCCTTGAACCATCTGTACTGGATGTAGAGCAGTATGATGGCAAACGCAATGCCTGGGATGTTGCCGATCCACCCCTCGTCCAAGGTTTCATCTATCTGCGGGATGCCGGGATCTTCAAACAGCGCGTCTATATCCACCTCCCCTGAAGATGGTGGCCAAAATGTCTCTCCGGCAGCAGCCGATGTCATGATGAGGCCGGCCGTGCCCACAATCACAATGAGCAGATATGGCCTGAGCTTGCCCACCTTGTAGGTCGTATAGATGCTTCCAAACGGCAAGAGTGAGAACAGCATGTACGTTGCAATACTCACACGGGACTGTGCCTGCATTGCATACCCCTCACAATCCGAGTATAAAAGGTTGAGAAATACGCGCACACGCACGCCTCTCGCCGTCCATTCATGTGCGCCTGGTTCTCGTGCGTCTCAAATGATCAAGGCGTCTGGCTAGAACCGGCATCTGCCTGAACTCGGAGCACCTGGGCCAAAATACGCACACACTACAGGTCGTCATGCTGGGACAGATCAAACTTTTCGTTCCATCCCTTGAACCATCTATACTGGATGTAGAGCAGCACGAAGGCAAACACAATGCCTGGGACATTGCTGGCCAACCACGCATTAAATGATGGTCCTACAGTCTCGGATTCTAGCAGCAGGCCCTCTACGTCCCCACTCTCTAAAAGGGCCACCCAAGATAAAAGTCCGGCAGCAACTGACACCGCGGTGGTGGCTATAAAGCCCACAATCACAATGAGAAGATAGAGCCTGAGCTTGCCCACCTTGTAGGTCGTGTAGATGCTTCCAAACGGTATGATTGAGAGTAGCATGTACACACCAATGCTTACACGGGTCTGTGCCTGCTGCACCATAACGCACACCCACAGATCAACTATAAAAGGCTGACCATACGCACACACCCGACATCCAAAAAACATTAAATCTTACACGTATCATACATGCGATACAGGGGAGTAGTCAAGCCTGGCCAAAGTGGAACACCTGTTCCTTGGACACGCGAGACTTAAGATCTTGAAAATGGGTGATCTCGTCTCTTAGGGGTTCGTGGGTTCAAATCCCACCTCCCCTACTTTGGTTTGGTAATGCCGCGGGAGCTGAGCATGTCATACACGTCCGGCATTGAAAATGCAAACCCGACATGGACGCAGTCCTTTTGCTCGCATCTCTGGCAGTAGAGCTCGTTGTTGTGGACCGAGACCTCGACAATCCTGTTGTGGACATTGTCGCGCAAAATTATACAGTCCGATTCGACTGAGACTTTTTTTATCATCGGGGCGTGCCTTGCAAACGTCTCGTCTTTGAGCATCTGCTCTTCGAGCATGTACGAGACATATCCAGAGAAACTCTTGACGCCCTTGCGGCTCAGATCCTCTTGGCTCTTTTGATATGCATCCTGAAACCTGTTGTAGACTGATTCAGAGACGGTGATCGATTTGAATCCTGGCTTTGGCACTCACAAACACCTACCGTACCTGTCCCGTATATTACTATATAATTGTTTATCCCGGTCCGCGCTCAGATGCCTGCAAACCGGCAACACGGGCCCGTGTCCTGCCACTGATCTGCTGTTTGGGATGTGCGGCGCCGGACGCAGGGATTGATCCCATACGCCATCGCTTTATACATCAAAGGGGAAATTGTATGCCATGCGCGGATACGACAAGGCTGACCTCTATGGCCGCCTCTTGGAGCTCCTAGAGCGCAACGGCGGCATGACGGGCTCTGCAATATCTGACAAGCTGGGGGTGAGCCGGATAACAATGTCAAAGTATCTTGATGCGTTTGCATCCGAGGGGATGATCCATTCCAAGAATGTCGGCAACTCTACTGTCTGGCAGATGGGTTCGGGCGCAGTCCGGTTCGAGTTTCCATCAGACTATGCCCGGGCAGGGCAGATGTATTCAGAGGCAGTGTCTGCACTCTCTGAGGAGCAGGCCGGCTCTGTTCTGGGCTCGTGCATGAGCTGTGGCGCATCGGCAGTCACCGTTCTCTCCGAAGTCCTGGCTCCTGCAATAGACATGATTCAAAAAACCTATGATCGCGGCCAGATAGGCAGTCCGGAAGAGTCGCTCATGCACAGCATTGTCTCGCGGTCTTTGGTGCGCCTAGAGGATGCAAACAGGGATGACCGGTCATTACGGCACGCAATACTGCTGGCATCTGATCCACACAGCGCACTCTATGCAAAAGCTGCTGCAAGCGTCCTGAATCACAACGGCTGGAACGTGATGCGCCTCGGCGACATGTCGCATGCTGTCGGCGTACTCTTGGATACAGAGATCAAGAAACTCTTGGTACGTGTGCGCGCCCCAGATGACGGGGTTACGGCAATAATGGTCTTCTCTGACACCGTCGACGGGTTGCGCACACTGGGTGCGGCTGCGGACTCTGCGCGCCGGGGCGCCGCCTCCGGGGTGCTGCTGGCACTGTGCGGCCCCGAGGGCCACGAGATAAAGTCTGATGCGTCAGTCACCAGTGCTGCTGGCATTGTGCACTGGGCCGACTCGCTGTAATAGTTTGTGGGCCGAGTGAGATTCGAACTCACGACCTTTCGATCTCTGAATGGGCATTTATCAGTCGAACGCTCCAGCCAAGCTGAGCTACCGGCCCTCGGCTTTGCGCAAATACGGCTGTGATTTAAGTCTAGTTTTCCTTCCACTTTATAGAGCAACCAATGGACGGAT
>JAHRAL010000029.1 GCA_020027325.1 Cenarchaeum sp. | reverse complement strand
TCCTGTGGAAATGTCGGCCTTCATGCTCTCTGGCCCCCCACGCGCGAGCCTGTGTCCTGTCTAGATCTGACCCACACACCACCATTTCCACTCTCAACGCGTTCCATGCCTATTGGTGTTGATGGGTCGTCGGGGTCTACTGATTTCGGTACTACACAGCGACCGAATCTCAGACATTGCACACCGCCGGATTCTGGCAGACGCACGGGTGCAACGTCCAAGTCTGCTGCATCCAGATGCCGCGCATTCGCACTAGAGATAGTGTATGCGCTTGTGGGCGTTGTATTCTACCTCATAGCTGGTCACAAACCCACAGTGCGGGCACGAGAACATGTCAAGCTTTGAGGAGGTGTTCTGCGTTATCGTCTTGCCGTTGATAGAGTGTATGTTTACACGGTCGCCGTCGGCAAGGATTGCAAAATTGCGCGACTCGCCGATTGACTCTAGGTACTTTCTTATCACATCGGTTGCCAGTGCAGAGTCAAGTGTGTCATCATCATCAAACGGCGATACGACAAACTCGCGTATCTTTATTGCCGGGACTGCGCCCATATGCTCGGCCACGTGCACCGCAAGCTCGTGCATTATACCCTCGACATCCCGGCAGTCAATTGTAAGCATCTGACAGCAGGTTTTGCCCGAGGCGTATTTTAGTATGTATGCATATCCCGAAAAGTTATTGGGTATTGATCCTAGACACATAGACCGGCATTTTGAATGCGTCGAGGGTGGGATTCGAACCCACGAGTCCAGGGTTATGGACTAAATCGTTCTTGAGACAATCGCCTTACCAGGCTAGGCAACCTCGACAATTGCACTTATATTGTAGTAGTGTATAATATTATTTGGTTAGAACAAAGCCGCAATTCTGATCTATGCAGAGTTGAGGCAATATCCAGGGTTATGGCTAACCACCTTTTTTTTATCGATGTGAGAGACTACAAAATGCAAGCGTTGCAAAGTCTAGAAATAGTACACGATAACTTTAGAGCCAGTAGGCATTGACTGTTATATCGGTGCACGGCAATTATCGGGCATGGCAAGCTCGGAGCTGTTCGGCGCCCAGAGCGGATACGGCAGCCGCATAGTCGAGTGGATAAACGGGTATGCTGCAAAGAACGGCCTAAAGCTAGAGGCGCGGACATATGATCGCGTGGTTCACACGCAAAACTTTGGCGACTTTGAGATGTTTTCGTGGATGGGCAACGTAAAGGCGGCGCGCCGTGCGACTATCCAGGCAAGCAAGAGGTTCCATGTCCGCGTAATCGAGGGCGGGTACAAGACAAAGGAAAGCATGTTTAGCACGACAAAGATAGACTATGCAATGATCCGCGACGGGACCAGGATTGTGGGTAAGATAAAATTCGAGGCCCCCCGCATCGGCCGCGGTGAATGGATCATTAAAGAGGAAGAGGCCGGCTGACAGCAAGGGGTCGGGGGGTGTAGATTTTTCCGAGTCCGAACAAAACTGAATTTATATGATGCAGGCTGGGTCCGGCCGGCGTGCAAAAGAACAAGTTTCTCATAGTCGGCAGCGGCGGACGTGAGAGTGCGTTTGCAATGCGGATTTCTGAGGACTCGCACCTGTACGCGGTGATTGATCACAAGAACCCGACGATCATCGAGTGCGTAGAGCGCTCCGGCGGGGAGTATATGGTCGGGGATTCTAGCAATCCCGAGACGGTTTTAGAGTTTGCAAAAAGGCACGAGATCGACTATGCGTTCATCAACTCGGACCAGCCGCTTGCAAACGGCGTAGTCGACACACTCGTCAACAACGGCTTCAAGGCAGTGGGGGGAACGCGTGCTGCCACGCAGATAGAGTGGGACAAGGTGTACTCGATAGAGATGATGCACAGGATATGCCCCCAGTTTACCCCGTTTTACAGAATTGTCTCAAACCAAGAAGAGCTCGAGTCCGCAGTATCAGAGTTTGAGTCAAGGGGGCTGGAACTGGTGGTAAAGCCGCAGGGCCTGACAGGCGGCAAGGGGGTAAAGGTGATGACAGAGCACCTCCCGACATACAAGGACGGAGTCAGATACGCCGAGTCACTCCTTGCCAAAAACCCTGACGAGCGCGTCCTCCTAGTCGAAAAGCTGGACGGCATCGAATTTACCATAATGGGGATTACAGACGGCGTAAACCTCGTCCTCTCCCCGGCAAGCTATGACTATCCGTACAGGTACGAGGATGACCGTGGGCCCGGAACAGGGGGCATGGGGTGCTTTACGGACTCGGGGGCAAGGCTTCCGTTTATGACCGGCGGCGATCTCGAGGACTGTAGGTCTATAATCCAAAAAGTCATAGACGATCTGCGTGCCGGCGGCCTGCGATTCAACGGGGTCATAAACGGCGGTTTCTTCAAGACGCATGACGGCATAAGGTTCATGGAGTTCAACTCAAGGTTTGGCGATCCAGAGGGTGTCAATGTACTCAGCGTTATCGAGGGATCGTTTTCAGAGCTCATCATCGCGCTTTGGGAGAAGAGGCTGGACGGCGACTCGGTCGCATTTTCAAAAAAGGCAAGCGTTGTAAAATACCTGGTCGCAAAGGAATATCCCAGTGCGGGGGAAGTCGTCTCATTTACGGTCGACGAGGACGCAGTAAAAGGGATGGGGATAATGGTACTATATGCGGCCTGTACAAAGACCGGCGACTGTACGTACAAGACCACGGGAAGATCCCGGGTCGTAGCATTCGTATGCGTCTCAGACACGGTACAGGACGCAGCAGGCCGGATAAACGCGGCCATTGATGCGCATGTCGACAGCAGCCTCGAATACCGCCGCGATGTCGGCATGCAAAAGAGCCTCGAAAAGCTGGGCACGGCATAGGCGCACGCAGATCAGGGCCGTCACGACTAAAATAATCGGAAACGTGCCCTGCGTGTGTTGAGAGTCGGGATCATTGGCACTGGGATGCTTGGTGCAGGCGTCGGGTTGCGCATGATAGACTCTGGATACAAGGTTGCCGCATACAACCGGACCCGGAGTGCAACGGTAGACTTGGAGAATGCAGGGGCGGCGATAATGGACACCCCACGCGACGTGGCCGCATCGTCTGATTTTGTAATAATATGCGTCACCGATGCAGACGCGGTGCGCAGCGTGGTCTTTGGCGATGACGGTGTGGCCGCAGGTGCGCACGACGGGCTGGTCGTGGGCGATATGAGCACGATTGATCCCGACGACTCGCGCAAGATTGCAGACAGGATGCACGCAGAGTGCGGCATCAAGATGCTCGGCGTGCCGGTCATGGGCGGCCCCGATGCCGCCAAGGCAGGCACGCTTGTCGTAATTGCAGACGGCGACAAGCAGGCATACAATGCGTGTAGCGGGGTTTTGGGGGACATTTCGCAGGCAGTCCATTATGTGGGCACCAACGGGACTGCACACACGATAAAGATTGCAATGAACCTCCAGATAGCCTCGCTTGCACTATCGTTATCAGAGGGAATCGAGATTGTCAGGGGCGGCGACGTTGATCCCGAGCTCTTTTTGACGGTCCTCAACTCGACATACTTTGGAACCGGGATGAGCAAGAAAAAGGCGCACAACATGGTGCGAGGCGAGTACTCGCCGACGTTTCTTTTGCGCAACCTCAAAAAAGATCTCGGCCTCATCATGGGGTTCATTGATGCGCGAAAAATCCGCCTGGACGTGGCAAAGGCAATCGATGGTGCATACGCCGATGCGGTGGCCGCAGGGCTCGGCGAGCTGGATTATACCGGGATACACAAGCACATACAATCCGGCTCCCCAAAGCGCGCATAGTTGCAGGGCGGGCGTAGCATTGGATTTTATACAAGTGGGTCAGACTCCACGTATTGGCAGACAGGCAGCGCTACTGGAAGCTAGAGCCCGACGAGGTTGCGGGGTTTACGTACAACGAGTCAAAGATGCTCAACTGGGAGATAAAGTGCACAAAGGACGACGGCGTCTCGTTTGTAGGCGCATTTGCATACAAACACGGCATACCAGTCGAGTACGAGTCAATCATCGGGGTGGGGCTGTACCACAACAATATCGATGACGCACAAAAAAACGACATTGTCCGGATGCTCAAGAAAAAATACGGCGGAAGCATCGAGGATTACTCTAACCGGATAATTGTGCACGACGCCGCAATACCGTATTCGGGCCCCGAGATCTGCGAACTAGGACGCGAGCTAGAGTCCATGATAGACGGAAAGTCAATCATATCACTAGAGTTTGAGGGACTCACGCAGGATGAGCAGGACAACTCTGGCCTGCCGGCTACAAAGCTCCTTCCGGTCACCGGCGTGCACAGCGGTGCGTGAGCCAGTTGCCATGGACAGATCACATCAGGGAACACCTTGATGAGCTCCGCACAAGGATACTGCGCTCTGTAATCGTAATAGTTGCAATCATGGCGTGTCTCATGATGTTTCATGCCGAAGAGATCCAGGTCGGCGAGTTTGTCCTGTACTATCCGACGCCGGACCTGCTCAACAACATTGCATCGCAGGTGATTGGCTTTATGAGAGACGTCCATGTACCTGAGGACGTCCCGCTCATCCAGACTGCCCCGGGCCAGGTCTTTTTTGCACAGATGCACGTCGCAGGGCTGCTTGGAATCATGGTCGGAATGCCGGTCATTGTGCGCGAGGCCATGATGTTTCTGCGCCCCGCACTAGAGGAGCGCGAGCGGAGGATAGGCCGCATCATAATAGTCCCGGCCGTTGCGCTCTTTGTAACGGGGGCCACATTTGCGTTTGTGGTCGTTATCCCGTATATGCTGGACTTTTTGTACAGGTTCGGCGAGGCCGCCGGCATTGTCACGTTTCTCAACGTGACGGACTTTGTCAAGATTGTCATCGAGTTTCTCATTGCTTTTGGGTTTTCGTTCCAGCTTCCGCTGTTCATGTATGCAATCAGTGCGGCAGGCATTGTAGACTCGAGGTACTGGCTTCGCAACGCACACATGGCAGTAGTGGTCATAGTGGTCTTTGGCGCATTGATCACGCCGGACGGCAGCGGCGTGACCATGTGGTTCATCGCGCTTCCAATGATTGCACTCTATTTTGCAGGCGTGGCGGCAATACGGCGCTCAGAGCCGGCAGCATAGCGCGAGTCAAGAAGGCGGCGCGCAGTATGGAGCACCCCCTCAAAGTCCTCCCTGTCGTGCATCCTACCTGCAAACACTACGAGGCTTGATGTGTCCAAACAGTCTCCCACGTCATCAGAATATCGGCCCGCATCCTTTAACAGCTGCCGGAGATCCCCGTTTGAGGTCTCAGTATCCACACCGGCGTCGTGTGCAAGACCCAGCCGGAGTGCCTGGCTTACCATGCTGTATCCAAGCTTTTGCATTCCGGCATCAAAGGACTTGGCGGCCCCCTCCAAGAGCTTGTTGTACTCGGCGACAAAATCGCGCATGACGACAGGCTGGGATGGTAGCAGCTGCTCTGTGGCCGCCTTGGCCTTTTTCTTGTACCAGCGGTATATCACAGCGGATGCGATTCCAGCTGCGAGCAGACCCGCAATGATGAACGGGAGATAGTCATAGGGTTCGGGCTCTGTGCTGATCTCAATGTCTGTTACCGTCCCGTTGCGGATTGCAGCAGTAATTTCTGCCGGGGTGTCGGCCATATCAGCAAAGGATACAGCGGCCTCAAATGATCCGTCATCGAGCTTTGTGATCGTGGCATCGGTCTGGGCGTATCCGGCCTCGGAGAGCTGTTCTGCCAACTCTTGGAACTCGGGGGCCTGCTCTAGTGCGTCAAGGGCGGCGTCTAGTTCCTGCTGTGTCTGGGATCGTATCTGGGCCACCTCGTTGTCAGTTATCTGGCCGCTGATGCTTGCACGCCGGTTCTCGTCATCGACGTACTCGAAATCAAACGTCCCAGACGAATCGCCGTCGGGGGCGGCGGCCTGCGAGCTCATCCGGTATCCCTGCGACTCTAGCTCCTCGTTGAGCTCTGCAAACTCGGGGCTTGTGCGGGCCGCATCTAGGAGGTTTTGGACGGATTCGTTGTTTTGGGCAATCTGTTCGCGGATGTCCTGCTGGAGCGCGGTGCTGTCCTGTGCTAGCTGGTTGTTTTGGAGCCTGTCCTGGGCGTTGTTTAGCGGGTTCTGCTGGGGCTGCTGCGGCAAGAGGTTTGCCTCCTGGGATGATGCGCTGATCGGTTCTGACTCTTGCTGCTCCTGTGGGGTGGCAACTATGTGGACTGTAATGGGGTCCAGATCCACGAGTTTTGCGCCGTCGCGTATATAGCTAAAGAGCAGGTCGACGCCGAGTGTCGTCGGCATGTTGTGGACGCCGAGGGCCACGTCGATGTATGATATTCCAGCGCCGAGGTTGAACTGATCAGAGTTTGTATTGTTTACCTGTATCCCCGCGCCGGGATCGTTGTGATCGATGTTGGATATTAGCGTCCCCGATATTGGCACGCCGTACGTGTTGTCCACCTCGACTCGAAAGAATACGTTCTGGCCGACCAGAAAATAATACTCTTCATACTCTGCGCTCAATGTGACTTCCTGTGCAAATGCGGCAGGAACTCCAATCAAAAGTGCGGCCAAAAGACCTGCTGCTGGCACCCTCACTGGATTATGCGCCCCCGGCCGTATCGCACGTACAGCTGGACGGCGACTAGGCCCAGCGCAGCCGCAAAGAACCACTCGCGTATGTCAGTCTCCTGCTCCTCGCGTTCCAGCTCGTCGCCAATGTTCCGGTATATCGAGTCAAGGGTCTCGGTGTTGACCGACTTGAAGTATGTCCCGCCTGTCTGTGTGGCGATGGTGCGCAGCGTCGCCTCGTCAAGCTCTGCATACTGGGGGCGACCAAACGCGTCGTATCCAAGAATGACCTGCCCTTCAGAACCCATCCCTATCGTGTTGACCTGTATGTCGTGGATGCTTGCAAATGCAATCGCCTCTGGCGGCGATATGACGCCGGCATTGTTTACGCCGTCACTGAGCAGTATGATGACGCGTTTCTTGTTTGGCACCGATGCTGCCATGTCGACGCCGAGGCTCAGCCCGTCGCCGATCGCAGTCCTGCCGTCTGATGCCCGGATTGAGGCAAGCTTTGAGGACACCCTGTCCTTGTACGGGCTGAGGTACGCCGCAGTCGTGGCCCCGCTCTCAAATGTGACAATGCCGACGCCGTCGTTGTCCTTGAGCGAGGATACGAGTATCCCGGCTGCACGCTTTGCTGCCTCTAGCCTGTTTGGCTCATAATCGGTTGCCTTCATGCTGCCCGAGGTGTCGATGACGAGTATGACGTTGACGCCCTCGTGTGTCTGCTCTAGCGGTATGTGCGGGCCGGCAAACCCCACGATCATGAGCGCAATAGTCCCCATTGTAAGGTAAAACATTGCAGAGTCGCGCCCCCGCCGCGGGGTTCCGATGGCCGACTTTAGGTATGACAGGCTGCTAAACTGCATTGCGGCGCGCTTTTTGTGCGCCAGGACACGGCGGTACATTACATAGAGTGCCGGAACGCACGCAAGAAACACCAGAATGTACGCGCTCTCAAAGCCGGCCATGTGTAGCCTCCCCCCGCTTGCGCATCCTGAAAAAGCGCAACAGCTGCGACTCATAGTCAGAGTCCGTGCCTATTCGAATCGAGTCTATGCGGCACTGTGACATGAGCGATGCAATCTCTGCGTCCTTGCGCGCAACGATCCCGGCGTACGCCTGGCGGAAGGACTCATCAGAGGTATCCACGAGCATCTGCTCGCCGGTCTCCCCGTCCTCGAGCTGTATGAGCCCGACGTCGGGGATGCCGCGCTCGTGCGAGTCTACCACGCGGATCACAACCATGTCGTGGTGCCTTGCCAGGTGGCGCAAGGGGCGCGCATACGCGGACTCGTCGATGAGATCCGATACCAAAACGATGACGCTGCGCCGCTTTACAATCTTTGCAATCCCCTCAAGGCAGGCCGCAAGATCAGTCATGCGCGACTCTGGCCTGTGCGAGACTAGGCAGAACAGCGCACTCATTGCATGGCGCCGGCCCCTGCGCGCAGGGACAAACTCTTCTATCCTGTCAGTTGTAAGGAACATGCCCGCACGGTCCCCGCTTTTCTGTGCAGAGAGGAGTACGGCGGCGGCGACCTCGTCTATCCTGTCCTGCTTGGATGTCGCAGACCCAAACGATCCCGAACCCGAGACGTCTGCAATCACATAGACCTGCAAGTCGCGCTCTTCGATGAACTCTTTGATGTATGGGCGGTCAAGCCGCGCCGTGACATTCCAGTCGATGGCACGTATGTCATCGCCGTAGCGGTATTCGCGGATCTCGTTGAACTCGATGCCCCTGCCGTGGAACACAGAGTTGTATGCACCCGAGACGATTCCGTTGACCAGCTGCCTAGTAGAGATCTCTAGGTTGGCAACGCGCTGTAGCGTTTGTGGGGTCGGCGTCATGCGTGTGCTTGGCCTCGGTCATCACCGTGCATCTATCTATGGCACCCTTATTGCGCCCAGTATGTCAGAGATCACCTTGTCGTTTGTATCACCGTTGGCTTCGGCCTCATACGTGAGCATTATCCTGTGGCGGAGGACTTCGGGTGCGATCTTGCGAACGTCATCAGGCGTCACGTATCCGCGCCCTGCCATCAGCGCCACGGCCTTGGCGCCAAGCATCAGCCATATCGAGGCGCGGGGTGAGGCCCCGTACTCTGTCCTGACCACTTCAGAGTCCGGCATGTGGGCCTTTGGGTCCCTGGTGGCATCCACAATATCTGCGACATACTCGCGCACGGCCTCGTCTGCATATACCTGCGGGACAAACTCTTGCATCTTTATCAGCTCGTCGGCCCCGAGGATTGTGTTGGGGGTATAGACTGTGCCCTTTGTGAACCTCTGGATTATCTCAGACTCGTCGCTGCGCGAGGGGTATGGCATGACCAGCTTTAGCATGAACCGGTCTACCTGCGCCTCGGGGAGCCGGTACGTCCCCTCGGACTCGATCGGGTTCTGTGTCGCCATGACAAAGAACGGATGGCAGAGCTTGTGCGTCTCCCCCTGTATGCTTATCTGGCGCTCTTGCATCGCCTCGAGCAGCGCCGACTGGACCTTTGGGGGGGCGCGGTTTATCTCGTCGGCGAGGACAAAGTTTGAAAATATCGGGCCCCTGACTGTCTTGAACGACGACGCTGTGTGATCGTATATCTTTGTGCCCGTAATGTCGGCAGGAAGGAGGTCGGGCGTAAACTGGATCCTCACAAAGTCGGACTTTATGCACTCTGTCAGGGTCTTGATCAGGAGCGTCTTTGCAAGTCCCGGCATCCCCTCTAAAAGGACGTGGCCCTGCGCAAGGACGGCGACTAGGAGCTTTTCTATTATGTCGTCCTGGCCCACGATGACGGTGCCAATCTCTTCTTGAAGGCGGCGCATGGCATCAGAGAATCCCGCTGCCCTCTCTGAAAGTGCGTCTATCTCGTCCATGATCCATTCCACCTACGGTGCAAACACGCCGACATAGCGTGACTCAAGACACCATGCAAAGGCATCCACGTCAACGGACTCGATTGTGTTGTCAATTCCGGCGCTCTGCCTGAGGCACTCTGCCACATAGTCAGACATGTCGAGATCATTTCCGATACCAGATACCACAGAGTCAATCTCGTCAAGCGTGATTGCAGTTATGGCCGCACCGGCCAAGAGCACCCCGACAGTTATCGCGGTAAGTGTAATCCCGATGTTTAGGCACTCTCTGGCCTTTTTTGGGTCGTCGGGCCGGATTGCATAGTATGCAAACAGTCCGCCAAATATGTTAAAGAATACGGGAAAGAGGTACCATGCCCACGACCTCTTGTGTTCACTAGACATTTTCGCACAAATCCCCCGCCGTACGTTATATATGTACCCACAATTCCAAAAAGCCAAATCAGGACAGGGGATCCGCTACGCGGCACGGTCGCGCACAATTACGCACAAAAATCAGTTAACACTTAAATTCTAAAATGCAGTCTCTCTTGTCATGCTAGACGGTGTTGCGTTATTCATCGCAGGTCAGGAATGGATATTCATCATCGTTATTGCCGCCATCCTGATATTTGGCGCCAAAAAGATACCCGAGCTTGCCAAGACCTTTGGAAAGGCAAGGGGCGAGTACGAAAAGGGCAAGATAGAGGGTGACAAGGAGCTAGCAGAGTTTAAGAACGAATCAAAGGGCTCAGACGGAACTACAGAGCCAAAAAACTAACAGTGCGCGGCCCTCTCTATCGAGTCTGCGATTCCATAAAGCCACGTCTCTAAATCCCTTTTTGATACGCTTGCGCGCAGATCAAAGAACCTGCGGCGCCGTATGTCGGCCCGGATTGTGAGTCGCGTAGAGTCCCCAAGCGGTTCGTATGTCTCTACAATCCTGCTTCCGCGGCAGTCCCCGCCGATTATTGCAATCTCGTGGCTGTGCGGGCGGTACTCTGTGTGCTTTGCAAGCACGTTGCACTCCCTGCCGGCAAGCATGAATCGGGCGTGGACGACTGAGACGTTTTGCCTGCGCGATCTTGTTTCTGACACTATGTAATGGTCTGGCATGGATTCGGGCAGCGCGTCATACTGTGTTGCAACCTCGAATGCGCGCTCGGGTCTTGCGCGGATGACGCGGGATGCCGTGCATGATGTCAACTCGAGCCCCAGCGTCGGTAGAGCTTGTGCTCTATTGAGAACTGGTCAAGGCACTTGCCGATGGTATGATCTATCATGTCCTCGATTGTTGCAGGCTTTGTGTAAAATTCCGTAACCGGCGGCAGTATGACGACGCCGAGACGGGCAAGCTTTAGCATGTTTTCAAGGTGTATTGCCGAAAGCGGGGCCTCGCGCGCCACGATTACCAGCTTTCTTGACTCCTTGATTGTGACGCCTGCGGCGCGTGCCACGAGTGTCTCGTCATAGCCGCATGCAATCGAGGCAAGCGTCTTCATGCTGCACGGCGCGACAACCATTCCGTCAGTAATGCTTGTCCCGCTCGAGACGCTAGAGGCCATGTTTGTGTTATCAGAGTACTCGTCGGCAAGTGATGCGACATAGTCGGCCGTCTTTTTTGTCTCAAGCGGTATGCACGTCTTGGCCCACTTGCTCATTACAAGATGCGTCCGGACGCCGAGATCCCTGAGTACCTCTAGCAGCCGAATCCCATACACCACGCCGGTGCTCCCCGTTATCCCCACGACAATTCTCATGTTTGGGCAGAACCGCGCCGGCGTATTTTATCGCTTTGTCTCATCGTCTGTGTCCGCGACCGTGCCGGCAGGATCGTAGGGGGCATCGTTTCGGCGGCGCCACCACAGAGCAATTCCGCAGACACACATTGCGCCCAACACGATGACGCCAAGAATCACAAGCTCAAAGCTGTACAGCACTCACAACCACCGCATAATGCAGGCGATAAACCTTCGCCGCATTATCGCATGTCATCATGTATGGGCAAATCCAAGCTCTCCGGACAGGATGCAAGCGAGGCAGGCACGCTCACAGGTCGGGCCACGCGATCAATCTATATTAAATGCAGAGTAGGGCAACCGTTTGTGATACCGCGTGCAAAGATCCGGCGAATCGTTGAGAGCTATGAGGATCCGAGGATAGGCGTCCTTGGGAGCCACTCGGCACTAGAGATCATGGACGGCGCCAAGGACGAGGGCATTGGCACAGTTGTGTACTGTGAGCGCAGGCGCGCCACCCCGTACAGGCGGTTCTCAAGAATAGCCGACGAGATTGTCACCCTCAACAAGTTTTCAGAGATGGGCTCGGCTAGTGCGCAAAAGAGGATGCGCGATACGTCGACTCTCATAGTCCCGCACCGCTCGTTTGCAGTCTATTTGGGATACGATAGGATAGAGCGCGCATTTAACGTCCCGCTGTTTGGGAACCGTGCAATGCTCCGGGCCGAGGAGCGCGGCGAAAAAAAGAACCAGTACATGCTGCTCCAAAAGGCGCGCATAAAGTACCCAAAGCTCATCAAGGACCCTCGCAACATAGCGGGGCCGTGCATAGTAAAGGTGCAAGAAAAAATGCGCAAGCTGGAACGCGCATTCTTTACCGTGTCATCATACAAGGACTATCAGGAAAAGTCGCAGAGTCGCATCAAAGACGGGCTCATATCCGAGTCGGATCTGAGGCGCGCATCAATCGAAGAGTTTGCAATCGGCACATACATGAACTTTAACTTTTTTTCAACGCCGCGTATGCGCGACGTAGAGTTTCTCGGCGTAGAGCGCCGGCTCCAGTCAAACCTCTATGACTTTAATTCGCTTCCTGCAAGACAGCAGCTGGACTTGGACGTCGAGCTGCAAAACGTCGAGGTCGGGCACACACCGGCAAGCGTTCGCGAGTCAATACTGGAAAAGGTGTTTGATATAGGGGACAGGTTTGTGCGCACTGCAAGAAAAGAGTTTGCGCCCGGAGTCATCGGCCCGTTCTCGCTCCAGTCTGTAATTACAAAGGATCTCGATCTTGTCGTCTATGACGTCTCGATGCGCGTGCCAGGAAATCCCATACTTGCAACGACTAGCCCCTACACAAAATACCTACATGGCGAGACTATCGGGGTGGGCAGAAGGATTGCCATGGAGATTGCATCGGCACGCGATGCCGGCGAGCTTGGCTTGGTAGTAACCTAGGCTTCGAGGCTGGTCTTGAGTAGCGACTTGCGTACAAGTATCGGGATTTGGTAAAAAACCGCCAGTGCAAGTGCGTCGGATGCGCGGTAGTTGCGCAAGACCAGATCCTCGTTGCGCCCCTTAAAGTAGAGGTTTGCGCGCAGGACGTCCTGCGTGTCGTACATCTTTATCTTGACTAGCACCAGCTGGGCGTTCTC
>JAHRAL010000050.1 GCA_020027325.1 Cenarchaeum sp. | reverse complement strand
GCACTCCGGATGCTGACTAGCCGGCGCGGCAGCATGATAGGCGCGCTTTTGGCCATCACCGTCGGGATTCTAGTCATCCATGTCAACTTTGTGATATTCCAGGGGCTGTATGACGCGTTTGTGCGCGACATGAAGCAATACATCTTTGGAGACATTTACGTGACTGACGAGGAGGACTATATCGAAAAGTCTGACGCATATATCATCGGGTGGTTTGAGCGGCTCCCCGATGTGTCTGCCGCGGCACCGCGGCTTTCTGCAACTGCTGCGATAAATGCAACGATAAACGGCAAGCTCTACGAAGAGTTCCAGATCCCAGTCGTCGCAGTCGATCCCCGGTATGATCTCGAAGCCTCGACGATGCACCAGACCATCACCGACGGCCAGTATGTCACGACGCGCTCCTCGATGGTGCTCGGGTCAATGGTCGCACGCGATCTTGGCGGGATTACGGTCGGTGAGAACATTCGCGTCAAAATTGTCGACCGGTGGGGGGAGGACAAGATCCGGCGGTTTACCGTAGGCGGGATAACAGAGACTGCCGGCGGGATCGGCCTTGACGGCAGCGTCATAATGCACATTGACATGCTGCGCGACATGCTTGAGCGCAAGGGGGAGAGCGGCTCGTTTATCGTCCAGATGCACAACCCTGCGGCAGCCGACGATGTGCGCGACCTGTTTTTGGCCTCGTTTGCACACGATGACTTCAAGGCAGAGACCATTGAAGAGTCTGCCGAGTCGCAGCTCGAGGGGTTCCGGTCCGGAATTGCAATGATCAACGTAATCGGGCTATTCGGGCTAATGTCGGCAGCCTTTGCAATCATTACGATTCAGATGATGATTGTCAGCGGCAAGACTCGCGAGATTGGCATCATGCGGGCAATCGGTGCGCGGCGCAAGGACATACTCGTGATATTTATCATGCAGGGAATGATCATCGGCACCCTGGGTGCTGCCACCGGGACCGCCGCGGGTCTTGCCTATACGACGTATGCAAAGGAGACAAAGATGACCTTTAGCGGGAGCATCCCCCTCGAGGTGACATACGACTGGTTTGCAATCGGGCGCACGGCGCTTTTGGCATTCGGCCTTGCACTCTTGGCCTCGATATACCCGTCATACCGTGCGACAAAGCTGCTCCCCGTGGAGGCCATGAGGTATGGCTGAGACGGTGCTCAAGCTGGACGGGGTCTCCAAGGTCTACGGCTATGGCCGCCCCGGCGCAATCCAGACGCGTGCACTAGATGACGTCTCACTAGATGTAAAGCGCGGCGAGTTCCTCCTAGTCGTCGGCAGCTCGGGCTCTGGCAAGTCTACGCTGCTAAACATGATCGGCCTCCTTGACCGCCCGACGACTGGCACCATCAGCATAGACGGGACTGAGACCTCGCAGCTCTCCGACTCACACCTGTCCATGTTTCGCAGCTCGCGCCTCGGCTTTGTGTTCCAGTTTGCAAACCTGATACAGGAGCTCAGCGTGATTGAAAACGTAGAGCTCCCGTGCCAGATACTCGGAGGGCCCGATGCCAATGTCGGTTCCAGGGCGCGCAGCCTCCTTGATGCAGTCGATATGGGGGAGCACATTCACAAGCGTGCAAACATGATATCAGGCGGCCAGGCGCAGCGTGCGGCAATCGCACGCGGCCTCATCAACGAGCCGGCACTCGTCCTCGCAGACGAGCCCACCGGCAACCTTGATTCCAAGACCGCATCGGTGATCGTGGACCTCATGAAGCGGATGGCATCCGAGATTGGCCAGACGTTTGTCGTCGTGACACATGACCGCCACCAGTTTGCAGACGTTGACCGCATTATAACAATCCGAGACGGAACGGTGCACGAGGGGGAGACGGACTAGTGCGCGCAGCAGCTGCCCTCTTGTTTCTGGTTGCATGTACGATCGGGGCCTCTGACGCACTAGGACAGCAGCTGGGAGCTTATGAGAGGACGTTTGGCACGATAAAGTTCCTGGACGCATACTTTGGGACGCCCGATGAAAAGCTAGAGGTCCGCCCGGGAGATTCAAACGTCCCGCTGACAGTCGCCGTTGCAAATGTCAGCGTAGAGACGATAACCGGAATCCGGGGCCAGCTCTCACTCCCCCTTGTGCTCAGCGCGCCTGACGGCTCGCGCTCGGCGACTGCCGATGCGGTGCTCACAGCGGGCCCAGGCGATACATTCTACCTGACATTCTTTGTAAACGTCTCTGCGCACGCACAGATTGACACGTATGAGGCCCTCGTCAGCGTGGACTATTCGAGGCTCCGCGAGTCGGGGACGCGCAACGAGGTCTTTGACTTTGAGTTTGACATAACGGGGGATACCGTGATCAACGCCTCGGCGCGTGACCGCTTTATCACGTCGCTGCGCGACAACACCGTCCTCATCGACATTACAAACACGGGGACAGCAGCGCTCTCCGGGGTGGTAGTCTCGGTCTCTGCTGAAGAGATTGACTCGTCGGCCTCGATGCAGCAGTCGATGACAAACATGGAGAATGTCGTCTTCAACCAGTCGAGCTGGGATCTGGGAAACATTGGCGCCGGATCTTCCAAGACCGTGACCGTCGATGCATACGTCCCGGGAACGCTTGGCAGCGAGGTGCTCCGCGTCCCGCTGGCCATATCATACATTAACGCGCAGGGGGACGCCCAGTCAGTCACAAGGGTGGCAGACTTTTACGTCCGCGGATTCATCGACGCCAGGATTTACGACGTGGGGGTGACCCTTATCGGCAACGCGCCATCCATCATCGGCGAGATAATAAACGAGGGCAACGAGAACGCGCTCTTTGGCTTTGTCACAATCGTCCCGCTTGCAGGCTCCAACATTTCTGAAACTACGCAGTTTATCGACGAGATCGAGACAGATTCTCCGGTCCCGTTCAACGTCCCAGTAGAGTTTGACGGCGAGCCCCGGTACGGCGAGCACGAGATCCGCGTCGATGTCCGCTACAAGGACTCGATTCGGGAAGAGACCGTGCTCTCTTATGAGGCGACAATAGACGTGCCGGCCCCAGAGTCCGAGGCGTCCGAGTTTGACCCGGCGCTTCCTGTGATCCTGTTTGCAGCTATAGCTGCCGGATTCATCATATGGCGCAGGCGCTCTAGGCGCGCACCAAAGCTGCAATGATTATATCTTGAGTGCCATGCCCGCCCCTACAATGTCTGATGAGATTACGGTCCCGCTCGGAGTGCGCGAATTCCTCCCGCACTGGGTGGAGGAGACGGTGCTCGGGCATGCCCGCGGCGCGACTGCACAATACAGGTATGGCAGGCTCCACATCCGCCGATACGATGACTGCTTCAAGGTGCACGTCGACCGTGCAGACCCGCGCACAGACGCACTCGGGCACCTGGTCCATGATGCGCCCGAGATCCTGGCAGCGGCCGTCTGCGGACCGCTTGCAGCATTTGCCTCATACTGTGCTATCCGGCGGATAAAGCGGGGTGCATACAGACAGTGACGCTGCGCTCACTTGTCGTCCTGGCAAAGCTTGGGCCGACCGTCCTGGCCCTCCGGCGCGACCGCCGGCGCTGGCTCAAAAAGGACAGTTCCGAGTCCGACATGGCGCGGTACCGCCGCAATGCCCGGCGCGCCCTTGGCGCCTTTGTCGCACTCGGGCCCGTCTATATCAAGCTCGGACAGTGGCTGTCATCGCGTGCAGATATCTTGCCAAAGCCGTACATGGACGAGCTTGCAAAGCTCCAGGATGACGTTCCGGTGACCCCGTTTGAAAAGGTCAGGCCGATTCTCGAGCGCGAGCTTGGACCGCTCGATGAGGCCTTTGAGCACATCTCCCCCGAGGCAATATCTGGCGCATCGCTGGGCCAGGTATACCTTGCAAGGAGGGACGGCCGCGACGTTGTAGTAAAGGTCCGGCGTCCCGGAATCGACCGCATTGTAAAGCGCGACCTCCGGGGCCTCAAATCACTCCTTCCGCTGGCCCTGCGATTCATCGACCCGAATCTCGGGGTGACAGTCAGGGCAATGTTTGCCCAGTTTGTAGAGACGATGCACGAAGAGATGGACTATGGGATAGAGCTCGAAAACCTCCAGTCCATACGCCGTAGCACGTCTGCGCACCCGCGAATCATCGTCCCCCGCGTCTACGAAGAGCTCTCTACGCGCCGGGTAATCACGATGGAGTATATACCCGGCATAAAGGTCACCGACGTTGACGCACTAGAGGCAATGGGAATCGACCGGCACCGCCTCGTAGTCGACGTCCACAAGGTGTTCTTTTTGATGCTGCTGCGCCATCCGGTATTTCATGCAGACCCGCATCCGGGCAACATTTCAGTCGACCCTGCCGGCCGGCTGATACTGTACGACTATGGGATGGTCGGGCGGCTAGACGATCAGACCCGGCTGCAGCTCATCCGCCTGTATGTCGCACTTTCAGACCGCGATCCTGCTAGGTCTGTAGTTGCAATGGACAAGCTTGGAATGCTTGTCCCCGACTATAACCGGCACGTAATCGAGCAGGCGCTGTCGTTGAGCATACAGACGATGCACGGGAGGCGCGCAAGCGATCTGGAGGTCAACGTGCTAATGGAGCTTGTAAACCGCACAATGGGCCAGTTTCCGTTCCTGTTGCCAAAGCACCTCTCGCTGTACATGAGGATGGCCACACTGATCGAGGGAATCTACAAGGTCCACAGGGTCGACTTTACGTTCATGACGGTTCTAAAAGAGATACTCGTCGAAGAGGGGATGATCCAGGATGCGTATGTGTCCGAGGTAAAGGAAGGGGTTGGCAGGTTTGTAAGGTCGCTTGCAGACGTTATAGAGCTGGCGCCCGAGATGCGGAGGTTTTTGGATGATGCAAAGTCTGCCAATGCACGGCCCGCCCGGCGCACGTCGTCCCTGCCCGGATTCATACTTGGTGCGTCCGTCTTTGTCGGCTCTGCGATAATCTATTCTGCCGGAGAAGCTGCTGCTGGCATTGTCGGGATCATGTCATCAATAGCAATTGTTGCCGGATTTGCAATCCTTGGCCGGCGCTAGCCCTATTCTACTAGGATGTTGTGGCCGCGGCTCTTGCGCTGGATGGTTATGGTCAGGACGCCGTCTGCATATCGGGCAGAGCCGACTGACTCGGACAGGTCCAGTGAATCGGCCGGTATGCGGATCTTTTTGTCAATGATGCACGGCCTCTGTGCGCAGACTAGCTTGTCGTTTTCGTCCGAGTCTGGCTCGCGCTTTGCGCGGACTAGAAGTACGTTTCCCTCGAGCCTGACATCAATGTCCTCTTTGGCAAACCCCGGCACATCGACTACAACGACAAATTCCGCATCAGTCATGTGGATGTCGACCGGTGGAAGGACAAACTCGTAAAACTCGCGGGTCTTTGTCTCTATCTCTTGGGCTATCTCTTTTACAATAGAGCCTGCCAGTTTCATGTCCGGTATGTTGCATGGTTTGTTTATAAATGATTGTGCGGGTTTGCTCATAGGCTGTATGACCGGCAAGTTGCGTGACAAAAAATGGGGGGACAGACTTTGACCGCAGGTAGAAAGGCCATTACCGCAAAAAAAGACTGGGGGACTCCGAAAATATACGTCGATGCAGTAAGAAAGGTGTTCGGGGGCAGGATTTGTCTGGACCCCTGCTCCAACAAACACTCGCTGGTAAATGCAGATACGGAGTTTATGCTGCCTAGGTCTGACGGGCTAGGCGCAGAGTGGGATTATCCAAAGATCTATGTCAATCCCCCCTATGGAAATGACAAGGATAGGGGCACCCGCATAACGGACTGGCTGGCAAAATGCGCGGATGCAAGGATTAACTTTGATTCTGAAATACTGGCATTGATTCCGGTCGCACCAAACACGCGTCACTGGAAGGATCATATTTTTGGAGTGGCCGACGCTGTCTGTTTCCTGCATGATACGCGGCTAAAGTTTCTTGTAAACGGCAGGAACGGGGGCAAGGGTGCACCAATGGCGTGTGCAATGGTGTATTACGGGGACAATATAGACAGGTTTTTCAAGGTTTTTCATCCGCATGGCGCAGTAGTGGGATTGCAGCATTTGAAGGGGTGATTTACTGGATCGCCGTTGCTGTAACGGCGTTTTCACATACTACAGATCCACATATACGGAGCGCCAAAAGACGGACAACGCATG
>JAHRAL010000026.1 GCA_020027325.1 Cenarchaeum sp. | reverse complement strand
GTGGCATCGACCTTTGGGATCCCCTTTCCTGCAAGAACCGCCGGCCCGACTATGCCCATGGTGCCAGACGCCTCCTTGTAGAGCCGCGGATCCGATGCGCCTCCCGGGACGTGGTGCTCCATTGCGGCGCGCACCGTCCGCGCCGGGGCGTAAAGAAACCTCTCGACTGCGGCGTCCCAGTCTGCCCTTGATAGCGTGTGCATGGCAGTCCCGGCCTTGAGGTTTCCAGTTACGTGGATTACGCAAGCAATCCTGCCGATCTTTGATGCTGCCTCTAGCCAGCGCGGGATCTCTGCCTGTTTTGTGAGGTCGGCTGTGTGCGAGTGGTACTTTGATACCTGTGCGGCGCACTCGGACGGGGTCTTGTCGCTGACTATGATGACTGCCTTTGCACCGCGGGACTCGGCGCGCTCTGCTAGTGCGGCGGCCTGCTTGGCCCCCTCAACGTCCGTTGCGCCTAGGACGATGACTGCCGTGTGTGATCCAAGGTCTGCGGCCTTTACTGCCGGCACCTGCCCGCCGATATGCGCCCTTACCGGATAAAAGACCCTGTCGCCAGGGATCACCTTGCCGTTGAGCGTCGATGACAGCTCTGCACCGCACAGGTCCGTGATGAGTGTGGCCAGCTGATCCTGGGAGAGAAACTGCTTGTCTGCTATCATCTCGGCAGTGTTTTTTTGGATCTTTTCCCCGATATGCCCGACCTTTTGCAAGAGGCGCACCTGCAAGTCCGTGTCCGTCTGCCCGATTGCGTCTGCTGCCTCCTTTGCTGCCGCCTTTACGGCATCGTCATCCTCGCCGAGGGCCGGGAGGAGCTTGGAGCACGACGTCTCGACATCGGCAGGACTCAGCCCCTCAAAGCCGCTGACGCGCAGAAACTCTGCAGCAGCTTTTGGGTATACGGTCTTGTATATGCGGTCCGAGTGGACGGGGCCTGGGTTTGTTGCAATCGAGGTTATCTTGCGCCCGACCAGCTCGGCGGCAAGCGCCTCGACAAGCCTGTTCTTTGCGCCCTGTGCTGCCGTGTAGGGCGTCCTGAACCTGTACGGGCGCTGCTCTAGTGGGCGCTCTTCTGAAAAGAACGTTGTAACCGTCAGTATGATCCCGCCCTCGCCCATTACGCGCAGCACCTGCGCCGACATCCAGAACGTCCCTGTAAGGTGTATGGCTATGGCAGACTTGAAATCCTCCTCGGATGCGTTTGCAAAGCACGTCACGGGTCCAGAGACTCCGGCATTGTTGATCAGAATGTCGACCCTGACGCCGTCGCGCTCTAACTCATCAAACATCCCAGTCACAGACGACTCGTCGGCCACATCGACGCCCGGAACAATCCTAATCTTGGCATCCCGGCCCGCCTTTGATGCAATGGCTTCTAGCTCTGCCTTTGCACTCTCTAGGGGCTCGCGCCTCCTGCCGAGTATTATCACGCTTGCGCCGTATGCTGCAAACGCCTTGGAGGCGGCAAGACCTATGCCCGTCCCGCCCCCTGTGATCATTACCGTGCGCCGGGCAAAGTCATCCATTACAGCACAGTGCACCCGGCATACATTATTTATTTTGATGGACAGCGTGCGGGCACACGATCACGGGATGCTGGGGCCCGCACTCGAAATGTCCTCAAAACTGTCGCCAAACTTTGCAAAATTATCGACAAACATGTGTGCCAGGCGGAGGGCTACAGAGTCGTACACCGCCTTGTCTGACCATTGCTGGCGGGGGTCGAGTATGTCGTTTGGGACTCCGGGGCACATCTGGGGCACATCAAGGTTGAACAGGTCGTTGTGCACATAGCTCACAGACTCTAGTGTCTGGCCCACTGCGGCGCTGACTATGGCCCTGCTGTACTTTATCGATATCCTGCTGCCAGTTCCAAAAGAGCCGCCGACCCAGCCAGTGTTGATGAGATACACGGTGGTATCGTGCTCGTCGATCCTCTTGCCGAGCATCTTTGCATACTCGGATGCATGGCGGGGCATGAACGGCGCCCCAAAGCACTCTGAAAAGACGGCCTTTGGCTCCTTTATCCCGCGCTCTGTTCCTGCAAGCTTGCTCGTGTATCCGGACATAAAGTGGTACATTGCGCCCTGTCTTGTGAGCCTGGATACCGGTGGGAGGACGCCCATCGCGTCCGTTGTCAGAAAGACGATGACGTCTGCGTGGCCGCCTATGCTTGGCGAGACGGCGCCGGGGATATAGTCTAGCGGGTATGCAACGCGTGTATTCTCTGTAATGCTTGCGTCTGCAAAGTCCGGCTCGCGGGTCTTTGAATCGAGGACCACGTTTTCAAGCACGGCACCGGGGCGTATCGCATCCCATATCTGCGGCTCTGCCTCGCGGTTGAGGTTGATGCACTTTGCATAGCATCCGCCCTCGATGTTAAACGTCCCGTCCTCTGACCAGCCGTGCTCGTCATCGCCGATTAGCTTGCGCGCAGGATCCGCTGAAAGCGTGGTCTTGCCGGTACCCGACAGGCCAAAAAAGAGCGCAGTCCCGCCTTGGGCGCTGATGTTGGCCGAACAGTGCATCGGCAAGACGCCGCGCTCTGGCAGCACATAGTTCATTACAGAAAATAGCGCCTTTTTCATCTCGCCTGCATACTGTGTGCCGCCGATAAGGACGAGCTTTTGGCTCAGTCCGATCAGTATGAACGCCTCCGAGTTGGTCGCATCCCTGGCCGGTTCTGCTGCAAAGTCGTTGAGGCACATCACCGTGAACTCTGGCGTGTGTGCCTCCAGCTCTGCGCCCGTCGGGCGTATGAAGAGCTGCCTTGCAAAGAGGCTCTGCCAAGCATGATCATTTATCACGCGTATGCTCATCTGGTTCTGCGGGTCGGCGCCGATGAACCCGTCAAAGACATATGCTTCTTTTCCGTCCATGCTGCGCTTCATGCGCTCTGCCAATGCCTCAAAATTTGCGGGATCAAATGCGTGGTTTATGGCGCCCCAGTCCACGGTGTCGTGTGTGGTGCCGTCATCGACGATAAAGCGGTCGTTGGGGGAGCGGCCCGTATACCTGCCCGTGTGCACCGAAAGCGCCCCCGTGGATGAGACTCTGCCCTCCTTGGAGTTTACCGCGATGCTTGTAATCTCTGCCGGATCAAGGTTTCTGTGCACCCGTGACGGCCTGAGCCCGAACTCGCGTATCTGCACGTCAAAGTCTGCTGCGTGTGTATCAGGGGCCACTACACTTCACAACTGCCATCGATGAGTCAAAAACCATGATGTGTGAGCAATCCGCCCAGAAATTCCCTTTTATCTCTTTTCAAGCGTGTGATCTCAAGATCTGCCCTAGGCACCGTGTCTTCGTGGCAAAAGATATTTATCCAAAAAATCCGCCGCCACTTGCATAATGCCAATAAACAAGGAAAAGCTAGAGACCCGAAGCAGGGTGTCAGAGAACCGCCCAAAGTTCATCCGTGCTGAGAGCTGGCGCTATGACAGGCTCAGGACCACGTGGCGCAAGCCAAAGGGGGTCGACAACCACCAGCGAAAGCAAAAGAGCCGTGGGCGGCCGGGGCTAGTAAAGGTGGGCTATGGCGGCCCGCGGGCTTCCAGGGGACTCCATCCGTCAGGCTATACCGACAATCTGATCTACAACGTTGCAGGTCTTGAGACGCTTGATCCAAAGTCCGACGGTGTGCGAATAGGCCACAGCGTCGGCACAAAGAAGCGTCTTGCAATTGTTGCGCGCTCCTCTGAGCTTGGCCTCAAGGTATTCAACGCAAGGGTGACAAAGGTTGGTAGTTAATCTTCGAACAAAAAAGCGCCTGGTCTCGCGCGTCACCGGCGTCGGGATGGGCCGCATACGCTTTGACACCGAGCACCTAGATGACATTGCCGATGCAATCACACGTGAAAACATTCGCAGCCTTGTTACTGCCAACACTATCACGCTACGACCCATAGGCGGGACGTCGCACGGACGGGCAAACATAAAGCGAATACAAAAGCGCAAGCGCGGAACCACGGCCGGCTCCAAGCGCGGGCGCCAGGGGGCTCGGGTCGGCAAAAAGGCAAACCACGTCGCACGTGTGCGCTCACTGCGCAGGCTCATAAAGATTGCAAAGGCCCGCAAAGAGATTACAAACGCCGACTTTTGGACGCTTTACGGGCGGATTGGCGGAAACCTTGTCAAGGACAAGGCGCACCTACGTGCACTCATTGCCGAGGCCGCCGCCTAGCCTGATGCGCTCAAAGTCGACTATCTTGCCGCCGCGTATCCGGACGCCCTCCTTTTCTAGCATGCTTTCCTTTATGTGCGAGCCGTGCGCGTATCCTCCGATTCTCCCGTCTGCGCGCACCACCCGATGACACGGGACAATTCCAGGCCATGGGTTGTTTGCCATCATCGTGCCGACTGCCCTCTGTGCGCCGGGGATTCCGGCTGCGCGTGCAAGATCCGCATAAGTGATCACCTCGCCCTTTTTCACCTTTAAGAGCTCGTTGTAGACGCGCTCCCTTGCACTGGGAGTCCTTTTGGTCCCGGTCACAGCAGAACCACCTCTAGATCCGTGCCCTCTAAAAGCCCGAGTATGCGCGACTTGTGGCCCGCCATTCCGTTTGCGTCAACTAGTGCCACTTTGGCACCAGGATTCTGTGCGCAAATGTGCGCCATCATCTTTTCATCGACAAACTCTAGGGCGTGCTTTGGAACTATGGTGCCCGTTGCATGCTCTCCGTGCACTGCCTCGTCGGTAAACTTTGCAGGATAGTGGTTTCCGCCAAAACAGACCGCACTGGGGCTGTCCGCACCGCCGCCGCGCAACGCACAGAGCAGGACGGATGCGACCCTAGAGCACAGGTCGCGATCGTTCCACTGGACCGCAGTTGTCCCGACCTCTATGAACGCAGAGGGCGTGCGCAGTGCCGTGGGCCCGTGGTGCGTGGCCTCTAGCGTAAGATCAAACCCGTCAAACTCTGAGCTGTGATCGACGAGTGCGCAGATGTGGCGCTTTATCATCTGCGAGTGCGGGACTGCCACCTCACCGTCGCGCCCGCCGGCCTGCGCCCTGCCAAAGTTGCCGGTACTGTGGCATGTCAGTGCGAGCCGGCCAGACTCTGCGGCGTGCCTTGATAAAAAGAGGATTCCGTCGTATCTTTTGGCCAGCGAGTCCTCGATGGCATCGGCGTTAATCGAGGGGCCGTGTATTGCCAGCAGATCAAAGCCGTCGCACCCCATGACGGAACCGGCCTCTATGCTGCCCCCGTACAGGGACTCGGCCATATTCGTGCCTGCCGGATCTTCGAGGCTCGTTACCAAGAGCTCCATGTGGATAAAAGATATAAGGACACATTAGTAATTTGCGCCGTAATGAACCCGCGACAGACGCTCAAGAACATGTCCAACACGGTCAAGATGGCCAGAAAGTCGGATCGTGACGACTATATGCAGCACCTCCGCCTCGTCCTGTTTGGAATTGCAAGCGTCGGCTCTATCGGGTTTGTCATACAGTTTGTATTTTCGGTGATTACGGTTGGAAACTAGCAGTGAAGCCGTGGATTCGGGCTCGCACCTCTTTGCCATAAAGATCACCGGCGGCCAGGAAAAGGTCGTGATGAACATGCTAGAGGCCAAGACCCGTCTTGGGGGAGTCGGGATACAGTCCGTCCTCCTAGTAGACAACCTTCGCGGGTACGTCATCATTGAGGCCGCCGCCCCCAACCTTGCATACGATGCAGTCGACGGGGTCCGCCACATACGCAGCCAGCTGCGCGGCGAGCTCCAGTTCTCTGACATTGAGGGGTATCTTGTCAAAAAGTCCTCGGCATCACAGCTTGCAATGGACTCTGTAGTAGAGATTACCGGCGGCCCGTTCAAGGGCATGAAGGCGACTGTCACGCGAATCGACGTTGAAAAGGAGGAGGCAACAGTAGTCCTCCTAGATGCCGCGTACCAGCTTCCCGTCACCGTGGATACCAACTATCTAAAACAGTCCAAAACCGCATAACGACGCCGCCTGTGCTTGCCGGATCTCGACGCCTCTCCAAAAGACGATAGCTGCACCGCACAAGGGTTTAATTTGCCAGATCCGGGATGTGTGCCAAGTTGGATATTGGAGAGTTCATTAGTTTTGGGGACGACGATGCGCTCCTGACGCTGATCTGGATACTCCCAGTCCTCATCTTTGTCCTGTACGGGCAGCGAATACAGCTCTACATCACGTCAAACGAGATAAAGAAAAAGATCATCGAGCTTGGCCAGTACACGACTGACTCGCGCAACGACCTGCTTGCATACACAAAACGGGAGGTCGGCGCCAACCTTGATGAAAAAATCGACCGGTTCTTGGAATACTTTACGATAATGCCAGTCGACATGGATCCTGCCGGGATGGTGGAGCGTGTGCGCCACGTCATACGCCTGCGTGAGGACTCTACGCGGGCGCACATACGCTCGCTTGCACCCGACCTGCCCGAGTCAGAGATTGCGCGCACTCAGACGCTAGTCGAGGTCTGCGCGACGCTGCGCTCGCTCTATTCAATGATCAACCACATGTTTCTTACCGCCAAGCGCCAAAAGAACTATCCACTCATACTCCCGCTCCAGATGATCCTCCCGTTTGTAATGCAGCAGGCCGAAGCCCTGCGCAGCTCTATACCCGCATTTGAGAGGTGCGTGCCCGTGGGTGATGGCATAGGTCCCGTGGTCGTGGGCTCGATGATGACGGGACTAGAAAAACGCGACGTTGCATTCCAGACGGTTGCGGCCGATTCCGAGATGGAGGGGCGGCGCCTTGTGCTAGTAAAGGCCAAAGGACCGATGCCGACAGTCGGGCGCATCAACGACGCACTAGACTCGGTCATTCGCGAATCCAAGCCCGACGCAATTGTAATGGTTGATGCGGCGCTAAAGCTGGAAGGCGAAGAGTCTGGAATCGTGGCGCACGGCTTTGGCGCTGCCATGGGCGGGAGCGGAGCCGAGCGCGCAGAGATCGAGGCACTAGCCACGCAGGCGCAAATTCCGGTACACTCTGTCATAGTCAAACAGTCAGTCAACGACGCACTGGCCCCAATGCCCAAGGCCATTGCAGATTCTGCTGGCAAGGCGCACGAGGCGCTCAGGACCGCGATACTTGAGAACACAAAGGCCGGCCAGCTCGTAGCCGTGATCGGGGTCGGGAACACGTCGGGTGTGCTGCAATGAACTTTTTCTGGTCAAAAAAGACGCCTGATGTGCTCTATACGGTCATAGTGTGCAAGTCGTGTTCAGAGCGCCAGACCCGGGCCTTTGCCGACGGTGATGTGGTTCTAGCAGAGGCCAAGTGCACAAAGTGTGCAGGTTCTGCGCGCATTGAAATGATATACTCTGCGCCGCCTATGCAGCAGTAGTTATTGTGATGCCGCTGTCCTCGACGATGAACGTGTGCTCTGCCTGCGCCACGCGCTTGCCTGCACCCTCGACTAGTACCGCGTATGCGTGAACCGCCTTTGACTTTACAAGGACGTCTAGCAGCTCTGCGGCCTTGCCGGGCTCCCACTCTGCCAGCCACCTGCGCGCAAAGGGGAGTGCGTTAAAGTTCTCCCAGATGTATGCCAGCATCCTGTTTGCGTCGTCGTTCTTTGTGTTTTTTCGTGAGACGAGTGCGAATATGTTTTTGGTCTTGCCGTCGCGCACAAAGCCCATGCCGTCCTTTGTAGTGACAAACGGCTCGCATGCATACGCCTCGCCCTCGCCAAGGTTGGATGAGCGTATGGCCCACGTGTTTGGGATGGACTTGCCTGCGTGTATCGTGTATCGTCCAAGCGAGTGGCCGGTGAGGTTTGCAATCGGCTTGCACGAGTTCCTCTTTATCACGCCTTCGATGGCCTTGCCAATGTCGCGTGTCTTGGCGCCCGAATGAACGACTGACATTGCCTTGGCCAGCGCCTCTTCAGCAGTGTCTGTTATCTCTGCGTGTCCGGGGTCTGCATTGACGGTGACTGCCGTGTCTGCAATGTACCCGTCAACATGGGCCCCCATGTCCACCTTTACCGTGTCGTCCTGGCCTATTACGAGCTCGTCGTCGGGCTCGGCGGTATAGTGTGCTGCCACCTCGTTGATGCTCACGTTTGTTGGAAATGCGCACCTTGCACCCATATTCCTAATGTCTGACTCGACCATATCGCATATCTCTAGTGCGGTCTTGCCTGCAAGGTCCATCCCGCGCACCTTTTCGCGCACCGTAGATGCAATCTTGCCGGCCTTGATGTACTCCTCGCGTCCCTCGGTCATACGCGCAGCTGCCGGGCAAGCTGTTTAATCAACTGTTGGCAGAGCCTCCCCTTGCCAAGCTTAAATTGGGGACTGGTCTGCGCCCCGACTGTCGGGATTGTAGTCTAGCATGGTATGATTCTGGTTTTGGGTACCAGGGGCCGCAGGTTCAAATCCTGCCAATCCCACCATTTATGCTACGAGCTTCTGTACCTTGCATGGCCTTGAAGCAAAAGTCGGGGACAAGCCGGCGTACCTGCCTTTAGATCCTGTTGGATCTTTGTGTTGTGGGTCTATTGGCCTTTATATACACGCTCAAAAATCTCAAAAAGATTTAATAAATGGCACAAGATTAACAAACTCACTATGTGTGCTACTACATTCGTGTAGTAGAGGTATATGGGCGGCCATCTCGTATGGCCGCATCATTTTTATTCCCGCAAGGTGTGTCGATTATGAAATGTATCGCTGTGCTGTCTATATTGATGGGGGTTATTTGCGCAGAATCCTACAGACAAAAAATCAAAAACTCGATTTTGAAAAGTTGATAGATATTTTAATTGGCAAGGATGAATTATTACGAACATATTATTACATATGCTTGCCGTTTAAAAGTG
>JAHRAL010000007.1 GCA_020027325.1 Cenarchaeum sp. | reverse complement strand
TGGTGGGCCCACGGGGATTTGAACCCCGGATCTTCGCCGTGTAAGGGCGACGTCATAACCGAGCTAGACCATGAGCCCGTGCGACTTTGTCTATAAAATCCATTTAAACCTAAAGACAGAGTGCGCCGTACAACGTCATGCTTATAGAGTAAGCAAAACCCAAGATACGTCAGATTGGAGCGCATGACGGTGGCAAAGTTCGGGGGCAGCGTAATAGGTGCCGATGGCTCCTCAATCCCAGACATTCTAAAGCGGATACTGGTGCTAGCAGAGTCCTCCAAGGTGGTGGCAGTGTTCTCTGCACCGCCCACGGTGCACGACGGGCGCCCGACGTCGCTTACAGACATTGTGATATCGTGCGGCAAGGCCGCAGAGCGCGGGGAAAAGTATGACGTCTCACCTGTTCGCAGCACGTATGATGCGATACTCGATAGGCAGAGTGATGCCGTCAAAAAGAAATGCCGTGGACTTGTCGACTCGCATCTTGCAGAGTCCGAGTCGGCGCTAGCTGATGCTGCAAAGCACGGCTCGTTTGCAGACGAGATCCGCTCGCGCGCACTGGCGCACTCTGGCGAGCTGTTAATGTCTGAGATAATGGCGATCATAATAGACGAGGGCGGCCTTGATGCACGCGCCATATCCCTTGATGACTGGCCGATAATAACTGACAACAACATCGAGTCGACCAACTTTTTGCGCGAGACATCGATTGCAGCATCTGCGCCGCTAGCAGACCTTGTAAAAAACAACGACGTCGTTACAATCGGGGGGTTTGTGGGCAAGGCGACTGACGGCACGATTACGACGTACGAGCGCGGCGGCTCTGATCGTACGGCAGCAGACATTGGGATACTCTTTGCCGGCACCTATGACGTTGTAATCGGCCTCGAAAAGGACAGCAACGTAGTGTCTGCGGACCCGCGGATAGTGGAGGAAGTCGAGGAGATACCCGAGCTCTCGTACAACGAGGCGCGGATTGCCGGAATGTTTGGGATGAAGATACTCGATCCGATTGCGATAAAAGAGATGCACGAGTATGGAATGAAGATCCCAGTCACGATAACAAACATGCACAACCCGTCCAAGACCACGTCGATAAACCGCAACGGTCCGGGCGCAGGCGGGACAAACCCGATCAAGATTGTCACGGGCAAAAAGGACTGTGTCATAGTGGGAATCGAGTCCGGCGCTGCCGACGAGCTCTTTGCATCGCTAAAGAACGAGCGCAGGTATGAAGAGTATGTCGTGCTCTCGCCGTTTGTGCGGAGCGGAATAGAGTATGCGCGCATCCTGTTCCTTGATGCCGAGTATGTGAGGCGCAACGACCGGTATGTCCGCAAGTTTGATCCGTTCTGCACCATGACGTACAACCGCGGCGTCATCACGCTTATCGGCGACGATATGTCGCACGTCCAGCACGTGGTGTCCCGAATCAGCACGTGCATAGGTGACGCGGGCCTCAACATACTCAACATGGACGCCCAGGAAGAGACATCAAGAATCATAGTGGTAGTCGAGGACACCGGTGACAAGATAGAGCGCGCAATCCGTGCAATACATGCAAAGCGCGAGTCTATGGTCTAGAGCCGCTCTGCTGCAAACCACAGCACTATTCCGGCGACGATCATTGCATACCACTTGTAGTTGCGCCTGTCGGCAAACACGTTGGGCGGGCTTGGCGATTCTGTCCCGTCTGCGGCGGCATTTATGCGCCTCATCTCAAACCCCTGCCCGACGAGTCCGATGACTAGCAGCACCACTCCGACCCCGCCTAGCGCCCAATCCATGCGTGGCATCTAGTGTGCCGGCGTATTTTAGAGATTCGCGAAAGGCCCGTGACGATCATTTTATTATCATGCGTGCGGGGCGTGCTGACATGAAAGAGACCGGCAAGATATGGATGAACGGCAGGCTGGTACCGTTTGGAAGCGCAAAGGTACACGTGCTGACACACGCACTCCACTATGCATCGGCAGTCTTTGAGGGGATACGCTGCTACTCGACTCCGCGGGGGCCTGCGATATTCCGACTTGACGCCCACGTTGAAAGGCTCTTCAAGTCTGCAAAGATGTATTCGATGAAGATTCCATACACGCAAAAGCAGATCGCAGATGCAATCATCAGGACAGTCAGGGCAAGCAAGCTTGGCGAGTGCTATATCCGGCCGCTCGTATACCGCGGGTACGGGTTTATGGGGCTGACCCCGACTAGAAACAGCGTTGATGTGGCAATTGCATGCTGGTCGTGGCCCGCCGGGGAGTCAAAGACCGGCACCGGAACCGGCGGGATCAGGTGCTGCGTGTCCAGCTGGTCCCGAATCGACTCGCGCTCGCAGCCAATGAAGGCAAAGTCTGCTTCCAACTATGCCAATGCCGCCCTTGCACGCGTCGAGGCCCTTGAGAGCGGGTATGACGAGGCAATAATGCTGGACTTTGAGGGCAACGTCGTCGAGGGCTCGGCTGAGAACGTCTTTGTGGTAAAGGACGGCGCAATATCCACGCCGTCGTCCTCGCTTGGGATACTAGAGGGAATCACGCGGGACAGCGTCATCCAGATAATCGAAGAGGGCGGCGGGTACGTCGTCGAGTCCGCCATAAAGCGCGATGACCTCTATGTGGCCGACGAGATCTTTATGACCGGCACGGCAGCCGAGATAAAGCCGGTGACATCAATTGACCGAATCCGCATCGGAAACGCCAAGCCCGGGCCCGTGACCCGCACGCTCCGGCGCGCATATGCGGACGCAGCCAGGGGCAGGGACGAAAGGTTTTCTGAATGGCTGACACCGGTGTGAACGTGTGCTGGTTCTGCCGCAACGGCAGGCACAAAGAGTGCATGCGCAAGATTCCGGTGACTAGGACGGTGTCCGGCTCGCACGACTGTTCGTTTGATTCGGGGCATGTGGCCTGCGCGTGCGGCTGCAGCTAGGCCGTGCGCCTGCCCGATACGGCTCTTGCAACTATTGCACCGACCAGTATTGCAACGCCGACTAGCGCAATGGCGCCAGACGGGGCCAGGTCATAGTGTGCTGATACAAGTATTCCTGCAACCACAGATGATACTCCGCTGATGACTGCAATCAGCACGGTGCGCGCAAAGCTTGCACCCGTCATTATCCCAGTTATTGACGGTAGGACGATTAGTGCCGAGACCAGCAAAATCCCGACAAGCCTGATTGACATTATCACGGTTACGCTGGTCAAGACGATAAAGAGATAGCCAAGCCGCTCTACTGCAATCCCTGCAACGCGTGCCTGCTCCTCGTTGAACGTCACATAGAGGAGCTGCCTGCGCGCTGCAAACAGCGTTGCCCCGACACCCGCACTGACGATTGCAATCACGCCAACATCGACGGTGCTAGTCAAGAGTATGTTTCCAAACAAAAAGCTATACAGATCAACGCCGAATCCGCCGGTCGCACTGGCGGCCAGAACGCCGACCCCGAGCCCTGCAACCAAGAGTATGGCAACTGCCGCGTCCCCCGGGATGCTGCTTACGCGGCGCAGGCGCTCAAGCCCTATCCCGCCAAGAACCGCTGCTACAAACGCAGTCCAGATGGGCCATGCACCCGTCAAGAGCCCGACTGCCACGCCGCCAAAGGCCACGTGCGATACTGCATCGCCAAACAGCGAGTACCTCCGCATGACCAAAAACACGCCCAAAAACGCGCATACTGCCGATATGGCCACGCCTGCAACGAGGGCCTTTTGGACAAAGAGGTGTTCTAGTATGTCTAGCAATTGGAGCCGCCCCGGTGGTCGTGCATGTGGGACTGCATTGCAGACTCTTTGTATGCGCGCACCGCGTCCTCGTCTGCAAAGAATGCGTCCTTGTCCCCGTGAAAAAACATTTTGCGATCCATGCATGCAACGCGTGTTGCCACGCGTGATATAGCATCAAGGTCGTGCGATGACCAGACTATGGTGATGCCGAATTCGGAATTGAGCCTCTTCATCACCTCGTAGAATTTTTCCTGCGTTGCGACATCCACGCTCGTTGCCGGCTCGTCAAGTATGAGCAGGAGCGGATCATTGACAAGCGACTTTGCAATAAATGCCCGCTGCGCCTCGCCGCCAGAGACCTCGCCTATCCTCTTGCCTGCAAGATGCGCCATGCCGACTACGTCTAGTGCCGTGCTGATCTTGTCATGCCTGGAATTCATCCTACAGTACTTGTGGGCCAGCTTGCCGCCCGCATCCTCTACGAGTGACTCGCACCTTGCAAGCTTGCGCTCTGGTAAAATCCCCATGCCGACAATGTCCCTCACGGTTGCAGGAAAGCTGCGCTCAAATGATATGCGCTGCGGGACATAGCCGACTAGCGGAAAGAGTGCGAGCCGTGCATTGCCCTGCCTTCCGCATATGCTTATGGCCCCCTTGTAGCTGCCAAGCCCCAGAATTGCACGAAAGAGCGTTGTCTTGCCCGCACCGTTTGGGCCCACTATGCCTAAAATGTCACCCTGGGCTACTGCAAAGCTGATTGACTCGACTGCCGGCGCCCCACCGTAGCCTGCCGTCAAATCCCTGATCTCTAGGGCGTTTACTGGCATCGGAGCCCGTCTCTGAGCGCATCGAGGTTCTGCCCCATCTTTTCAAAGTATGATGCCTGTTCGTGGAGCCTCAGTCCCTCCAGCGTGCTGAGCGGGATGACATCGACTCCGATCTCATCGGCTACTGCCAGCTCGTGCCTTGTGTCGGCAAGCTCGTCTGCAAAGATTGCCTGCACCCCCGTCTCCCTTGCGTGCTCTATCATTGATGCAATGTCCCTTGCACTGGCCTCTGCGTGATGGGCCGAGGCTGTGCCAAATACTTTGAGGCCGTATCTTTCTGCCATGTGTTCATAGGCATTGTGAAACGTGATTATTGTATCATTCTGGCAGTCCCTGAGGCCGTCACGGTAGCGTTGATCCAACTCGCGCAGCTGCTGGACATATTCGCGGGCATTGAGTTCGTACGTCTCTGCATTTTCTGGATCATAATCGGCAAGCTTGTCGTGTATGCGGTTTACCTGCCCGATCACGTCAATGGGATCAAGCCATGTATGTGATTTCCTGCTATCGTGCTCGTCATGATCCTCTTCCTCCTCATGTTCCTCGCGTTCATTGTCGTGGATATCTGCATCTCCGCCATCAGGTGATGCTTCAATAAACAAAATCCCGCCAAACTCTTCTAGTCCTGCCAGCCTGTCTACATACGGCTCTGTCTCTGTATTGCTATACACTATTGCAACCGAGTCTTTTAGGCTCTGGATGCGGGTTGCATTTGGCTCCCAGTCGTGCACCTGTGCTCCGTTTGGCACAAGCTGCCTGACCTCTAGTGCGTCGCCTGCCACGCCGCTTGTAAACTCGTAATACGGATAAAACGTTGCATACACAAACCGCGCCTCGTCTTGTGCGACCTCTGGTGTGTTCTCTGCTGTGTCATCCCCAATCAGCATGATACCAATTGTGATTCCACCGACGAGTCCTATGATGATTGGCCACTTTGGCATGGCGTCTTGGTTATGATTGTTAGTAATAAATGATAATTTCTTAATAACTATGCTAATTTATTTAGGAATAATTAATAAAATTGACCCCAAAAATCTAGTCAATGTTATTAAATTTGGCTGAATGGATAAATAACGACCTGGGTGCATTACAGCCGTGGCAATAATCTCGGTCTCGCTCAGTGATGTAATTCTGCGCGAGCTAGATGCAATACGCCGCGACATGG
>JAHRAL010000117.1 GCA_020027325.1 Cenarchaeum sp. | reverse complement strand
TTGGCGCCCTTGGCGGGATTTGAACTCGCGTCTCAGCCGTGACAGGGCCGAATTCTGGACCTGGCTATACTACAAGGGCTTATCAGGCGCGTGATTTGTACCATGATTAAAGTCTTGCACACGTGTTCTGATCTACAACGCGTCCAACAGTGCGCGAGCCTGCTTATAGTGCACCTCGTCGATCATCTTGCCGTCAAGCCGCAGTGCCCCGCGCTTGCGCACAGCAGATGCCTCGTATGCCTCTATGACCTTTTTTGCCCAAGAGAGCTCGGCGCGGCTTGGTGCAAAGACGCGGTGTACCGTCCGGAGCTGATCAGGGTGTATGACGCTCTTGCCGGCATATCCGAGTGAGCGCCCGTACCGGCAGTCGCGTGCAAGGCCGGCAGCAGAGTCAAGGTTCTGCCATATCGAGTCGATTGCCACTGCATTGCCGGCACGCGCATACAGGGGCACAATCGAGCGCGCAAACTCGCCAGCAGCAGTATCCTTGCCCTCGATTGACATGTCGTGCAGCAGGTCAAATATCCCAAAGACTAGCGCATGCACACGCGGCGATGCGCCAACAATGTCGACGCAGGAGACTACGCCGGAGGCGGACTCGATAGACGGGATGATCTCGATCTTTTCGAGCTTGCGGGCGCGCTCGAGCGTTGAGAGCCTGCGCGCAATGGCGCGTACCTGTGCAGGCGTGTTGACCTTTGGGACAACGATGCCGTCAAGCCCGCGGTGCACGACTGACTCGAGGTCTGCCCGGATCTCGGGCGTCTCTGGCGCGTTGGTGCGAACAAAGACTCGGCCCTTGTGCGGCCGGCCCAGCGCGCCTTTGACTAGCCGGCGGGCAGCGGCCTTGTCACTGCTCCGAACAGAGTCCTCCAGATCAAGGCATACGACATCAGCTGCGATATTTTGCGCCTTTTTGACAAAGCGCTCGCTGTTTCCTGGAACAAAGATCAGGCTGCGGTACAGTGCCGCGCACATTGCACTAACCCTCGGGCTTTAGGAGTATCTTTCCAAAGAGGTCCTTGCCCTTGAGCATCTTTGTGTGAGCCTCGGCGGCATTCTCAAAGCTGTGCACAGAGTCGACGATGGAGCGGATCTTTTTCTGGCCCATCCAGTACAGCCCCTCTTCCAGCTCTGCACGCGTTCCTTGCGTGGATCCCAGTATGTTTGTACCCTTGAAGAATATGTGGCGCAGGTCAGTCATTGCATCATAACCCGTCGTAGCGCCGCATGAAACGAGCGTTGCGCCGTATTTTAGCAGCTGGAGCTGCTTGTTCCAGTGGGTCTGGCCGATGTGATCAAATGACAGGTCGATTCCAGGTGCTGTTCCCTTTTGTTTAGAGATCTCTTTGGATATTGCACGGACCTCCTTGTGCCAGTCGTCCTTGCGGTGATCCACTGCATAGTCGGCCCCGAGCTCTTTGCACTTGTCCAGCTTGTTGGGGCTTGCAGTGGCAATGACGTCACAGTTGAAGAGCTTTGCAATCTGTATTCCAAAGCTGCCCACACCGGAGCCGCCGCCCATTATCAGTACAGTCTGGCCCGGCTTGATCTTGGCCCTGCCGACTAGCATGTGCCATGCAGTGAGGATTGTCATCGAGGCCGCTGCGGCATCGTCATAGCTTACAGAGTCTGGTATCTTTAGCACGTTGGCCTCTGGAAGGTGCGTGACTGATGCAAATGCGCCCCACAGGGGGCCCGTCTGGAATCCCCAGATCGTCCTGGCAGTGCAGTCAAATTCGCGTCCGTCAGTGCACGCGTTGCAGACGCGGCACGACATGTTTGCGTGCGAGACGACTCGGTCTCCGGGCTTTACGCTCGTGACGTCCTCGCCGACTGCGATAACGTCGCCGGCGGCATCAGAGCCGGATATGTGCGGAAGCGTGACAGGTATCGGAACACCGCGCATTCCCCAAATGTCGTTATAGTTGAGGGCCGCGGACTTTACCCCAAAGACGACCTCGTTTGGCTTGGGCTTTGGGTCGTCTAGCTCTTTGACCTTTAGGATCTTTGCATAATCGTCGTCGGGTGCGTATTCCTCATACACGACTGCCTTCATGTCACAGGCACAGAAAATTACCCTAATTATAC
>JAHRAL010000112.1 GCA_020027325.1 Cenarchaeum sp. | reverse complement strand
GCTCGACGACGGGGACATCATAGACAGGACGACGCTTGCATCCAGCATAAAGGCCGGAACCAGCCATGCCACCGTGTTTAACTCGGCATCAAAGTGGAGGCTTGGCAGCACGATCAACTGCTTTCGGGTGGGCTCAGACGTCTCAATCCGCACCGACTCTAACAGGGTAAAGTATGACTACTTGTCAATGCTGACAGAGCTGGAATGAACATCATATGCACAGAGTGCGGCACCGACCTCTCGCACGGACAGATAATCTGTAGCAAGAGGCGCTGCACAAAGTGCTACAAAAAGAGCCTATAGCTTGTACGGGATGTTTGCAATTGTAAAGCCGGCCGCACTCTTTGATAGCGGGCGCGTGGCATCGATTCCAAGCTTTGATGTCTTTAGGTTCTTTTGGTCGCTTGATGGATCAAGGCTAGAGCCGCGGACGTCTCGTAGCACGGTCATGTCAGACGCGGCCTGGAACCTGGTTGCCATTGCATACTCGACGGACTCGGCAGAGTGTATGTCAATGTCGTCATCAACGACTGTGACCTGTTTGAGCGAGCGGTGCGCCGCAAAGGTGGCGGCAATTATCCTTTTGACTCGCGTGGTGCGGGTCTTTTTTATCGCGACAACTGCATGCAGCCAGTTGGACCCGCCGCTAGTCAGTGCGACTGCCCTGACTGATCCAAACTTGGCACGGAGCATGCCGTCAATCTTGGACTCTGCTGGCATGCCCATTAGGAGCCGGTGCTCGCCGAATCCAGAGAGAATGTCATGATAAATCGCATTGTCGCGGTGGTATATCCGGTCAATCTCTAGAACCGGCTGGAGTCTCTTGTGATCATATGTCCGGAGCATCTCTACCATCCACTCCTTGTGGGTCACATCGCAGAGTATGCGGGCATCAATTACTATTTCTGCTGCGTGTGGGACCGACACGCCAGAGTATTGCCGTGCAGAGAGTGTGAGCTTGCCGCCAAGGATTGCATTGGCCAGTCCCAGCTCGTCGTCCCCCCAATCGGCCTGGTATGCCCCTGCGATAAGGACTGCGGGATGGAGTCCGATGCTGATAGAGACGCGCAGATCCTCGCCGTGATCCTTTGCATCCACAAAGCACCTGTGAAGGTGCCGTCCTTCCACCATCCGGATGCTCGCACGGCGTGCAGATATTGGCATGATCCGGTGAAACGACATGTTTTGCGTCCGTGTCTCTGGGTTCACAGCATGAACCACTGAAGACGTGATAAACGGGCCGGACTCGCCGGCAAAGTGCCTCACTATGGGAAGAACCGACAGGCTCCGGGCCGAGTTTTTTGAAAACGGCGGCGTCTTGGGGCTGGTCTTGGGCATCCGGGGCCGGGCAGAGAGCGAGAATATCTTGCGGTGTATGAGGTGCTCTTTGGTCCCCAGTGCCGTTGCAAACCGCCCCCGCGTGCCGACCAGGTTTGATACGAGGCGCATCTTTTTGCCAGAGACGTTCTCAAACAGGGCCGCAGAGTCGCCCTCTAGCTTTGCAGTGACTGCTGCAATCTCGTATCGCACAGACGCAGGCTTGCGGAATTTCCGGATCTGGCCGGCGCGCCCGAGTTCTACAATATAGCTTCGAATGTCAGTCATTGGATCATATCTGTTATCCTTGTTAGGATTTCACGCGTGGTCGCAGACGGAATCTCTGATTGTGCAGACACGCTGACCATCGCAATGCCGCGGGTCTTGCTGCTGACCATCTCTGCAATGAATTTCAAGAGAAGCGAGTCGGTTTTTGAGGGAATTACAGACGTGGTTGCAGGCGTGTCCGATGTCCTGATGGACACTACTGTGGATCCAATTTTTGGGGCGCCCTCATAAATCGATACAAATGCGCCGTTATCAAACCGCATCACGCGTATTGCAAACTGCCGCCCTGCGGAATCAATGCGAGACTCTGAATATCCGTCCTTTTCAACCAATGCAGGTCAGACCATCAATCTCTAGGCGTTTATTACCATTGCCTCGGTGTTAGACGAATCTGCCTGAACACGTGCACGTAGCTTTGCCTTGTACTTTAGATTGCGAGGTTTTGTGCGAAGTCTGTATCCACAACATGGGCACCATAGTCCGGCCCACTTTATGAAGATCTCGCATATCTGGCACCTGCGTTGTCCCGTAGCGTAACGACCGCTACCAACGGGTTTTTGTGCTTTGTACCTAATGCATATCCCTTTGCAAGTCATTACTTTAGTATAGAAATTACAACTATATAAGGATGGATCAGCACATTTTTGATAATACGAGCGCATACATGTAAAAATTTCCAACAGTTATTCGTTAATATGTGGACAAAACACGACAAAGTGATGATTGTAAATGAAATATTATGCTGATCAGTCAACATTATTGGAATAATTGTGTATACGCACGGATAGGCCGCAATATACACTATACGGACAATAGCTCTAGTATCGAGCCCAGCTCGATACCATGCATCTCGACAAAGCCCGCAGTCGCCTCTAGTATGAACAACGAGTCAGAGGGGGGCAGGTACGACGGGCATGCGACGGTCTCTAGTGCGGTCTTGCACGGCGGGATGTCCTGTTCAATGTGGACTGCACGCCCGTCCGAGTCAAACCAGACCATGTCTATTGAAAACTGCATGTTCATCATCCACAACGAGTGGCGTGCAGGGTTCTCAAAGATGAATATCATTCCCTCGCTGTATGGCAACGGGTCCTGGAACATCAGCCCGCGGGTCCGCAGTGCCCCCGTATCGGCGACTTGGACGTCCAAGAGATTGCCGTCAAGCCTCACCGTGCCAAGTGGAAACTCTGTGGACTCGATCTTGTGATCAGCAGGTATAGAGTATATGCCCACAGCTCCGATTATGACTGCCGCGATGGTAACCGGTATGAGTACCTGTGCCTTGCTCGTCATGGCACCCCATAGACGGCAAGTTTGCTTTAAAGCTTGCACATATACGCCATAGCCGCAGGGTCTGCGGCGAGTTCCCAGTCGAGTCTGGGCATGTGCGGCCGGGCAAGGCCAAAAGCAGCGACACCTTTGAGCAAAACCTCGTTTTAGTCGATGCCGGCTAGCCACTAGCTATATTGGTAGGCGCATGAGAGCGTGGCCCATGTCGTGTATTGCAGCACAGTCGCTGGCAAAGTCCTATTCAGGCATTGCCGCCGTGGACGGCATCGACCTGACTGTGCAGACGGGCCAGATATTCGGGTTTCTTGGACCCAACGGCGCAGGCAAGTCCACCACCATAAAGATGCTCACCACATTGGTAATGGCCGATGCCGGAAACCTGTCCATACTGGGCATTGATGCGGCCAAGTCACCACTGGAGATAAGAAAGAGGATAGGCGTCGTGCTGCAGCAGCCAAGCTACGAGCCCACGCTCACAGTAAAGAGATCGCTTGAAAAGTATGGCATGATGTGGGACGTGCCTGCACAGCTGCGACAAGAGCGGGTAAGACGGCTTTTGGCAGACTTTGATCTGACCGAGATTCAAAACAAGAGAAACGAGGATCTCTCAATAGGCCAGAGGAGGAGGGTACAGGTTGCAAGGGAGTTTATGCACGACATGGACCTGTTGTTTTTAGACGAGCCGACTGTGGGTCTTGACCCGGCCGTCCGAAAGCGACTGCTTGACTATCTCAAGGACAGGGCGGGGGCAGGACTGACGATATTTTACACGACCCATGTTCTAAGCGAGGCCGAATACATCTGCGACAAGATTGCAATAATAAACCGGGGCAAGATAATCGCAGTCGACTCGCCAGAAGAGCTAAAGCGCAGGTTCGGCCAGGAAAAGACCATAAAGATCAACATTGCAGAGAGAGACGAGCGCATACGGGACCTTTTGGAGGACATCACAGACTGTAGGGTAGAGTTTGATTCCGGAACCGAGGTTACAATCCGTTCTGAACAGTCAAGCGCGGTGCTGTCCCGGATATTTGGGATACTCAAGGAAAACGACATCGAGGTAGAAGAGCTCTCGGCTGTTCCGACCAGCCTTGAGGACATTTTTCTAAAGGTGGTATCTGATGCACCCGATAGTTAGGCTGGTAAACCGGAACCTTACGATATCGCTCAGTCCGGGGTTTCTCATATGGCAGGTGATATTCCCGCTGATCTACATCTTTGTTGCGGGGTTTGCCTATACGTCCCTGATTGACCGCGTGCCGTTTGGGGGCAGGGATCTAGACTATCCGGCGTTTCTTGCGACCGGGATGATTGGGTTCAACATCATGAACAGCACGCTTGTGACCGGGATAATAATATGGAACGACAGGAGGCACGGCATGTTTGAGCAGATAATGTCGGGGCCGTTTACGAGGTTCCACTACATACTTAGCAGCGTCATTACTCAGGCCATAGTTGGCCTTGTCAGCGCCGCGCTCATTGCAGGCATGGGGTATCTGGTGTATTTTGATCAGATAGAGTTCAACCTGTCAACTGTCCCGCTCTTGGTCTTTGCCGCAGTAATTGGTTCTGTGCTGTTTGGCTCTATTGCGTCCATAATATCCACCCGGCTGCGCACAAGCGAGGGGTTTAATGTGA
The DNA here is from genome assembly GCA_020027325.1 of Cenarchaeum sp. Taxonomy (GTDB): domain Archaea; phylum Thermoproteota; class Nitrososphaeria; order Nitrososphaerales; family Nitrosopumilaceae; genus JAHRAL01. The sequence goes on along the minus strand of JAHRAL010000112.1, from coordinate 5,920 downwards.
TAATCAACACGGTGTTTTTGTTTTTTGCATTTGTCAGCACGGCGTTTTATCCGGCCGGCGGGGCGCCCGAACCCCTCTCTACTGCGTTTTATCTCAACCCCCTGACGTACCTTGTGGACGTGATTCGCGCCGGGATATTTGGGGACGTGACAGAGTTTGTGCTAGTAGAGATGGCAGTACTTGTGGTCCTAGGACTGGGACTGTTTGTAACTGCCACAAGGCTGTTGACAAGGCTGGATTTTTGAGCCGTGCCGTGTTTGTTCCATCAGGACAAGTGTGGCAGCTGGGACGTCGGGTATTGCAAGACTGGTCGTGTGTCCAATGTAGTGGGCAGTGCCGTACACATTGTGGCGCATCCTAGCATACGGCCTATAATTTCAGGGTGTCATTCATGTCGTTGACACTAGACACCACGGAATTGACATTGTGTCCTATATCAGATATGGTGGCGCCGTTGTACTTTTTGTCCAGATATCGGCCTGCAAGTATCATCGGGGCACCTATTGCCATAGTCACTCCGGTAGGCTCTGGCACCCAGAGCATGATAAATCCGGCGCGCTGGATCTTTTTGCCCGGGGCTGACGCCTTGCGAAGCGCCGTTAGCGACGTGTTCATCCCGCCATCGCCAAGCTTTGCCACACTCGAGTATAGCTCGTTCCTGCGGTGCGCAGACGCAGCATATGCACGTAGCTTTGCTAGTCTGGCCCGCATTGGATCCTGCACGCCTGCATATACCGGGTCACGATATTAACAAACGATGATCGCGTATGATTACACCCGTGTCAATACTTTGCGACAATGGGCAGGGCCCGCATGCTGGGATAAACGCTAAATTACGTGCCCCTGTCCCAGCATATGAGATGAGCCACGAGTCGCACAAGAGGCTAGAGTCAATAAAGTCGGTCCGCGAGGGCAAGCAGCCCCGCATAAGTGCGCGGATGGAGGACTATCTAGAAGTTGTGTTGGAGCTAGTCGAGTTCAAGGGGTATGCAACTACGCTGGACATATCCCGCTACATGAACGTAAGTGCGCCAAGCGTGACTAGCATGATACAGAAACTAGACGACAACGGATTTTTGAGATATGAAAAGTACCGCGGCATCGACTTGACAAAGGACGGCCTCGAGCTTGCAAAGACCGTCCGCCAAAAGCACGGAACGCTGCTAGAGTTCTTTGGGATGCTCGGCGTTGATCGAGAGACGGCAAACGTCGATGCCGAAGGAATAGAGCACCACCTGAACCCAAAGACGAGCGTCCGGCTGCGCAAGTTTGTGACGTACCTGAGAGCAAATCCCAAAATCTTGGCCACGTTTAAAAAATCTTGATCGCATATCCTAGTATCCGCGTGCAAAGAGCGGCGCGGCATGCGAGCACGCCTTGCCGCACACGATGCACTCTGAAGGCACGTCCCCCTCAAACGGGATGACGCGGATCTCAGCACCGGTATCCTTTTTGATCTTTTCTTCGCACTCGCCGGCACCGCACCACGGGGCGCTGATAAAACCGCCCTCTTCGACCATGCTTGCAAGCTCGGCGTATGACGCAGCAGTCCGTGTAAGGTCTTTTTGTGATTCCCTTGCGCGTGCCAGCATCTTTGACTGGATTTCTTCTAGCATGCCAGATATTGATGCAATGTCTGAAAATGCGATGCGTGTCTTTTCACCGTCGATCCTGGCGACTATTACGGCGGCCCCAGAGTCGACGTCCTTTGGGCCGACCTCCACCCTGACGGGGATTCCGCGCATCTCCCAGTCGTTGAACTTGAATCCCGGCGTGAGTTCCTGCCGGGAATCGACATGCACCCGAATCCCGGACGATGACAGCGTGTCCTGAATCCCACTTACCTGGGCCATTACGCGCCCCTCATCAGCATCGTTATAGTATATCGGGACTATGACCACCTGGAGCGGCGCCACGCGGGGGGGAAGGACCAGCCCCCGGTCATCGCCGTGGGTCATTATCATCGCCCCAATGAGCCTCCAAGAGACCCCCCAGGACGTCTGCCATGCGGCCCGCTCGACGTTGTCCCGGTCAGAATACTTTATCCCAAATGCCGTCGAAAAGTTTTGCCCCAAAAAGTGCGACGTGCCCATCTGGAGCGCCTTGCCGTCTGGCATCACAGACTCGAGTGCAAGCGTATACACGGCGCCGACGAACTTTTCGGCCTCGCTTTTTTTCCCCGCAACCACGGGTATTGCAAGCTCTTCCTCAATGACGTGTCGGTACGAGTCCAGCGCGGCGTGCGTTTCGTCCTCGGCCTCCTTGCTCGTGGCATGGACCGTGTGCCCCTCCTGCCACAAAAATTCGGATGTGCGCAAGAACGGCTTTGTCGCCTTTATTTCTGCGCGGAGTGCCGTGTTCCAAAAGTTGATCTTTAGCGGCAGGTCGCGCCAGCTCTTTATCCACTGCGAATACATCTCGTATGCCAGGGTTTCTGACGTGGGACGGAGTGCAAGCCTGTCGCCAAGCTCGTTGTTGCCAGAGTGCGTCACCCAATAGACCTCGGGGTTGAACCCTGCAAAGTGCTCCTTTTCCCGGCTGAGCAGCGATTCTGGAATCAGCGTGGGCAGGAATGCGTCACGGACCCCGCGCCTTGCAAACTCGCGTGAAAACGTGGTGCGGAGCGATTCCCAGATCGAGTATCCGTCGGGGCGCAGTACCACCAGCCCCTTGACAGGCGCATAGTCGGCAAGCTCGGCCTTGAGAACCACCTGGGTGTACCATTCGCTAAAGTCGCCGGACTTTGATGCCGTGATTCCCACAAGCGGCGTTTTTTTGGCCATATGTGGATGCCTGCAAATATGCGCTAATTAGTCTTGCGAGATCTGGTTTTTGTAACGTCTCAGAGTGGGTCGCCCTTGCACAGGACCTTGCCGCGAACCCGGCTCTGAAAGTTCCGGCATGCAAAGCACTTTAGAAACATGACCTCTTCATTTAAAACCGGACAGGGCACGTACTCTGATTTCATGCGGTTGAGCATCTTTACGCTTACCCCCTTTATGTTGACCTTGCCGTTGATTACCATCCCCGCGTCATCCAGAATTTTTTTTGTTTCACGCGATATCCGTTGCGGCTTTTCAAACTTTTGTATCTCTACTTCGTACTTGAAGCTGTCACTGCCAGACATTACGCGCCTCTCTTCTTTTTTGATGTGCGCGGTTTGGCCGGTCCAAGGGCCGCCTGTGCGCCTGCAACGATTGCAATGGGTATGCGGTGGGGCGACGCACTTACATAGTTTATTCCGATCTTGTGGCAGAACGCTATCGATGACGGATCGCCCCCGTGCTCGCCGCATATGCCTACCTCAATGTTGGATTTGGCCGCCCTTGCCGCTTTTGTGCTTATCTGCATGAGTGCCCCAACGCCGGATACATCAATAGACTGAAACGGGTTTGTCTCTATAAGATCCTTTGCCATGTATTCTGGGAGGAACTTGCTTTCCACGTCCTCGCGGCTAAAGCTGAATGTAGCCTGTGTAAGATCGTTTGTTCCAAAGCTGAAAAACTCGGCAGCCTTTGCAAGCTTGTCCGATACCAGCGCTGCACGGACGACTTCGATCATGGTGCCAAACGCAATTGAGATGTTTGACTTGTGTTTCTTGGACATCTCCTCGCGTATCCTGTCGTATATGTTGCGCATGAACATAAACTCTGCCACGCTGCCTACCTGCGGCACCATTATCTGCGGCATGGCCCTGACTTTCTTCTTGGACAGGGAGATTGCGGCCTCAAATACCGCACGTATCTGCATCTCGTATATCTCGGGGAACGTGATTCCCACCCTGACGCCGCGATGGCCCATCATGGGGTTGACCTCTGCAAGCTCAAGTGCGCGGCGTTGGACCTCCTTTTCCTGCTCTAACTTTTTTGTCGCCTTGATCTTTGCCAGCTTTGCAAGCCGCTCTGAGAATTCGGCGCGGTTTGGCAGGAACTCGTGCAGTGGCGGATCCAAGAGGCGTATGGTTACGGGCCTGCCCTCCATTGCGCGGAGTATCTTTGTAAAGTCGTTTCGCTGGAGCGTTTCAAGTTTTGCAAGGATCTCCTTGCGCTTTTCTGTGGTTTTGGCCATTATCATGTCGACAAACAGCCCTATCCTGTCGGACTCGTTGAACATGCGCTCGGTTCTGCACAGTCCTATCCCTTCTGCACCAAACTCGCGTGCCAAGCGTGCCGCATCAGGCGTGTCGGCGTTGGCCCGGACCCCGGTCTTTTTGATGGCGCGTGCCCATCCAAGAATCGTCTTAAAGTCGCGTGTCATTTTCGGCGCGTTTGTCTTTAGCTGATCGGCGTACACGATTCCAGTGTTCCCGTCAAGGGTCAACATGTCGCCCTCGCGTATCTTGACGGACTCGGATGTTGCAGTGCGCGAGTCGGCATGGATCTTTAGGTTTGATGCGCCAACGATGCACGGCTTGCCCATTCCGCGTGCAACGACGGCCGCATGCGAGGTCTTGCCTCCGCGGCTGGTCAGTATTCCGGCAGACGCAAAGAATGCCGGGACATCCTCGGGGCGGGTCTCGTCACGAATCAGTATGACGCTGGTGCCGGACTCGCCCATGCTAGTCGCCCTGGCCACGTCAAATACTGCAACACCGTGGGCGGCACCGGGGGAGGCCCCAATGCCGGTGGTCACCTTCGTGGCAGAGCGCGTGGCAGACGAGTCAATAGTCCGGTGCAATAGCTGCTCAAGATTGTGCGCGTCTATTCGGCGTATGGCGTCCTCGCGCCCGATCAGGCCTTCGGACACCATGTCAATGGATGTCTTTACCATGGCAGCCGCATTCATCTTGGCGTTCCGGGTTTGGAGGAGGTAAAAGTTCCCGTCATCTATTGTAAACTCGATATCCTGGGGTTCCTTAAAGTTGGACTCTAGCTGTTTGCATGTCGCTTCCAGCTTTGCGTACATTTTTGGCATCTCCTTTCGCATGACCGATATCTGCTTTGGTGTGCGGGCACCGGCCACAATGTCCTCGCCCTGCGCGTTTACCAGGTATTCGCCAAACATGTGCTTGAGGCCCGTTCCGGGATTCCGTGTAAAGACGACCCCCGTAGCACTGTTGCCGCCGCGATTGCCAAACACCATCGTCACGACGTTTATCGCAGTTCCGTCCGCAATGTCCGGCGTTATCCCGTTCTTTTCCCGATAGATCACCGCACGCTCGCCCATCCAGCTGTCAAACACGGCAGTTATTGCAAGCTCGAGCTGCTCTGATGCGTTAGTCGGAAATTCGCGCTTTGTCTGCTTTGCAAATATCTCCTTGAATGTGCCTACCAGTTGCTTGAGAGTCGAGTCGCCAAGCTCGGAATCAAGGGTCACCTTGTTGGCCCGCTTTGCCGCTTCAATTGCGTCCTCAAAGAGCTGTCCGTCTATTCCAAAGACTACCTTGGCAAAGAGCTGTATGAGCCGCCTGTACGAGTCCCATGCAAAGTGCCTGTTTCCAGACGATATCGCAAGGCCGTCAACGCTTTCATCGTTGAGGCCGAGGTTCAGTATCGTGTCCATCATTCCCGGCATGGATATTGCCGCGCCGGATCTTACAGATACTAGAAGGGGGTTGTTGCGTGAGCCCCACGTCTTGCCCGTCTTTTTTTCTAGCTTGGAGATGCTGTTCTTTACGTGCTCCAAAAGCGACGCCGGGACTTTTCGGTCAGACGCATAATATTGCCGGCACGCCTCTGTCGTGATTACAAACCCGGGCGGGACGGGCAGCCCCATCTGCGTCATCTCACACAGTCCGGCGCCCTTGCCGCCTAGCAGTTGCCTGTTTGTGCCGCTGCCTTCCTCAAAAAAGTAGATGGGCTTCATTTACAATGCGCCCGATACTGTGCGGTATTTAAAACGATTGCACAAATCAACACAAACAGAATTCAAATCCGTCGGGTTTTAGCCGCTTCGTTGAGCTCATACAAGGTCCAGACGG
>JAHRAL010000028.1 GCA_020027325.1 Cenarchaeum sp. | reverse complement strand
GGTATAATCAGTGTAGCAATAAGACCCATCGACAACAAGTTTGTTCTTGTCATTACTTGGTATCCAGTCAATACCATCCTTACGTGTAAATGTTATATAAACATGATCAATATTCTAGTAGTCTGTTACACAACCGTAAAACACGGCTCAAATTTGTGTCATTAATTGACCCTAGCACAAACAGCCCACCAACCGGAAATGCACGTCAAGTATTCTTTCTACATGTTCTGTTCAACAGGAGTGCGATGATTGGTGGAATTGAAAATATAATGATGGAACTAATCAAAATAATAGCATCTTCACGTTCTATGAGTAAATGGTACCCATAAGCGTCTGGAATGATAATACCAAGTATAGCTAGTATGATACTGACCATAATCAGTCCACGAAAGAAATTCATAACACAATGACAAAGGAATTGTATTTAATCATGCCTCCCTCACTCAAAATGCAGGCAGACAGCAAAGGGACAAAGCCGCCTGTTTGCATATACTATTATTGATTGGGCGCCGCACCCGGACGCATGGGCCTGCGCAACATCAACCTCAAACAAGTCTACAGGTCAGACCGCGACGACATTGTGCACGAGTTCTTTATCAGGTGCCTCTCAAACTCGGCAAGGTACGACCGCTCAATAGAGCACGCCTCAGTCAAGAGCCTCATCACGCTCGCACTCGGATCGGATTCAGAAACAGACACAAGGCTGCGCATAGTCACGGGCAACCGCTACAGTGCATCAGACATTTCTACGCTTGGCAGGATGTTTTCACCAAAAAAGCCCAACCGGCGCAAGCCAAACCACCAGGACAACAGGTTTGAGATACTAGAGAGGATGATCCGCAACTCACAGCTAGAGATCAAGGTCGCCATTCCGGTATCAGACGAGATAAGCGGCGCGTTTACCGAGCGTGTCGGGATATTTACCGACACGGGCGGCGACAGGGTCGCATTTACGGGCACCTCAAACCAGACGTTTGACTCGCAAAACCACGACTTTGAGTCTATAGACGTCTTTACGTCGTGGGAGGACCCCTCAAGGGTACAGACAAAGGCAGACGACTTTGAGAGGCTCTGGGAGAACAAGACGCGCTATCTGTCAGTCTCGGACTTTGCAAGCGCGGAATCCGAGAACCGCCTAAAGTATTCCTCGTCGTGGGCAATCGGCCTAGAGTGAGCCCTGGCGGCGCGACTTGTTGCCTGCAAACGTGGCAGGCGTTATCTTGTAATAGATGACCTCGCCGCGCCCGTCAACTACTGCCACTATGGGCTCCTTGCCCATGACGGCAATCTGTTCGACCTTTTTTTGCAGCGCGCCGGCAGTCTCGGTCTTGCCGTCCCCAAAGCCAAAGACGAGATATTTGGCACCCTTTTTGCCATAGTCGCCGCGCTCATAGACGCAAAAGTCCGAGCCAAACCCGAATCCGTTGCGCACCGTGTACCCCCGCGTCCGCAGGTCCCGGTATATGAGAAACCGCACCAGCGCATCCTCGGTGTGGGCGCGAACATGCCTCATGTATGCATCAAAAGAGACGGCGCGCCCGTTGCGCACGAGCCTGAGGCTTTCTGTGTACACTAGATAGAGTGCCTCGTGCTCTTCGAGGGCAAGGCCATTGCCAGACATCTCGCCGTATCCCGTCTTTGAGAGCTGTTCTATGTCGTCCGAGTCTGCCACGATAACCTTGTCGCCGGTAATTGCTCCGCTATACTGCCTCGTGTCCGCACCTGCCATCTTGGTGACATAACCGGATTTTTCAATATAAGCGTGCGTGCGGCGTCCAAGTGTGCAATGTATGGGCCGCACTCAACGGTTAATTACCAAGTGTGTGCAGGCGCACGCTAGTGCCGAGGTCGCCTAGCCTGGTAGGGCGCGCGCCTGGAAACCGCAGTGGCCACACAGCGCGTATCCGCAAGGGTACGGGAGTTCAAATCTCCCCCTCGGCGCCATCAAACTCGTTTAAACTCTGCCCACTATGATTCCATTAATTGTAATCTAAAAAAGCCATGGCGCGATACCCGAGTTAGTGCCTTGCCCAAGTCTTATTCTATGACGCTCTTCGTGTTGATATCCATCACGAATACCTCCTTGTTATCTTCAACAAGATGTTCTATGTGATCAAAGCCACATTTTTTGTAGAATTCTCTCACACCGTCGTCATCCTCGGGATGCAGTATCAGGTACCTGCATCCAAAGTGTCGAGTTGCAAAGATTGCTTTTTTTATGGCAACGTTGACAAGAGCAGTTCCCACACCCTGTCTTTCATATCTTCGATCCACCGCAAGATGGCTTATCAGCAGGCAAGGTATGTTGTAGTCACTAGCCTTGGATTTCATTTTGGCCGTGTTATCCTTGCGGACATAGCTCATGGCAAGTGAGACGAATCCCAGCACCTTACCGTCCAACATCAACATGTACGTTCTTGCGAGGTTTTCTTGCGTGTCATATAGCGAGTCAAACTTGAGGTATTTCGTATAGTCTGGGTTTGAACAGTCAAACGATTTATCCAACACATTATTCATGGCATCGGATTTCTCCAACATGACCAGCCGCACTCTTGGAAAGTCAATCAAAGCCGATTTGTGCCCGTTATTCCGGTGCGTTCCATCCATAACGTTCGACCTTTTCTAGTGATTCTTTGATGAACTTCTTTTGTTTTTCGGTGGGCCCTCTCTTCATAAGCTTCATCAATATCTCCCATTGCTCCTCACCGAGCGGAGCTACCTCGCGTAGTGGCATACATGGTAATGGACGTGTTGGTATAAAAAACCACCGGTAACTGCAAGGTGGGCATATGCATGGCCAACCGCACCCTTGTAAAATCAACCAAATCCGATTCAGTCCCGTTATTCTGGTGCTTCCCATCTGAGAAGTTTGACCCTTTCTTGTGATTTTTTGATGAATTTTTTTGTCTTTTCGCTAGGCCCTCTCTTCATAAGCTTCATCAATACCTCCCATTGCTCCTCACCAAGCGGAGCTACCTCGCGTAGTGGCATACATGGTAATGGACATGTTGTTATAAAAAACCACCGGTAACTGCAAGGTGAGCATATGCATGGCCAACCGTACCATCGTAAAATCAATCAAAACTGAATCGCACCGGTTACTCTTCCTCATCCCATTTGAGATGTTTGAACCTTTCTTGTGATTTTTTGTAGAATTTTATTGCCTTTTCACTAGGCCCTCGCTTCTTAAGCTTCATCAGTATTTCCCACTGCTCCTCGCTGAATGGTGCTACCTCTCGGAGTGCCATGTAGGGTATTGGAGGTGTCCGTATAAAAAACCGACGATGACTGCAAGGCGCGCATACACGGGGGTATTGGAGTTCAAATATCCACCTCGGCGCCAAAAGCAATATGAAGCAGATCACATGGTCTGCCGTATATGCGCCGCACAGTCGATGTCGCAGTTATCGGAGCCGGTGTGCTTGGCACATCAGTGGCATACTGGCTCGGAGCCTCCAACGTATCCAAGGTCTGCGTCATAGAGGCAGAGCAGGGAACCGCCCGTCATGCAAGCAGGCGCAACACCGGCGTGGTCCACTCGCCGTTCTATCTTGACCCGGAACTGCGCAAGGATATGGCAGGGGCAATGATTGCATCGCGTCCAATGTGGGAGCGCCTTGCAAAAAAGGCCGGCGTTCCATGGACCGCGGTAGGCGCACTAGAGGTTGCCATAACCGACTCGGATCGCGATACGCTGGTGCGGCACATGGAGTGGGGGGCAAAGAACGGAATCGGCGAGGGTCAGTTGGAGCTGGTAGAACCAGACGAGATTGCAAAGACAGAGCCCAACGTAAAGTGCAGTGCTGCAATACGCATCAGCGATGAGCCGGCAACGGACTTTGGTCTCCTGACAGATGCACTGGCCGGTGAAGCCAAAAAGACTGGGACAGAGTTTGTGTTCGGCTTTGATGTTGCCGGCATACACCGCACAGGTACAGGCCACACGATAACGGGGGCCGACGGCTCACAGATAGATGCAGGGCTGGTCATAAACTGCGCAGGCGGGCGCGCACTAGAGGTTGCAAACATGATGGGGCAGGCAAAAGATCACACGGCACTTCATTTTCGCGGCGAGTACTGGAGGGCAGATCCCAAACACGCCGCACTTGTCGGTACATCGGTCTATTCGGTTCCGCGCTATGCTGACTATCCGTTTTTGGATCCGCACTGGATAGTCCGGGCCGACGGTCGCGTCGAGGTGGGTCCAAACGCAGTCATAGTCTCTGCCCCGGACGCATACGAGGGGAGCGGCGGCGTCGTACAGTCGGTGTCAAAGTTCGGCGAAATATTGGGCGGTAGTGCGCGCAAGCTCTTTTTTGATCCGACGTTTCTGCGCATGGTCGGCTCGGAGTGGAAGAGCTCGGTCTCAAAGTCGGCAATGATCTCACGCGTGCGCGCATTCGTGCCGTCCATCCGCCCCGAAATGTTTACCCAAAAAGGCGAGGCAGGAATACGCACGCCCATAGTCACACCAGAGGGCAAGATGGCATCAGGCACGATAGAGGTGTTTGGGGATGCGGCATGCAGCATCATCGGCTACAACTCGCCGGGGGCAACGGGGGCCCCGGCATACTCGGCTGGGCTGGTCAAGAGGCTGGCAGATGCAGGATACGTCAAACTGGGCGCCAAAGATCGCACAGACCTTGTATGGGCAGAGGCAGACGTTGGCAAACAAGATTAATACCCAAAGTCGGCAATAACACGCATTGTTTCCAAACAAGTGCTCAGTCGCAGTAGCAGACAGGCGGTGCGCCAATCCGCCCTCCAAAGTCGTCTCCATTGTCTCTGATGACGGCCAGTACATGGTGGGCGTGTCATGCGAGCAGCACTCTGAGGTCTTTATGGCGCGGGTAAAAAAGCTGCAAGAGGACGGCAAGCTGGAGAGCGGAAGCATCAGACTCGAGCCGCTCAACGCGGTGGGAACAGACTGCATACGCGGGGATGCCGACGATCTCATCACGCCGGATACGGGCAAACAGGCCCCGCATGACAGATAGACGCCATAGCTTGACAAGTTAGAAATAGCCGTGCCAGAACCGCCACCCACATGCCCAAGATGCGCGCAATGCTTCTCTCAAAGTGCGGCCCCATAGAGTCGCACCCGCTCAAAATGCAAGATATAGACCGCCACGAGATAGCAAGGCCAAACGAGATTCTCATAAAGATCGAGGCATGCGGCGTGTGCCACTCGCAGCTGCACGGGATTGAAGGCGACTGGCTAGACATCGGGATACCGCCCGCACTCCCCACGGTTCCGGGCCACGAGGTAGTCGGCAGGGTCGTAGAGACTGGCAAGTCGGTGACAAAGTTTACAGTCGGAGACAAGGCAGGCATCACCCCGATGCTAGAGGCGTGCCTAGAGTGCCCGTACTGTAAGGAGGGCAAAGAGTACCTCTGCGAGTCGATGGAGGTCCTAGGCGAGTCGCTAAAGGGCGGGTATTCAGAGTATGTGACAGTTGCAGAAGACTTTGCAACAAGGGTTCCAGACGACATGCCCTCCGAGTATGCTGCGCCCCTCTTTTGTGCGGGAATAACTGCATACAAGGCAGTGGCAGCATGCGAGCCGTATGCCGATTCACGGGTAGGGATATTTGGCATCGGCGGCGTGGGCCACATGGCAGTCCAGTTTGCAAAAGTGTCTGGGTGCCGCGTCACTGCCGTCTCGAGAAACGAGTCGCACCTAGAGGTGGCCTCACAGCTCGGAGCAGACAAGACTGTGCAATATGACGGCATTGAGAATACCGTAAAAAAGATACTAGAGACCGGCGCACTCGATTCGGCAATAGTCTTTGCGCCCTCGGACGACGTGACAGATGCCGCGATAAAGTCTGTCAAAAAGGGCGGCACCATTGTAATTGCAACGGTGGGCAAGATACCAAACTTTTTGGCATTCGAGGAAAAGACCGTCCGCGGGACGCTGATAGGGTCAAGGGCAGACATGGCAGAAGTTGTGCGCCTGGCACACGAGCACGACCTAAAGGTAGTATACGAGACGTTCCCGCTAGACCAGGCAAACGAGGCGCTCGAAAAGCTAAAGAATTCAAAGGTGGAGGCAAGGGCGGTCCTTGTCCCATAAGCCCCCGCACGGCGAGCACATGCAAAAAGAGATCGACGATATAGTCTCAATGATCAACGCACTAGAGACTAGTGCAACTGACGAGTTTGAGCGCGGCACGGTGCGCACGGTTCGCGCACTAGCAGCACACAACGAGCACCTAGTAAGAGAGAACGAGCACCTCAAAAAGGCGATGGACCTGCTGCTGGAGCAGATATTCAAGGCGCAGCGCGACGCCGGGGGCTAGTGGCGACCGTCCAGCCTGTGCGGGACTCAGCCCAGGATGTTTACCGTGGTCGAGTCACGTACCGCGTCCCCGTCTATGGACGTGCCCTCTGCGAGTATCCGGTATATGCCGGCGTGTACCTGCTCGCCGTTGGTCTTTGTCTGTGGCCACACAATCTCTGCACCCTGTCCTGCGCCAAGGTGCGATGCAGAGTCGCCGGGTTCTGGCGCATACACTAGTATCCCGTCAAGCTGTGTAATCCGGAGTCCATAGTAGGTTCCTGCCTCAAAGTCTATGCCAATGGTCCCAGAGTTGTATACTGTGACCAGTATGCCCTCACCCTGTGCGTATGTCCTCTCCTCTATGACTATGGTGACAGACGCGCCGTCGGTGCGTATCCGTATATCGTCATTCCCGTTGAGCTCGATTGCAATTCCAAAGAGTATTCCAGCGGCGGCACCGACAGAGACTGCAACGACGAGGCCGCGTGGAAACACTAGCCATTCTCCGGCTTTGTGCGCGTCCGCCACTTTTTCTCGTATGTGCCGACATCCATGATTATACGTTTCGTTTGAAACGCATGCCCGCGGACCGCGTCTGCGATCTCTTGTGCGCCAAGCGTCGCCTCGACTAGTGCCACTGCCTCGCCTTTTTGCGTATAGACTGCGGCAAGATCCCCCTTGTGGAGGTCCGATGACACGCGGAGGACGCCGGGTACTGCAAGCTGCGCGCCGTGGCACAGGGCGTCTACTGCCGAGTCGCGAATGACGACGGACTTTAGCTCAGAGAGCGCGGCCTCGACTGGGAGTATCATCTTTGCGAGGGCCCCAGGATCGCCGCCCTCCTTCCACACCGCAAAGGCGTCTGCGAGCTCGTGCATCGTGACCAGGGTGCTCGTCTTTTCGTCAAACTGTGCCACGCGTGTGCGGCGGAGCTCGATCATCGTGGCGCCGGGCCCCATTATCTCGCCCATGTCGTAGAGGAGCTTGCGGATGTACGTTCCGGACTCGCACACTATGCGCATCAGTGCAAGCTGGTCGCGCCGCTCGAGTATCTCAATCTCGTGGATGGTCCGCGTCCTAGTCTGGCGCATGACGGCTGAGCGCTGGGGGGGCTTTTGGTATATGGGTCCATGAAACGTCTTGACTGCGTCCTCTAGCCGGATCTTGCCGTGTGCGCCGTGTATGCGCGCCAGTGCGTGGTACTCTTTTGATCCCAAGAGGAGGACGCCGAGTGCCTTTGTCGCCTCGCCGAGGCCGAGCGGGAGGACGCCAGATACCTGCGGGTCAAGCGTCCCGCTGTGACCGATCTTGTCCAGCCCGAGTATCCTCTTGGTCCATGCGACCGTCTCGTGGCTTGTCGGTCCCGGCGGCTTGTCCAAGAGTACGAGCCCGTAGCGCATCGCCTGCTCTATGCTCCGCGCATCGTACCTGGTCCCCTGCGACTCGTCTGTGACGTCCTCGTCGAGGATGCGCAGGGACTCGAGCTGTGGGAGCACTATATGCGCGCCTCCATTGCACGTGTTGCAATTTCTATCACCTCGTCCGCATCAAGGGCGTCGGTCTCGATTATACAGTCAAAGACCGAGAGGTCGGCGCCAAAGTCTATCCCGTACAGCGACTTGTAGAGCCGCACGTTGTAGTCATAGCGCTTTTGGGTTATGGTGTGCGCCTCGTCCTGCTCGATGCTGTCACGCGCACGCATGCGCTGCGCGCTGCTCTTGTGCGAGCCGGCAAGCCAGATCTTTGTTCCGCCCTCTACGAGCCACGGAAGCGTATAGCTTGTGATTACGACTGCGCCCCCGTTGAAGAGCTTTATGAGGTGGTCGTCGACCTTGCGGTCAAACGACCCGTCTGCCATGCGGCGCTCCAAAAAGTCCATCCCCTCCTTGCGGTCCCACCAGTCGGTGCCCGGGTCCGCGGCCGTGTCATCGGTTGCAAGCTCTTTGAGGACGTCGCCACCGCTGACATGGCGGAGCCCAAACTTTTTGGCAAGCGCCAAAGCCAGCGTCGTCTTTCCGACTGCCGGCGGCCCTGATACTATGACAGAGTGGCTCAACCTAGATCCATCGAGGTCTTTGTAAGCTTCATGATTATCCCGCTAAATGCCACGGACGACAAAAAGTACCACGCCCAAAAGTAGACTGCATTCTCCTCCTGGCACACGTGTTCTGTGTCGGCGACCTGCTCGGCAGTACACGTAAGCTGGAAAAAGTCCCCGGGTATGACATTGAGCGGGATCGGCGAGATTGCCACAGTATATGCAAAGAGGGGCGGGAGGACGAAATAAAATATGAGTATCAGGGGCACAAACGTTATCATCATCGGGCGCATGTTCATCTGCATGACCTCCATGTTCATCTTGTTCATGTATGATGACTTTTTGGCAAGGTCTGCAAGCTTTTTTTCGTCCTTTGAGCGAAAGGCGGCCATGCGCTCCTTCTGCCATGCGCGAGTCTCGCGCATTATGCGCTTTAGCTTTGCCTGATCGACGAGCTTGCGGCGTATCCCGGCATTAAAGAGGTTGAGAAGCAGCGCAAACCCGAGGATGCCGGCCATGGACTCTATTGTCCCCTTTATGAGCGGGTCAGCACTGCCAAGTGGCCCCGACGTTATTCCAAACAGGTCGCCCTGGAGGATTATCGACTCTAAAACCAGTATGACGTTTTCTAGCACCATGATCACACCCTCATTGCCTTGAGGATTCGGTTTGCAGACTCGTCGATCCTGCCGTCCTTGTTGAGTACGGGCATCACCGGGGCCCCAGAGTGCACAGAGCACGCAGATATCATCGCGTCCTGGATGGAAAGCTCGCGTTTTATGAGTGTAATAGTGTTTATGTCGCGCGCACGCGACTTGTCCTGCTGTCTGCGGCTAAAGATCATCTCTGGCTTTGCAGTCAGCGAGATAAAGTGCGTGGGTTCCAGTATGTCTAGTATCGAGGACGGGAGGCCCGGATAGTACCCCGACGGCGTGGCGATGAATGCGTGCGTGTCGATGATGAGAAACTCTGCCTTTATGCGCCTGATTGACCTTGCCGCCTGGAGCTGGAGCCTTGCCTGCATCGTGCGCGGCATCGTTCGCAGCTTGTCCCTGTCCGAGCTGCTCCCTACATTCCTAATCATCTCAGAGCCAAAGCTCACGACTTTGACGTTCTTTTTCTTTTCCTTTAGCAACTTTACGAGCCGTGCAACGACGGTTGTCTTGCCGACTGCCGGAATTCCGACGATGATTACGCGCTTAACGTCTGCCAAGGAGCGCACCTAGCCGCGGCATTGCAATCTCGACTTGTTCGCGAACCAACTGGTTGTAATAGTTGATGAGAATGTCGACCATGAGCAAGACGCCGATTCCGGACCCAAAGACGCCGAGGACGTCCGATACCCCTGCAAGGAGGCCAAGTATTACTGATCCCAATATGGTCACGGACGGTATGTACTTGTTGAGCAGCACCTCGATTGGCTTGTTGGAGCGCCGGAACCCCGGTATCTGCACGTCTGCATCAAGGAGGTTGCGCGCAGCGCTCTTTGGCGAGAGGCCGCCAAGCTCGACCCAGAGCCGGCCAAAGACCACGACAATTCCAATCATAAAGAGCACGTATAGCACGGCGCGCGAGGGATCGAGCACCGCAATGTCCAGCCCCCGGGGCGGGGTCACGTAATAGATCAGGCCGCCAATCGGCGTCGAGGGGTTTGTGGGATCAAACTGGGCGATTATATTCATAAACGCATTATTGTTCAACGGGTTGGCATTGGCCCACAATATCTGGCCCAGAAATACCGCGTTTGCAGTCAGTGCGGATGCGAGGATGACTGGGATGTTGGATACATACATTAGCTTTATCGGATAGACTGCCGAAAAGCCGCGGTACTTTGTCGAGACTATGGGTATCTCTATCTTTATTCCCTGCGTATAGACCAGTATGAGCAGCACGCCTGCGGTAAGCAAGAGGCCGAATATGCTTGGGAGCTGGTTTGAGCGGAAAAAGACGTCGGATAGATCCCCGTTGACGATTGACTGGCCGATAAACGGTATGACCCCGACTACGCCCCCGTCGCCGGCAGGCAGCGGGCTAAAGAGGCTCCAGAGTATCTGCTGGGCGACGCCTGCCATGATGAACAGGCTGATTCCGCTTCCAAGGCCCCACCCTTTCTGGATGAGCTCGTCAAGAAACATTACAATCACAGAGGCGGCCATGAGCTGGCCGATCAGTATGTAGAGGACCTCGGGGGTGGCAATGCCAGGCCCATACACTGCAATCCCGTACACGACGGACTCTATGATTATAACCACATACGTGACAAGCTTTGTCGCAGTCTGGAATACGCCGCGCTCTTCGGGTTTCTTGAAATCAAACTTTACAATCTCTGATCCGCGGAGCAGCTGCATGAGCAGTCCGGCAGTCACTATGGGCCCGATTCCAAGCTCTACTAGCGTTCCCTGCTGGGATGCAAATATGACGCGTGCAAAGGCCAGAAAGTCAAAGTCCGGCGTCGTGGCGCCAAAGAGCGGCGTCTGGGCCATGACCATGTATATGAGAAGCGCCAGGCCCGACCACAGGAGGCGGGTCTGCAAGGTTAGCTTGCGCTTGGGTTTTGGAACCTGGGGGAGGTACGGCTCGGCGACTGTCACTACGCGGCGGATTGCACTGGTAAGACTGCCCTCAGCCATCGCCTTGCACCGTTGTCTTTTCAGACCCCTCAGGACCGGGCTTGTCGGCCTTTAAAGACAGCACGACCTGGCCCCCGGCGTCTTGGACTTTTTTTACTGCCGACGAGGTGGCCCTGTCCACGATTACCGTGTACGCAGTGGCAACACTGCCGCCGCCGAGGAGCTTGTCGTATTCGCCAGAGTTCAAGTCTATGATCTTTTTGTCACCCTCTGTGCGGCCGTGGCGCGCATACAGGTCGTCCAAATCGCGCACGCTTGCCCACCTGCGTGCGTCATTAGAGTGCGGGGGGTGCGTCGAGTCATGACCAAAGTGATCCGGATAATCGCGCAGCATTGTGCTGTAATGGTGCTTTAGCATTCCAGAGACTCCCAGTCCGCCCTTGTGTCCGCTTGCCCTGTGCTGGGCGACCTGGCCCCAGCCGTGTGTGCGCGAGCCGCGGAGGTGTCGTGTCTTGCGCAGGCGCGTGGCCATCTACTCTGTCATCCTCCCTACCAGCTCGTCGAGATCCTTGTTGTGGCCCAGGATTCCCCGCTGGGAGTGCATCCGCTTTGTGCTCCGACGGAATCCGTGGCGCGGGGGTGCGAGTGCAAACCACGGCTTTAGCTTTGCAACGTTGCTCATCGAGACCGCACCCGTTGCAATCGACTCGGCAAGCTTGTCAAGCGTCTCATAGCCCTCGGGCATGTTGTCTGTGCCTATTCTGCGGTAGCCTGTCGTGTGGCCCCGCTTGTCGAGCAGGACGCGCACCATCTCGACGCTGGCCTCCTTCCATGCGACATAGTGCTTTACCTTGTTGAGCATCCCAAGCGTGTTCTCACGCGCAGGGACAATCGTTGCGCGGAACTTTTTCTCGAGGCGCAGCAGCTCCAGGGTGCGCGAGGCCCAGTGGGGTACGTCTGCCTGTCCCTTTATTCTGACTACTAGGTATGCGCCGCTCACTGCCAACCATCAACCCTGACTAAACGTCTGCCTCAAGCACTCTAACAGTGCGGTGGATGTCGAAGACATTGTAGTAGTAGAACCCTTGGCAGACGTCCATGCGTCCTTTAGGCCCGCAAGCTCCAAGAGGCGGCGTATCTTTCCGCCTGCAACAAGGCCAAGTCCCCGGGGTGCGGGAAATATCTCGATTGTCACGCTGCCGCCCCTGCCGCGCACCTTGAAGGGTATGGAATGCTTTTGGTCGCACTTGCACTCCCAGCTACCGCATCCAAGCTTTATCGGATTGACGTTGAGGTATGCGTGGTTTGTCGCCTTTTCTATTGCAACGCGGATTTGGCGCGACTTTCCCTGCCCGATTCCAAGCCAACCGTTGGAGTTGCCGGCGGCCACAATGGCGCGGAACCTGGTAGACTGTCCGTTTGCAGTCATTTTCTGTATCATCCCGACACTTACCACCTCGGTCTCTAGATCGGTTAAGAGTTTTTTTATGATTCCGGCCTCTTGTATGCGCGAGCCGTTTTCGAGTATCTCGTTCATTGATGTGACCTCGCCGGCTGCCACCCTGTGTCCTAGCTCTGTCTGTGGAATCCACGGAGCCTCTTCTTCGCGGTTTCGTCTTTGCTGTGGGGGCCGGGACATGTTTTCATGCAACCTCGGAGTCTATCATTGACTTTATGCCGGCAACGTCGTTTTTTACGGTCAGGTGGTTGCCGTCGAGTCTCTCCTGCGGCGGAAATGTCTCTGGCGATGACGGGACGTCTAGTCCGGCATCGACTAGCCCCTTTAGTGCAGCAGACATTCTCTGTGTGTAATGCTTTGTGCCGCTGTATAGTATTGCAGACTTGGTCCCGCTGGCGGCGGCCTTTTTGCCTGCCAGATAGCCGACGATGTATGATGCGGGCACGTTCTTGCGCGAGCCCTTCCAGCCCTTTGATGCCAGATATCCCGAGTGCGCAGACGCGATCACAATATCTCCCTTCATCTCGGGCCTGTGGACCTGGACGTGGGCGTTCTCGTTTGTAATGTTGACCGTGATGAATGGGGTCTTGTTCATCAGCATTGCCCTGCGCTTGCGGTAATTGGTCTTTTCCTGACGTAGCCTCCGTAGTATGCTCCTGTGAGCCATTCTGAGACACGCACGCCCCGAGTACTCTTTTTAAGCTTATCCCGATTCTAGGCACAGTTGCACCATCCCGAAATTTGTCCTCTTTTTTGGCAGACATTGTGCTCCCGCAGTCTACCCGTCTATGATCGGTTCCCCCCTCGAAGGGCATCTTGCATACGAATGCCACTGCAAGAGTCCCTAGATACTCAAAGTCAAGAACCTGTGTGGTTTTATGGTTCTGTGAGGTGCATGTCTGCGCTGCGTATAGTCCGGCACGTACTCAATACCGCAAGTTCCGAGTTTTGTCGTCTCAAAGCATGCTTTGAGGATTGATTTGGCATCGATCCGTGGTCAATGTTTGTTAAAACCAAACAGTTGTATATCAATAACGGATGACTATGTACGTTGGAATCATTCAGTAACCTGAGAATGCTAAAGCAGAGGTTGTCAGTATCACACGAACCCGACAGGAGGACAAGTGTAGAGTTCGAATGCACGATAAGATCTGCCGTGGACGGACAGCGAAACGTCATATTCCTGCTGGATGAGAAATTTTCAAACCTCAAGGTGGTTGATGGTGCGGGTGTCAACATGCCAGTCATGCCTGACGAGTTTGCCAAAAATCTGATTCTTGATTATATGCACGATTCAGACGTGTGGAGGTCAGTACTACGCGATATGAAATCAGAGATCGATGCCAAAAACCTACATCCTGTGTGGATTCAGATACCTCAGGATAGGGCCATGAAAAAAGATGAGTCTAGAGTGTTTACCATAACATATTTGCCCCCTGTGGCGGACCCTCGGCCTGAACTAATCACATGGATAAGACAGAAAGAGTATCCGCTGTATTATACACTGTTCTCTCCACCAGGATTCCGCTTTGGAAAGGAGAGGTATTATCTCAATGACGGCAATAAGATAATGCTGATAAGCGGTACACCAAAACAGATCCAAAAGATTACCGCGCACAATTCAATTGAATTTAGGCAGGTGTCCGAATTCAATGGTCTGATGGAAGTCAGATATTCGTTCAGCCCCACGCCAGTTGCAGCCACGCCTACCAAGATAGGCCTTGTCACGCTCACTTCGATAGCGGGCACTACGCTGGCATCATGGGTATTGTCACTTTTAATTCCATCCATTGATTCGACCATGTTCTCACGAGGAATCGAAATAGGTCTGTTCACCATAGGCGGTTCGCTGATCCTTCCACAGCTTGCCAGCAACAGCTACGTAAGGGCCAGATATGCAAGAATGTACTGGATCCCCATCTCCTTAGGAGCGGCACTGCTGGGCATTGGACACATAGCTCTAGGCTAGGTTGCCAACGGATTCGTCAGGATCGGAAGGGTTTTAATCTCCGAGGGCATAACAATATGCATGGAAAGCAGTCAAGATGACAAGAAGCCAAAGGAAGTATCAGACATTCGAAAGCTATGGGGATCAGACTCGCATCCCATATACTCGATGATAGAGTTCAGTGGATCAGTAGGGTTCAGAAAGAAGGGCGCGAAGACAGATCCCATAAAATTCAAAACATTTCTACCTTGGTGAGACCACCACCACTTTTTTCATTCTCGTGGTATTTTCCGTGTTTTGATTTTTGTGTAGGCGACCGCATACGTTAGTTTTTGGTTATTTACGGTCAGGGCCTTGATTCATGCACCCCTACAGATGTGTCATGAACGACAGGGTTTTAATCCCCGAGTGTGCAACAATATGCATGGAAAGCGGTCAGGGGGACACGAAGGCAAAGGAAATCAACCAAGATGATGAGAAGGCAAGCAAATGGGCAGACCTCCTAAAGCTGTGGGGATCAGACAGCCACCCCATATACTCGATGATAGAGTTCAGGGGGTCAGCAGGGTTCAGAAAGAAGGGTGAGAAGATCGATCCCAAGAAATTCAAAACGTATCTGCCGTGGTAAGTCCATCATCCATTTTTCCACATTCGGGATATTTTCCATGCTTGGATATTTGTACAAGCATACCGCATACGTCGGTTTTTTGACTGTTCATGGTTAGGGCCGTGATTCAGGCACCACCACGGATTTGCTAGGATCGGCAGGGTTTTAATCTCCAAGTTCATAACAATATGTATGGAAAGCAGTCAAGACGACGAGAAGGCAAAGGAGAATGGCCTAGACGACGAGAAGGCAAAGGAGAATGGCCTAGACGACGAGAAGGCAAAGAGACAGGCATACCTTCGAAAGCTGTGGGGATCAGACAAGCACCCCATATTCTCGATGGTCGAGCCTAGAGGAGTAATTGGATTTGTAAAGAAGGGTGAGGAGATCGATCCTAAAAGATTCAAAACGTATCTGCCTTGGTAAGGTCACCAGCCCCTTTTTCACACTAGCGATATTTTCTAGATCAAGATTTTGACACGAGCTGCCGTATACGTTGGTTTGTGACTATTTACAGATAAGGCCCTGCTTCAGGCACCCTCGGATTTGTCATGAACGGTAGGGTGTTAATCTCCGAGTGTATAACAACGTGTATGGAAAACAGTCAGGACGACGAGAAGGCAAAGGAGAATGGTCTAGACGACGAGAAGGCAAAGAGACAGGCATACCTTCGAAAGCTGTGGGGATCAGACAAGCACCCCATATACTCGATGGTAGAGCCCAGGGGGTCAATCAGCTTCGTAAAGGAGGGAGAAGAGCTCGATCCCAAAAATTCAAGACATGTCTGCCGTGGTAAAATCACCGTCCTTTTTTGACACAGCCACATACGTTGGTTTTTTGACTAATCACGGTCAGGGTCTTGATTCAGGCACGGCACAAGGTCGCCTGTTTTGCAACTGCGCCCGCTCATTGCATGACCTGCGAGATGTGTATGTGGACAATCTTCCACGCATCGCGCCACACGAGCACAAACGTGGCACGCGACTCTGTGTCTAGGATCTTGCCGCTAAACGTCTTGTTATCGACTAGCATCCCGGTCTGGCGGAGCTTGAATGCGGCCACGGCCGAGTCACCCGTGACAGACACGCGCTCCTCACTGATTTTATAGTCATAATCAGATATGGCAGAAAGGCGCATCTCCTCTAGTACGACCGTGGTCTGTGCATCGTGCATTCCAAACGGCGGGACATCACCAAAGCACGAAAATTCGGGACCATCGACCAGTAACTCCTTCATGGCAGCAAAGTCGCCGGCCTTGCCTGATTCAAAGAACGACGACACGCATTGCATCACGCCGGCATCGGATCTCATCACACGGACTGGGCACACTGGCGCGGTTAAATCTCTTGGGTATGCAGGCACACGTGTTGTGCAAGTTGGATTAAATAATTGCACAAATGATCCGGTGCATGAGATATGACGCAGTAATTGCCGGTGGGAGCATAGCGGGCCTCTTGTGTGCGCGCGAGCTGGCCCGCCGCGGCCACAGCGTGCTGGTGCTAGAAAAGGGCCACGAGATTGGAACGCCAGAGCACTGCGGTGGACTGGTCAGCAGGTCAGGGCTGGACGAGCTCGACATAGGCCCGTCATCGCGCCATGTGCGAGGCAGGATACATCGTGCGGCATTGTACTCGCCTAATGGCGGCAGTTTTGAGATTGATTCTGGTCCTTGCGACATTGTCGAAGTCGACCGCCGCGAACTTGACAAGCAGGCAGCACGCCAGGCCCACGATGCAGGCGCACACATCCGCACCAGGTCAGAATTCAAAAGGTTTGGGGGCAGAGTTGCCAAGACCAGTTTCGGGGACATTGAATGCGATATACTGGTGGACGCAACGGGCGTGACATCGCTGATAATGAAAAAGATGCGCAGCGGCGTACTGGTCTCGGCACAGTCCGAGGTATCTGCGGACTGGATAAAGGAGGGGTGCGTGGAGGTGCATCTGGATGCTGTCAAGTATCCGGGGTTTTTTGCGTGGTCAATTGCGTCAGAGGACGGGCGCGGCAAGGTGGGCGTTGCAGGTGCTGAGATCAATGCATCACAGGCACTCCATGACCTGCTAGAGTCACGCGGCAGGTATTCGGAGACGAGGCGCATAAACGCGCCAATCTGGGTCGGGGGGTGTGCTGCAAAGCTGGTCGATGGCATGACAGTCACAGTCGGCGATGCGGCGGGCCAGTCAAAGCCCACAACGGCGGGCGGGATATTTTCGTGCGGCATGGGCGGAATCATGGCAGGCGCGGCAATATCGGACTATCTCGAGTCCGGGGACAAGGCGGCATTAGAGTCGTATCCAAGGTCGTGGAATGCAAAGTTTGGCGCAGAGTTTACAAGGCAGCTTGCAGCAAGGAGGCTCCTTGCAAGACTCGACAATGGTACAATTGACGAGCTGGTCGGCGCCGTGACCCCCAAGATCGCCTCGGAAATATCCAAAGACGGCACATTTGACTTTCACGTATCCTCGATAGTAAAGATGCTCGGCGCATACGGCACGATGAGGCTTGCACGGAGGCTCCCAATGTCCGATATTGCGCGCCTAATGACTGGCGTAGGCAAGGTATAAATCCACACGGGCAAGCCGGTCTGCCGTGTCATCGTTATCATTGCCCGTATGCAGTTGTTGCCACAGGCACATAATGCCAAACGACAAGTGCGTAAAGTTCAACTGCCCCGAGTGCGGCAACGAGTCCTCGTGGATATGGCGGTGCGAGAGCTGCCGCGAGTCGGCCACGACATACAAGTGCGTCGCGTGCGGCTTTGAGGGGCCCTGAGACCATGGCAGAGCTGCTCCTAATCACAAAGGTGCTCCCGACTGGGATCGAGGTGGATCTAGACAAGCTTGCCGAGAGCATCCGCTGTGCACTACCGGACGGGATTACGCTAAAGCGCCATGCAAAGGAGCCAATAGCGTTTGGCCTCTATGCTCTGCGAGGCGAGTTTGTCTGCACCGACAAGGAGGGGCAGATGGACGCACTAGAGGGGGCAGTACGGTCAGTCGAGGGCGTCAGCGAGTTTGAGGTGCTAAACATGAGCCGGACGTCCGTCGAGATGTAGGGTGGAACGGGTTTGGCGCGCAAGAATGACGAATCGCTCTCTATGAGGATAGAGGAGGCAAAGCAGCGCGACGTGGGCAAAAAGCGCGCAAGAATCGGCCCCGATGCGATGGATCATCTCGGGATAACGCCTGGCGAGTTCATAGAGCTGAGTGCGACCAAGACGAGCTGTGCAATTGCGTGGCCTGCCGACGAGAATGAAAAGTCACCAGAGGTAATCCGCATCGACGGGCAGATGCGGAAAAACGTCGGTGCGTCGAGCAGCGAGATAGTAAAGGTGCGCAAGGCCACGACAAAGCCCGCACGCTCGATTGTCCTGGTGCCGGTCAACGATGTGATAACGATGGACGACGAGTTTACCGACTTTGTAAAGAACCGCATAAAGGGGATGCCGCTAGTCAACGGTGACGAGATTTCAGTTATAATACTGGGAAACTCGATGGCGTTCCGCGTAAGCAAGGTGACCCCGCGTGGAATAGTCGAAGTCGATCCTTCCACGTCGCTTGCAATATCGACAGAGGCCACAAAGGACAAGAAACTCCGCGTCACGTACGAAGAGGTCGGCGGGCTCCGGCTAAAGATAAAGGCAATGCGCGAGATAGTAGAGCTCCCGCTGCGCCACCCGGAACTCTTTGTACGCCTGGGCGTCGAGGCGCACAGCGGAATACTGCTGTACGGCCCGCCGGGGTGCGGCAAGACGCTCATTGCAAAGGTTTTGGCAAGCGAATCGGATGCCAACATGTACCTCATAAACGGCCCGGAAATTATGAACAAGTACTATGGCGAGACAGAGGCGCGCCTGCGCGACATTTTCAAAGAGGCAAAGGACAACTCGCCGTCGATAATATTTATCGACGAGATTGACGCAATCGCACCAAAGCGCGAGGACGTCTATGGCGACGTAGAAAAGCGCGTCGTGGCCCAGCTCTTGGCACTAATGGACGGGCTGACAGACAGGGGAAACGTCATAATTTTGGGGGCGACTAACCGCAGGGACAGCGTGGATCAGGCACTCAGGCGGCCCGGCAGGTTTGACCGCGAGGTAGAGATATCGGTTCCAAACGAGGACGGGCGCCTAGAGATACTCCAGATATACACGCGGGGCATGCCCATAGATTCAGAGTTTGACATGGCAGAGATGGCATCGGTGCTCCACGGATACACGGGCGCAGATATCAAGTCCCTGTGCCGCGAGGCCGCAATGAAGGCAATACGCAGGTACCTGCCCGAGATTGATCTCGAGACAGAGTGCATACCCTCGTCGGTCCTCCAGTCAATGCGCGTAAAGATTATCGACTTTTACGAGGCAATGCGCGAGGTGGTGCCTACTGCGATGCGAGAGTTTTACGTAGAGCGCCCAAAGATATGGTGGAGCGATGTCGGTGGTCTTGACGAGGCAAAAAAGGCGCTAAAGGACAATGTCATACTTGCAATGAACGACTCTGCAAAGTTTACAAAAATGGGCGTCAGGCCGCCGCACGGGGTGCTGATCTATGGCCCCCCGGGGTGCGGCAAGACAATGCTTGCGCGTGCGCTGGCCTCTGAGAGCGGGGCCAACATGATCATAGTAAAGGGGCCCGAAATCCTCTCAAAATGGATCGGCGAGTCCGAAAAGGCAATCCGCGAGATATTCCGCAAGGCAGTAGCTTCTGCACCGTGCGTCATCATACTAGACGAGCTAGACGCGCTTGCGCGCAACAGGGACGGAAACGATTCGGGGTATGGCGACACCATTCTGAGCCAGCTCTTGACAGAGATAGAGGACAGCGTCACTACAAACGTCGTGGTAGTGGGCATAACCAGCCGGCCGGACCTGCTGGATGGCTCGCTTTTGCGTACCGGACGGCTGGATCTCTCGATATACACCCAGGCGCCGGACGAGGCCGGCAGGCTCGAGATACTAGACGCACTCTCAAAAAAGATGCCGCTTGATGACGGCGTCAACATGCGCGAGGTCGCAGTATTGACGCAAAACTGCTCCGGAGCCGACTTGGTCGCACTGTGCAGGGGTGCAGCAGTATCTGCAATCCACCGCAAGTCCAAAAAGATCAACAATGAGGACTTTGCTGCTGCGATAAAGCACGTGCATGGTTCAGTGACGGGGGATGTCAGCAAGTGGTATGAGATGATACGCGACAGGCTGATCAACGTGATCCCGAGCACGGACGGCAGGGAGATTTACGGTTAGAATGTCCCCGCCCCTGCGAAACCGCATACTAGACAAGGTCACCACGCACGGCTCGCTCACAGACGCCGAGCTGGCAAAGATGCTGGCCGCCGACGAGGCCGAGGCCACGCAGCCGCTCATCGAAAAGGCGCTCTTGGATCTGGAGATTCTGGGGCTAGTCAGCGTCTCGCTTTTGGCAAAGGGTACAAGAAGGATAGAGGTTACTGCAAAGCCAGAAAAAGAGGACGACGTGGACGCCCTAGCGCACGAGCACGACTATGAGGCAAGCTTTCCGGGCGCCTCTGATCAAAACCTATAGTGAAATGCGGCATCTAGGGCTACTGCGACAAATATTATCGCAAGATAGGGTGCAGTCACCTTGTATGCCTTCCATGCAAACTCTGGCGTGGGATCACGGGTAAGGCGGTAGTGGTATACGAGCATCAGCCCGCCAGAGACTGCGGCAATTGCCATGTATACTAGGCCGAGTCCTGCCGCATACAGTGCAAGCGAGTAGGGCAAGAGTATGGCAGTGTTTGCCAGGATGTAATAGGATGTCTTGTGCATTCCAATGCTGACAGGGAGCATCGGGACACGCACGGATGCATAATCGTCTCTCATCTTCATGGCAAGGCACCAAAAGTGCGACGGCGTCCACACAAAGACTAGAAACCCCACAAGGAACCCCAATAGATCCATAGTGCCCGTTGTCCCGGCCCATCCTGCCATTGCAGCGCAGCTTCCGGCAAACCCGCCTATGACGATATTGCTTGCATTGAGTCGCTTTAGCCAGACGGTGTATATGATGACGTAAAAGAATATTCCCAATGCAACAAAGAATGCAGAGATTGGATTTAGTGCAACGGCGGCATATACCACAGAGATGCAGCTGAGGGCCAAGCCGTAAAGTAGAGTAGTGTTTGCAGATATATCTCCAGATGGTATCGGGCGTGTGCTTGTGCGCTCCATTACAGAGTCAATGTCGCGGTCGTAATAGTGGTTGAGTGCGCTCGATCCAGCTGATGCCAGCCCGCCGGCAATAATGATGTGGATATATGCCATGATGCCTATATCGACTGCCGGTGTTCCAAGCTTGGTTGCCGCATACATTGACGTGATTGCGGTAAAGACAAGCAGTACGACAATGCGCGGCTTGGAGATCTCTAGAACAGCTTTGAGCTTCAACTTTGCGAATCCCTGCGCGCACGATGATTTAATGTCTTTGGTATTTTCAGCGCGCTGCCCTGAAAAGTATCCCGTACCCGGAACCGGCGTACAATGCACGAACATATGCCCATATTCAAAGGCAGAGTAGTCATATCAATACACAACGCCATACCGGCTACAGCGTACCTGAAACACATTATCAAAGTATGCGGGGCAGGCGACGGATCGGGCTCATAATCGGCAAAGGCAACAGAAATGGAAGCCCTTGCTGGTTCACATGCAGGTCATGGTTCTAGAGGGCATAGGTAATCAAGAGACGGCGTTTAACGGCATACTCGAAAATCGGACTTGATCCCCGGATACGCCAACTATCCACATTTCTTCAAAAGGATTAAGTATGTTATCAAAAGCCACGCAGCTCAGAGATGAGCAATTGGGATCTGATGATGCCGGGAATGGGGCTGACGTCAATCGGCCTTGCAGGCGTCACAATCTCGTATGCAGGAATAGCGCACACATTCATTGATGGGATGCACGCACTCACCGGCCTTACAATGTTCATCGGGCTCATAATACTGGCCGCCGGCATCCTCGAAGGCGGAGTCTCGACTAGCAACAGGGCAAAGGCGACGGTCCTCGTCGTCGCATCAATATCGCTTGCGTTTGGCATGTTTGCATTCACATACAACACGGTAAGCACGGTTGCGACGTTTGCCGGTGTCTTGATTGCAATCGCGTTTCCAGCCATTGTACTTGCGTACGTCATTACAAAGATGCCAGTATATGCAAAGCCCATAGGTTTGATATTTGCAATGGCCGCAGGCGCCGGCATTATCGCCTTTGTCGGGTTCGGGCTGGTCTCGCCTGACACGTACATCATTGACGAAGAGGCAGCAGTGCAGGACGAAGCTGCAATGGAGGATGCGGCAGCTGCTGTTCCAGCCGATGCACCCGTGTTTGAAATTTCGATACTAGTGGGCTCGGCGACGCCGGATGCGCCGGACTATGATCCCGACACAGCA
Organism: Cenarchaeum sp.; assembly: GCA_020027325.1. Taxonomy (GTDB): domain Archaea; phylum Thermoproteota; class Nitrososphaeria; order Nitrososphaerales; family Nitrosopumilaceae; genus JAHRAL01. Next base: position 1,055 of record JAHRAL010000028.1, on the reverse strand, counting down.
GAGGTAGAGCTGGGCCACGTCATAAAGTGGACCAACAATGACATTGTGGTCCACACGGCCACTAGTAGCGGTGACTTTGGGGAGACCTTTGACTCTGGGCTCTTGCAGGCCGATGAGACATACACCATCAACACAGGCGAGCTCGGCGCAGGAGAGTATGACTATACGTGCATAGTCCACCCCTGGATGAACTCGACCTTTACGGTCATAGAGCCGTAGAGTAAAATAAAACTGCGTAAGACAGCCGTTCTGAAATGAAGTCAATTTCCATGCCACAGGTGTATTATGATGCGCTCGTCGAGCTTGCAGAACAGTGCGCACCAGAAGAGTCGTGCGCGCTGCTTGTCGGAAAGCAGGAGGGTGGGGGTGCCACGGTGACAGATATCATTCTTGCAAAAAACGTCGACAAGAATCCAAAGGTCCAGTTCAGCATAGCAGCAGACGAGCTTATATCCGGCTACAAGATAGCCCAGAGCACAGGCGACGACATTGTCGGCATATTTCACAGCCACCCGGATTCAGAGGCCCGGCCCTCGCATACAGACCTAAAGTACATGGCAGCAAACCCGGTCGTGTGGGCCATACATTCCGTGCGCGACGGCAAGATGCGCGCATTCTGGCTAGACGAGTCCGGGGAGAGTAGGGAGGTGGCGATGAGTTTTGGGTCGTGTTGACATGAGGCGTGATTTCAGGATAACAGAACGGGTAAAAGGTATGAGCAAGAATACACCATCCAAATCAACCCGGACAGGACAGCAGTCACGATCAAAATTAGATGACAGTGTCATAAAGAACACGTTTTCAAAAAACTTCAAAAACGAGTACTTTACACCGACAGAGCTGTTTTGTGCATGCCGATACGGAGTGCCTTTTGACAACCTGCCGGAGGAGGGCAAACAGATGGTCCTAGAGTACGAGAAAGAGTACAAGAGATGCACAAAGCCCGGCGATCCACCAAAAAGAATCTCGCCGCTTCCGGACGATATTACCATAATCACCTAAACTCTGGCGTAAACTATTCGTACAAACCTCATTGGATACTGGGCAAGACCCCC
>JAHRAL010000088.1 GCA_020027325.1 Cenarchaeum sp. | reverse complement strand
TATAGTCGATGCAATCCGCGTCCTTTATGGTAATGGTATCGCCGGTTGTCCGGGTCCATAGAGTGCCTCCAATTCATCAAAGATCTCCATTACCCTCTTGTCGTATTTGTCGGAATTGGCCGGATCTTCTATCATTTTAATTCTTAGATCTGCCAGCTCTGCGGCTTTGCTCAACCTTTTGATTTCATTACTTGCATGTTCTAATTTGTGTGGTTGTTGATACTCGCTATCTATGATTTTTTCTTGCACTTTAATGTCGTTTTGGATTCTTTCTTTAACGTCCTCATAATGCGCTATAGTATTAATTGGTTGAGTAGGTGGCTGATCAAAATAAACATGTGCAAGGCTTGCGCCCAACAGAGAAAAGACTCCGACAAGCAATATGGTAATTATTAGATTTCTCACGATCATTGCTTGAAAATGGACAAACTGACATTTAAGTTCATATTGCTTCCACCCACTAAAAACCGCCAACAGTTGTGATGGTGTCCAGCTTTGAAAAATCCCTATGGGTATTGCTCCATGTATGGCTACTCGGACCTTGTGGCCTCTAGCGAGTCGTGGCTTGCCTGGATCAGGCGGAGCGTAGAGTTGAGGGCCGCACGCAGGTGAACAATATCCTGGGGTACAAAGTCAACAGAGACGGTGCCGTCTTTTGAGGACACGCGGGTCGTAGACTGTCTAGACGGCCTGTACTCGTCGGCAATCGCCGCTGCAATCGAGTCTGCCAGATCGCCTGCGCCGACTCTCAGCTCTGCACTAGAGCGATACATTGTACGCGGTTCCGGCCACCTTGTAGCCGCATTTTGCACACGCCCAGATCCCGATTACCTCGCGGCCAAGGCGCTTTGCCCCGCACTCTGGGCACGTGCGCTTTTGCTTTAGCGTAAAGTGGATCTTTGTATACTGTTTGCGCGGCTTTATTCCATAGCGGGTTCCAAGGCCGGTCAGTGATTTTTTCTTTTTGGCCATCCCGCGCACCTCAAGATCTCTGCTTGGAGGACTCGATGGTGCTGCGAATCTTGGCACCGACTGCGATTGCAGTGTCTGCGCACGAGGCCAGCTGCTCAAAGCTAAAGCCCTCGCGGCCGCCCTTTTGGAGCGCACAAATGTTTCCATCCGAGTTCGTCGTTATGGTAATCCGTGCATCCATGCACATCCACTCTGTGGCATCGGGGTCGACGATAATGTGGCGGCCAATGCGCCCCATCGTGACTGATACGGGTATCGTGCTTATGGGCAGCTCTGACGAGGCGCCCTCGACCATCTTTGGCGCACCGTCGACCATCTCCCATGTCGGCATCTTTGCATCAAGGATTGCAGCACACGACGCATAAGAGCACGCATCAAAGAGGTTGCCACAGTCATCTAGCACCGCATTGTCTGCAAAGACGCCTACGACTGAGACGTCGCGCTGTATGACCAGCTTTGACATGTCGATCATGTGGCTCTCGCGTATGCCGCGGTCAACGACGCGCGCGAGCTCGATTACGCCCTCGCTTGGCGGGCCGGTCTCGGCATCGGGGTGTGCCAGGGGTGCAATCTCGGCAGTGCAGATGAGGGCGCCCTTGTCCCCGGTGTCTGGAAACGGCGTGCTCGGGTTTACTTTTACGCCCGTGACGACTTCGGTCTTGCCGAGGCGCACGCGTGCAGACCCTTCTGCCTTTGGTATCGTGCCGGTCTCTATGGTAATCTTGCGCGGCTCGTCTAGTGCGCGCCCGTCTGCGCGCCGGCCCGCATCAAGCGAGTCCGTTATGAGCTTGCGCTCTAGGCCGTCTAGTATCGAGACCGTGCCCATTATGATCCCTGCCCCCCAAAGTATCTCTCTTTGAGCGCTTTCTTTTGCAGCTCATAGACGAGCTTGCATCCGACAAGGCCGGTCTCTATGCATTTCTTGTACTCGGACGTGGAGAGAATCCCGTCCAGCTGGAGCAGCGTAATCTGCCCAGAGTTTGGCATTACTGCAATCGGCATGTCTGCCTGGCCTGCCTGGTCCTCCTCGTTGTTGATGTCAAGCACGATGGTGTCTGCCACCTTGCCTGCCGCACATGCCGAAACCATGTCGCGCATCGGAATCCCCGCATCGGCTAGCGCGACTGCTGCCACGTCTAGTGCGGCACACCGCGAGCCGCCGTCGGCCTGGAGTATCTCGATATAGACGTCGACTGCCGTGCGCGGAAAGGACTCGAGGATTACTGCCGGGAGGAGTGCCTCTTTTATCACCTTTGATATCTCGATCTCGCGCCGTGATGGTGCGGGGCGCTTGCGCTCTGGGACAGAGTAGGGCTGCATGTGGTACCTGACGCGGAGTATCCCCGTGTTTGAATCGGACTGGTGCTTTGGATGGACGTCGCGTGGTCCAAAGACTCCTGCCAGTATCTTGTTGTCGCCAAACTCGATGTATGCCGAGCCGTTTGCGTTGTTGAGGACGCCGGCCTTTATGGATATGCGGCGCGGCTCGTCTATCTTGCGGCCGTCGCACCGGATTCCATCAGAGTTTAACAGTACGAGGTCTGATTCTCTCCCGCCCATGTATTATCGACTTCCTGATCCAAGTGATGCCGTGACCTTGTCAAGCAATCCTGGCAAATACGCTTCTCGTTCAATCACGCCGATGGCCTTTTTTGCCCTTAATAACTCCTCAGGGCCCTCGCACGATATGACGACTAGCCCGTTCTGGCCTATGGTGAATGCCGCATTGGTCGCCTTTTCTATAGTCTGAACCATGCTGCCCTGCCGGCCAATGAGGCTTGCAATCTTGCCTGGCGCAATCCTGACTAGGACGCCCGAGTCAATCTTGCCCAGGTCGCGGTCATCAATGGTCAGCAGCGGGTCGCGGGTTCGATCAAAGTTGGCCACGCGTGCTGCCACCAGATCCCCCATGCCGAGCTTTGATGAAAGCTCGTCGGCATGTGATGCAAAGTCGCGCCCAAAGACGTCTGTTGCAAGCAGGAATCCCACGTATGCCGAGTTTATGTCCAGCTCCCAGGCCTGACCCGAGTGCGATATGACCTTGCCGATAACCAGGTCGTCAATGTGCGGGACGTACTTGCCGGCAAGCCCGATTACGCTTACAGTGTCGTCTGTAACGCTGACGCGGCCCACCTTTGAGGACACGAGCATGTCTCCTTTGAGCACCACGTTCTGGCCTGCACGGCGCGCCTCACGCGTTATGACGTCGCCGGGCATTACCATGTTTGGCATTCCGTTCTGGGTCATTGCTCGACCTCTGCGCTCGCGGTTCCCTTGGTTATGGACGCAATTCTATCCAATACGTCGGGACGCAATGCGGCTGGTATTTCAAGTCTTGCACTAAGCGAGCCGTTTGAAAGCCATTCCTCGCCCTTTAGCGTGCCGACGGACTTTAGGACCGAATATGACTGTGCTGCATACTGTGCGGGGACGGTGATGTGCAGGGTCATCGTCTCGGACTTTAGCGGTATGACGCTGCGCAGCTCGTCTACGACCCTGGCAATCTGCTCAGAGACCGGCTTTTGCGCATCAACTGTGATCCGCGCATCCTTCATGGCCTGCATGATGCGCACCGGCGGGTGCGGGAGGTGCGAGCGCGGATCGACGTACGTGCGCGCAATCCCGTCTACTATCTGCTTGCGCTTTTCATCTACCATCTTGCGCCGCTGGTCAGTGGTGAGCCCGAGGTCGCCGTGCATCAGTATGTGCGCTGCCACCTCTGCCGGATCTTCGGTCTTGAACGCCTTTAGGATCTTGTCCGTTGATGCCCGCGTCCCGCGCTTTGCGTCCGAGTATATCTCATCAGACATTAGGACGCCTGAGATGTCCTTTTTTTTGCCCATCCTGAAATCCAGTGCGGGGTCGGGCTTGACGAGCACCTCAAAGCGCTCACCCTCGAACGAAAACTTTACCACGGTCATGTCCGCCATACCGTGCGATAATGGGACGTGCCTATTTATCTATCTAGGTATTGTATCTGTCCACTAACGGGTGTTAGGAACTGACACGCATCGACTAGAAGTGACCGCGCACCCCACCATCGCTTCACCTGCGTGCCGAGCCGGGGCGAACATTGCCCCTTTGGCCAGTATGTTTCTACTGGCATTGA